>NZ_JAGIOC010000001.1:1521167-1825400 GCF_017876515.1 Brachybacterium fresconis | reverse complement strand
TGCAGCATGTCCTCGTACTGCGTGAACTCCCGCGAGGAGATCATCTCCAGCGCGGGCCACACGGGGGTGTCCTCGCGCTCCTCGTTCCAGATGCCGCCGACGTGCTTGGCCCGGTCGACCAGGTCGAAGGGGACCTCCAGGGCCTTCAGGGCCGCAGCGGCTGCGAGGCCGGCGGGCCCGGCGCCGATGATCAGCACCTTGTCGCGGGTGGAGATCTGGTCGTGGAGGTCGGGCATCGAGCAGAACCTTCCGGGTCGGACGGCGCGCGGCGGCCGGAGAGATCCCCGGACGCCCGGCTCAGCGGCGGGCTGACGCTGGCCATCCTAGTCTGCACGGCTCCGGCCCCGGACGCACTCCGGGCCCCGTCATCCGGAGCGGGCGGTCACCGGGTGGTCAGGGGACGGTCAGCGGGCGGCGCACGAGCTGCCCACGAACGGACCTCGAGCGGCTCACGAGCGACCCACGAACGGACCGCGACGGTCATCCCCGGTTCTCGCCGGCCTTCTCCCGAGCCAGCAGCAGGGCACCGGGAAGACCGGAGGAGGCCGTGGTGAAGGAGCGCCCGTCGGCCTCGAGGCCGGTGGTGATCTCGTCGTGGATCGGCCCGGGGGTGGCCAGCACCGAACCGGCCAGCACCACGGGCAGGCCCCCCTCCGGATCCAGCGCCCGCACGGTGTCCATGACGTGCCGCACGGCGGTGTCGAGGATCTCGCGGGCGGCCGGGTCCTCGGGGACCGTGCCGGGCAGGCGGGCGAACCGTCCGAGAGCGGCCGGCGCTCCGGCCGGGAGGTGCTCGTCCAGGGCGCGGATCAGATCCTGGCGCGGGTCGCCGGTGGGGGAGGGCGGCAGCAGTCCGTCGCGCAGATCGAGATCCAGCATGTCGGCGACCTGCTCGGTCAGGTGGGTCCGTCGGCCGCGCCCGTCGAGGTCCGCCGCGACCGCCTGGAGGGTGCGCCGTCCCAGCCACACCGCCGAGCCGATGTCGCCGAGCAGCCAGCCCATCCCGTCGCGGCGAGCGACCGCCTCACGCTGCTGGAAGCGGACGGCCACCGCGCCGGTGCCGGCCAGCACCAGCAGCCCGTCATCGCCCACGCCTCCTGCGAGGAAGGCGGTGTGCAGATCATCGGTGACCAGCAGACGGTCCTCGGGGATGCCGAGACGCGCGAGCCGCTCGCCGACGGCGGCGGCCACCTCGTGCGCCCGAGCCGGACCGGCGCCCGAGATGCCGAGCGAGACCGCGGCGACCTCGATCCCGTCGCCGAGCTCGTGGCGGCCGTCCTCCAGGACCGCGGCCACGGTGTCGGCCAGATGGTCCAGGGCGGCGGAGCCCGAGGAGCGCAGGTTCGCGCCCGGCCCCTCGGCCTCGGCCCTCACCCCTCCTCCCAGCGGAGCGAGGACCAGCCGCGAGCGGGTGCCGCCGATGTCCCCGGCGATCACGACGCGGGTCGGGTCGGAGGCGTCGGCGTCCATGATGGTCCTCACTGTGGCGATTCCCCGGATCAGGGCTTCATCGTAGGGCGAGGACGGTCCGGGCGAGCCTCGCTACGCTGGGTGCGGCCCCCGGCCCCGATCCCAGGAGACCCCGTGACCGACCCCGATGACGTGACCGCACTGGTGGACCTCGCCTCTCCGACCGAGGAGCGCAACCCGGCCAGCGCCGAGCTCGATGCGCTCGATGCCCGCGGCATGGTGGACGTGATCCTCTCCGAGGACGCGACCGTCGCCGCCGCCGTGCAGGCACAGGCCGGGCCGCTGGCCGAGCTGATCGAGGTGTGCGTCGCCGCGATCTCCGGCGGGCATACGGTCCACTACGTCGGCGCCGGCACCTCGGGACGGCTGGCCGTGCTCGACGCGGTCGAGCTCGCCCCCACCTTCAACGCGGACGAGTCCATGGTCACCGCGCACCTGGCCGGCGGTCCGGGCGCCTTCCTCACCGCTGTCGAGGGGGCGGAGGACGACTCGGACGCCGGAGCCGATCTGGTCGCCCGCAGCTGCGGGTCGGGGGACGTCGTCATCGGCCTCGCCGCCAGCGGCCGCACACCCTTCGTGCGCGGCGCCCTGGCCGAGGCCCGGGAACGGGGCCTGCCGACCGCGCTGATCTCCGCGAACCCGCAGGCGCAGCTCGCCTCCGCCGTGGACATCCCGATCCTGCTGGACGTCGGCCCCGAGGTGGTCACCGGCTCGACCCGGATGAAGGCCGGCACCGCCCAGAAGCTCACCCTGAACGCCCTGTCCACCGCCACGATGGTGCGCCTGGGGACCACCTTCGGGAATCTCATGATCGACGTGCGCCCCACCAATGCCAAACTCGTCGGCCGCACCGTGCGGATGCTGGTGCAGGCCACCGGTCAGAGCGCGGAGCGGGCCGCGGAGGTGCTCGAGGCGGCCGATGGCAGCGTCCGGCCCGCCCTGGTCGCTCTGCTCGCCGAGGTCGACGTGGCTGCCGCCGAGGCCGCGCTCGCCGAGCATCCCCGGGATGCCCAGCGGGTCGGGGACCCCGCCGGGATCCGCACGGCCGTCGCCGCCCTGCGAGAAGGGGCCGACGGGCCGGCCGAGGCGTGACCACCCCGCTGGTGGCCCCGTGCCGCGCGCTCCGCAGGCGCCGCGACGGGGCCGTGGATAATCGCTCGACGCGGCCGCCGCGGGGTCCCTAGACTCCGACGCATGCGTCTGTGATCAGCCCCGCCGTCCCCGATTCCTCGTGATCCGGAGCTGATCCATGCCTACGCACTCCTCACCCTCTGCGCACTCGACGTCCGCCGCGCACTCGACGCCGCCCGTGCGCCCCGCCCGCCCGACGCCGCCCGTCGGCTCCCCGTCGTCCGCCGTCCCGGTCGGCCGCACCGACTCCGGGGACCCTCGCCTGCACCTGCGGGCGGACGGTCTGTCCTTCTCCTACCCCGACCGGCGCGTCCTGACCGATGTGAGCCTCGTGGTGCCCGCGGGACGACCCACCGGGCTGCTCGGGGAGAACGGCAGCGGCAAATCCACGCTGCTGCGGATCCTCGCCGGGGACCTGGCCCCCGACGCCGGGACGGCGTCGGCCCCCGGCCCCGTCGGCGTCCTGCACCAGGAGCTGCCCGCCGGCCCCGCCACCGCACTCGCCGACGTCGTCGCCGACGCGCTGGAGCGATCCCGGCGCCTGGAGCGCGAGCTCGTCGCCGCGGGGGAGGCCCTCGCCGCCGGCGACGGCGAGCCCGCGGCCCAGGCGGCCCACCGCTACGACGAGCTGCTCGCCGAGGCCACGCTCGCCGATGTCTGGAACGCGGACCGTCGGGCCGAGACCGTCCTGGCCGGGCTGTCTCTCGACGAGATCGTCCCCGCGACGCCGCTGGGGGAGATCAGTGGGGGCCAGCGCGAACGTCTCGCCCTCGCGCACCTGCTGATCTCCCGCCCCACCACCTGGCTGCTCGACGAGCCCACCAATCATCTCGACGACGACGGCGCCGCCTTCCTCACCGCCACCATCGCCGCCCACGGGGGCCCGGTGCTCATCGCCAGCCACGATCGCGCCTTCCTCGACGACGCCACGGCGGCGCAGCTGGACCTCGACCCCGCCGAGTCCCCGGCCCGCGACGAGCCGGGCGGGCTGACCCTCTCCACGGGCGGGTTCAGCGACTACCTGGTGGCCCGCTTCTCCGCGCGGGACCGTTGGGAGCACCGCTTCCGCGCCGAGCAGGACGAGCTGAGGGACCTGCGCCAGGCCGTGAAGGATTCCGCGACCGTCGGCCACGTCGGTGCCGAGCCGCGCACCGAGGCGAGGGCGTCGAAGAAGTTCTACGCGGACCGCAACGCCACCGTCGTCTCCCGCCGGCTGCGGGAGGCCCGCGCCCGGCTCGCCCAGCTCGAGCAGGACCAGATCCGCAAGCCTCCCGCGGAGCTGCACTTCACCCATCTGCCGCCGGTGCCCGGCCGGGGCAGATCAGCGAAGGGCCCGGGAGCGGGACGCGGTGCCGTCGCAGGAGGCGGCACGGCCGCAGGGAGCGGCAGGGGAGCAGCCGGCGGGGTGCTGCTGACGGCGAGCGACCTCGCCGTCGACGGCCGCCTCGGCCCCGTCTCGTTCAGCCTGTCGGCCGGGGAGCATCTGCTGGTCACGGGTGCCAACGGCTCCGGGAAATCGACGCTGCTGGAGACCGTGACCGGTCACCTCGCCCCCACGCACGGCACCGTCGACCGCCCCCGAGGACTGCGCATCGGCTACCTCGGTCAGGACGATGCGGCGTTCCCGGGACGCACCGTCGGCGAGCACCTGCGGGCAGCCGCCGCGGGCACGGACGGAGCTGCCGGCACGGTCGGCGGCACGGGCACCGGCACGGTCGGCGGCGCGGGCACGGCCGGTGGCGCGGGCGGGGGCCGACCCCCGTCGGAGGACGACGCCGTGCCGGAGCTGTTCGGTCTGGTCCATCCCCGCGACCTGACCCGACCCCTCGATCTGCTCTCCCGCGGTCAGCTGCGTCGGGTCATGCTCGCCGCTCTGCTGCTGGACCCGCCCGAGCTGCTGGTCCTGGACGAGCCCACCAACCACCTGGCCCTGGTCACCGCGACCCGCTTCGAGAGCGCGCTGGCCGACTGGCCGGGCACCGTGCTGATCGCGTCGCACGACCGTTGGCTGCGCAGCCGCTGGCAGGGAGAGCTGCTCGCGCTGCCGGGATGAGACCCGGCCGCGGTGCTCCCGCGCCGGTCCCGCTGCGAAAGGCCGCGGTGGCGGGCTCGGGGTGGCTGCGGGGTGAACGCGACGGCCCCGCGGGCGGCCGCAGGGCAGGCGGCGGTGTCATACGGGTTCACGATCCTCGATGCCACGACGACGATGCGCCACGCTGGGGGCAACACCGTTCTGAGAAGGAGCCCCCATGACCGAGCAGCCCCAGAAGTTCGAGACCCTCGCCGTCCACGCCGGTCAGCAGCCGGACTCCGACGCCGGCTCGCGCGCCCTGCCGATCCATCAGACCACCAGCTTCGTGTTCCCGACGGCGGAGTCCGCCGCGGATCGCTTCGCGCTCACCGAGGCCGGCCCTATCTACACCCGCATCACCAACCCCACGCAGAGCGCGGTCGAGGACCGGGTCGCCGCTCTCGAGGGCGGCGCGGCGGGCCTGCTGGTGGCCTCCGGGCAGAGCGCCATCACGATCTCGATCCTGAACCTCGCCGGCGCCGGGGATTCGGTGGCCGTCTCCCCGAGCCTGTACGGCGGCTCGTACAACCTGTTCAAGCACACCCTGAGCCGCCTGGGCATCACCCCGCAGTGGGTAGAAGATCCCACGGACCCTGCCTCCTGGCGTGCCGCGGCCGACGAGACCACGCGGGCGTTCTTCGTCGAGTCCATCCCCAATCCCAAGCAGGACATCCCGGACCTGCGGGCCGTCGCCGACGTCGCCCACGAGGTCGGGGTGCCGCTGATCGTCGACAACACCGTCGCCACCCCGTTCCTGCTGCGACCGCTCGAGCACGGCGCCGACGTCGTCGTCCACTCCGCCACCAAGTTCCTCGGCGGCCACGGCACCTCGATCGCCGGCGTCATCGTCGACGGCGACAGCTTCGACTTCTCCGCCCACGCCGAGAAGTACCCGCAGTTCACCGAACCCGACGAGTCCTACAACGGCCTCGTCTTCGCCGGGGTCCCCGCCGCCTTCGCGACCCGCGCCCGCACCAACCTGCTGCGCGACCTCGGCCCGGCCATCTCCCCGTTCAACGCCTTCCTCATCGGGCAGGGGCTGGAGACGCTGCCGCTGCGCATGGAGCGCCACCTGGAGAACACCCATCGGGTCGCCGCATCCCTCGAAGCCGACGACCGCGTGGGCACCGTGACCTGGGCGTCGCTGGACTCCTCGCCGTACAAGGCGACCGCGGACAAGTACCTCCCGCGCGGCGCCGGCAGCGTGCTCGGCTTCGTCCTGCCCGGCGGGCTCGAGGCCGGTCGACGCTTCGTCGACGCCCTCACCCTGCACTCGCACGTGGCGAACATCGGCGATGTGCGCTCCCTGGTGATCCACCCCGCCTCGACGACCCACTCCCAGCTCAGCGAGGAGGCGCAGCGCGCCGCCGGCATCGAGCCCGGATTCGTGCGCCTGAGCGTCGGCGTCGAGCACATCGACGACATCCTCGCCGACATCGAACGAGGACTGGTCGCCGCGAGCTGACCTCCGCGCCGAGCGCCCGCGTCGCCCCGCTGCCGTGTTGTGTCGTGTGAGGTTCCATGTTTCTGGCACTTTTCGCGGCATGGCGGAGCGGGGCAGCGCACGGCGGCGCGGGGTAGCGCCCAGCGGAGCGTGCCAGTGCACAGGGGAGCGTGAGGTGCTCGGCGAGGGCAGCCGGCCCACCGGGCCGTGCGGATTACGCGGGGCGCAGAGTCGCTCAGCGGTGAGACATCGTGCAGGCGGGATCGATACGCTGGGGCCATCATGAGCTCCGCACCCGCGCCCCTGCCGTCGTCCCCGCTGGACAACTGGCCGCCCTCCTGGACTCCCGCCGCCGTCATCTTCGACTTCGACGGACTGCTGGTGGACACCGAGGCCGAATGGGTTCGCGTGCAGGACGCCTACCTCGCGATGCACCAGGTCCGGATGGACCCCGCCACCCGCCGTCAGGTCACCGGACAGTCGGCGGAGATGGTCGTGACCGTGATCGGCCGCCTGGTCGACAAGTCTCCTGAGATCGTCGCCGAGGAGCTGCTGGCCGCCCATCGCGAGGGCCTGCGCGGCCGCGAGCAGCTGGTTCCGCTGCCCGGCGGCATGGAGACCGTGCGGGCGGTGGCCGCGAAGCGCCCGGTGGCGATCGCCTCGAACTCCCCGCGGGACATGCTCGACCACAAGCTCGAGGCCACCGGCCTGGACGCGGTGGTCGACGCCCACGTCGCGGTCGAGGACATCACCCATCCCAAGCCCGCGCCGGACATCTACCTGCGGGCCGCCGAGATGCTCGGCGTCGACCCCACCGACTGCCTCGGCTTCGAGGACTCCGAGACCGGAGCGGCCGCCGCGCTCGCCGCCGGGTTGCACCTGATCGCCGTGCCGTCCATCCCCGGGCAGGACCCCCGCGCCCAGCGCCGCCTGACCACCCTCGAGGACGACGTGCTGACCGACTGGATCGCCGGCTGGGACGTGCGGCGATGACTCCCGCCCCCGGTGCCGGCGACCGGACGGCCGGATCGACGTCCCCCGGCACGCCGGCTCCTGCCCCCGGCACACCGGCTCCAGCTCCCGGCACGGGCGATCCCGAGCGGTTCCGGCAGGTCTTCGGCGACTGGACGCCGCAGGCGGTCGTCTTCGACTGCGACGGGCTGCTGCTGGACACCGAGAGCGTCTGGCAGCTCGCCCAGGACGCCGTGGTCGCCGCCCACGGCGCGCAGCTGCGCCCGGAGGACGACACCGCGCTGCACGGCTCGACCATCGAGGACGCGGCGACGATCCTCGCCGACCGCTCGAACAGCAGCAGCGAAGCTCTCCTGGCCGACCTCCACGTCGCCTTCGACCGGGAGCTCGGCGGCGGCATCCGCCTGCTGCCCGGCGCCCGCGAGATCGTCGAAGCGGCCGGGGCCCGCGTCCCGCTGGGCTGCGCCTCCAACTCCTGGCTGGAATCCCTTCAGGACAAGCTGCGCCTCGGCGGCCTGCGGGAGCACTTCGCCGTGCTGGAGGCCTCGGACACCGTCGAGCACCCGAAACCGGCCCCCGACATGTACGCCCGGGCCGCCCGTGCCCTCGGGGTCCAGCCCGATCAGGCCCTCGCCCTCGAGGACTCCGGAACCGGAGCGAGCGCCGCCCGGGACGCCGGGCTGCGGCTCATCGCGGTGCCGGCACCCGGCCATCCCGCTCCGGAGGCCGATCTCGTCCTGGGCTCCCTGACCGACCCGGACCTGGCCGCATGGATCGCCACCTGGTGAGCGGCCCGATGCACCGGCCCGCGGCCCCGACCGCTCCCGCGCGTCGGGAGTGCGAATGTCCACGACCGTCACCTGAGTTGGCCACTGCGCCTCGAAACAGGGTTCACTGGACCCCATGACCACACCGAGCGACCCCTCCGCGCCCTTGACCGACCGGGCCCACGGCTCCCCGCTGCGTGGGCGCGGGTGGCTGAACACGGGCGGCGTCGACCTCGACCTGGAGTCGCTGCGGGGCAAGATCGTGCTGCTGGACTTCTGGACGTTCTGCTGCGTGAACTGTCTGCATGTGCTCGACGAGCTGCGTCCTCTGGAGGAGAAGTGGGCCGATGAGCTGGTCATCGTCGGCGTCCATTCCCCGAAGTTCGAGTTCGAGAAGGATCCCGAGGCGCTGGCGGCGAACATCGAGCGCTACGAGGTCTCCCACCCGGTCATCGACGACCCGGAGCTGGAGACCTGGACCGAGTACGGCGCCCGTGCCTGGCCGACCCTGATGGTGCTCGACACCCACGGGCGCATCGCCGGCAACCTCTCCGGCGAGGGCCACGGGGAGAACATCGACCAGCTGGTCGCCCGCCTCGTCGTCGAAGGGGAGGCCGACGGTTCGCTGCGCCGCGGACCCGCGCCGACCGTGCTGACCGAGCGGGTGCCCCAGACCCTCCGCTTCCCGTCCAAGCTCACCACGCTGCCCGACGGGCGTCTGGTGGTCTCCGACGCCGGCCAGCACCGCCTTGTGGTCTTCCAGGACGAGGGCCACACCGTCGACGAGATCATCGGCACCGGCGCCCGCGGCCACGCGGACGGCGACGGCGCGACCGCCCAGTTCGCCGAGCCCAACGGCGTTCTCGCGCTCCCGGACGACGTCGCCGCCGAGGTCGGCTACGACCTGCTGGTCACCGACACCTCCAATCATCTCCTGCGCGGGGTGAAGGTGGGTCAGGATCGCCTGCTGCGCTCGCGCACCGCGACCGAGGTGAGCACCGTCGCCGGCTCGGGTTCGCAGTGGATGCAGGGCGATCAGCAGCCGCGCGGCGAGGGCGATGCGCGCAGCTACGCGCTGTCCACCCCGTGGGATCTGACCTGGTCCCGCGTGCTGAACCGCGCGGTGATCGCCATGGCCGGCATCCACCAGCTGTGGACCTTCGACCCGGTCACCGGAGCCCTGATGGTGCTCGCCGGCACCACCCAGGAAGGGCTGATCGACGGCGCCGCCGTCTCCTCCTGGTGGGCGCAGCCCTCCGGCCTCGACGAGCTGCGCGACGGCCGGATCGTCGTCGCCGACTCCGAGACCTCCGCGGTGCGCGTGCTCGACCCACAGACCATGCAGGTCAGCACGCTCGTCGGACAGGGGCTGTTCGACTTCGGCCACGTCGACGGCTCCGCGGACGTCGCGCGCCTCCAGCATCCCCTGGCGGTCACCGCTCTGCCCGACGGCCGCATCGCGGTCGTCGATACCTACAACGGGTCGATCCGGATCATCGAGGAGCACGCGGAGGACGACGCCGAGTCGTCCGCCTCGGTCACCGTGGTCACCGTCGCGACCGATCTCGATGAGCCCTCCGATGCGATCGTCGGCCCCCCGGTCGACGGCATCGGTCAGCTGATCGTGGTGGAGTCCGGGGCCCACCGCGTCACCTGGGTGCCGGTCGCCAAGGCAGCCGAGCGCGTCATCGACCTGGGCGCCCAGCGCTCCGAGCGCCCCGTCACCGACGTCGGTCCCGGGCCGCTGACGGTGCGCGTGCTGTTCACCCCGCCCGAGGGGCACAAGCTCGACGACTCGCTGGGCCCCTCCACCCAGGTCACCGTCTCCACCACTCCGTCGGCCATGCTGACCGACGGGTCCGGCGTCGACACGTCGCTGGAGCGCACCCTGACCCTGGATCCCGCCTACTCCGAGGGTGTCCTGCACGTCAGCGCCCGTGCCGCCTCCTGTGACGCCGATCCCGCGGTCGAGTTCCCCGCCTGCCACATGCATCAGCAGGACTGGGGCGTGCCGATCCGCGTCGTCGACGGCGCCCCCACCCACCTGGATCTGTCCCTGCTCGCCTGAGCCGCCCTGCGACCCTGCAGAGCCCCGACGTCGGAAGCTGTCTCTTGGACCTGATCACGCAATTCCCCCTGGGCGATGACATCGCCGTGACCCTGCTGGTGCTCGGCCTGCTCTCCGTGGCCGCCCTGGTCGCCGGCGCGGTCGTCCCCAGCCGTCTGCAGCGCGACGAGGACGCCGCCGAGGTCGACGACGACCTCGGACGTCGTCTCGGCCGACAGCTGTCTGCCGCAGGGTCGATCATCCTGTGGGTCGGACTGCCCGCCGTGGTGCTGCTGTACCTGGTGCCCGGATCGACCGACGACCGCATCCTGCGCTCGGCGATGATGGTGGTCGGCCTGGCGCTGGGACCGTTCGCCGCGTGGCGCGGGCTGGCCGTGCAGCTGGCCTCGCTGGGCCTGGATCCCGAGCGTCGCCCCGCCCTCATCTCCCGACTGGGGGCGTTGACGACCACCGGGGCGCTGGCCGTGGCGATCCTCCCGGTCGTCATCGTCGTGTGGTTCCTGCAGGCCGCGGGCTCCTCGGCGTTGATGGCGCTGGCCGGGGGCGCGGCCATCTCGGCACTCGCCCTCCGCGCGACCGCCGCTCCGCTCGACACCGCCGCGGCCTCCTCCGCGATCCTCGTCGGCGCCGATGAGCACGAGATCGACACCGACGACCCGGCCAACCTCGGAGCCGCGCCGCTGCGCGGGGCGCGCATGTTCCGCCGCGGCGCCGCCGGCAGCGCCGACCTGGTCGCGCTGACCACCGCGGCCGCGGCCGTCGGCGTCCTGCTGGGAGTCCCGGTGCTCGCAGCCGAGGGCATCCTGGTGGTGCTGCTCGCCCTCGGCGTCGCGCTGCTGGCCGGCGGCGTCGTCGCCCTCGTCCCGCACCGCGGACAGCCCGGGCACGAGCGCGGGGCGCTGCGCCTGGGCGGGGTCGTCCCCGCCCTCCTCGGCGGTGCCGGGATGGTCGCGGCCGCCGCGCTGTGGCTCCCCTCGGCCTACAAGGACCTGCGTTTCCCCCAGGTGGGCATGGAGAACTTCACCGACCAGGCCATCACCGGCCCGCAGCCGCTGCCGCGCGAACAGCTCGAGCCGCAGATCGCCCAGGCGGGCTCCGATCTGGGGACGCTGGTCTCCCAGACCGACGACTCCCGCGGTGCGAGCGCCCTGCTGGACATGGTCACGCTGTACACGATCTCGCCCAGCGTCGCGGCCGCCTCGGCCCTCGGGCTCGGCGTCGTCGTCGCGCTCGCCGCGATCCTGCTGCTGGACGGGACGGGCAACAGGATCGGCTCCACCGTGCTGCGCACCGCCCGCACCAGCCGCACCGGCGGCGCGCTGGGCACCACCGCCGGCCTCGGCTCCACCGCGCTGCTCGCGGCGGGGGCCCTCGCGCTGCTGCTGATCGTCGCCGGCGTGCTCAGCGTGCTCAGCGCGGGTGTGCCGGCCATGGCGCTGGCGCTGCTGTCCTTCACGGGCCTCGGGGCACTGGTGGTGGCCGTCGCCCACGCCGGATCGCTGATGGCGCCGACCCTCGTGGACCGCCCGGAGGCGGAGCGCTCGCTGCGCGATGCCGCCGCCGGCGCCGCCACCGGCCCCCGGGCCGCTCTGCTGCTCGCGGCGACGCTCACGGCGCTGGCCGCGCTCGGGCCCATCGCCACCGCGCTCCAGGTCGCACCGCGGGCGGCGACCGTCTGGGAGGACCGCGCCCTGCATGGGCTGAGCCCCACCTCCCTGCCGCTGGTGGGCGGGATCGGCCTGGGAGTGGTCGCGGTCCTGCTGGTGACCGCCTCGCTCCTGGACGGCGCCCGCCGGCTGGGCGCGAGCGCCGTCGTCGAGACCCGGGCGGCGATGCTCGAGAAGCGCGCCGTGGTGAACCTCGAGGACCTTCCGGACATGGTGCGTCGTGCCGTGCTGCCCGCCGTGGTGATCGTCGTGCTGATGCCGATCGTGGCCGGTTTCGGACTCGGTCCGGCCGCGCTGCCGGGGCTGGTGATCGGGGCCGCCCTGACCGCCCTCGCTCTCGGTCTGTGGTCGCTCGGAGCCGGTGCGACCCTGGAGAACGCGGCCGCGATCATCGGCCACGGCCGCTACGGCGGTCCCGGCTCCTGGGGCCACTCCGGCGCCCTCGGCGGCGCGGTGCTGACCGGCACCCTGCGCTCCGCGATCGGTTCGGTGGCGCTGCCGCTGCTGCTGACCTCGTCCCTGCTCTCGGCCCTCGGCGTCTCCGCCATGGTGGCGATGAGCACCGACGGCACGAGCATGTACCTGCGCTGGGGGATCGCGGTCATCGCCCTGATCATCGCGCTGACCTGCTGGGTGATCGCCTCGACGGCGGCGGAGGTCGACCTGGAGGATGAGATCGGGGAGATCTCCCGCCCGCTGTTCTCACGCGCCGAGGAGGAGCCCTCCGACGGTCTGGACGCGATGGACTGGGAGGTCGAGGAGGAGGACGCCGAGCAGGTCTCGGCGGCCGTGACCAGACCCGCTTCCTCGGGGACGCGGGCGAAGCGACGAGGCACTCGGAAGGGCGGCGGCAGAGGCTCGCGCTGACCCGCAGGGGCCCGCGCCCGGCACCTCCGGGGCCTCGTGCCCGGCGCGCCCGGGGCCCCGGGCCCGTTCCTCCCGCGCTCCCGAGCCCGGGAGGAACGGGCCCGGCCCTCTCGCCCCTGCCGACGGTGCTGTCGGGGGATGTCGGTCCTCGTCCGGGCCGCCCCGGTGCGGTGATCAGACCGCCGCGCCGAGCCCCCGCAGCACGAACTGCTCCAGAGCGGGGCGCGAGAACCCTCTGGCGGCCGATCCGACCAGCAGCGAGTTGATGATCGGCACCGTCGCGTCGACGTCGAGGTCGGCGTCGAAGTCGCCGCTGGCGATCCCGTCGTCCACGATCCGCCGCAGCACGTCCTCGATCAGCACCACGTGCTCGCGCATCCGTGCGACCGCATCAGGGGTCAGGGACGCCTTGCCCATCGACTGCGGCATGTGGAAGGAGACCGTCAGCTCCAGCTGGGTCCGCACGTAGGCGAGCGCGGCCTCGCGGGGCGTGGCCGATTCGCTGACCCCGGCCCGCAGCTGGGCGATGTAGTCGGAGGTCTCGTGCAGCGCGTATTCGACCAGCAGGGTCTCGCGGTCCGGGAAGTGGTTGTACATCGCGGTGCGGCCGACGTCGGCGGCGGTCGCGATCCGCGAGAACGTGATCGTCTCGAAGTCCTGGGTCTCCAGCAGCTCGGCGAGCGCGACGAAGATCTTCTCGCGCGTGCGTTCGCGATGCTCCTCGAGGGAGCCTCCGATGATCTTGGGCATGACGCATTCTTACACCACGACGAATGGGGGCGGAGAATCGCGCCGACGCCTGCGGTGGAGCTCTCCTGTCGGGGTCGGAGACAGAAGAACCGTCGGCCGAAGGGCCGACGGTTCCGGGGGAGCGGGTGACGGGAATCGAACCCGCGCTGTCAGCTTGGGAAGCTGAAGTTCTACCATTGAACTACACCCGCGCATCGCCGACCGGGCCGCGACGATCTCGACGAACGCCGTTGCTCGGGGCAACGCGGACCAGCATACCTGAGCCGGGACCATGGTGCGAACTGAGCGGAGGCAGCCGACGGGACGAGCGGAGGCGGTCGACGGGGTGGGCGCCCCTGCCCTCGCGACGTCGGTGCGGATAGGGTGGGCGCCGTGCTGCTGAGCGACCATGACATCCGGAGCCAGATCGAGGCCGGACGGGTGCGACTGGACCCCTTCGACGATGCGATGATCCAACCCGCCTCCGTCGACGTGCGGATCGACCGCTACTTCCGACTCTTCGACAACCACAAGTACGCGATGATCGACCCCGCCCAGGAGCAGGGGGAGCTCACCCGCGAGATCGCCGTGGACCCGCAGGAGCCGTACATGCTCCACCCCGGCGAGTTCGTGCTCGCCTCGACCTACGAGCAGATCACGCTGCCCGACGACGTCGCCGCCCGGCTGGAGGGCAAGAGCTCGCTGGGACGGCTCGGCCTGCTGACACACTCCACGGCCGGCTTCATCGACCCCGGCTTCCAGGGGCACATCACCCTGGAGCTGTCGAACATGGCGACCCTGCCCGTGGCGCTCTGGCCGGGCATGAAGATCGGCCAGCTGTGCTTCTTCCGGCTCTCGAGCGCCGCGGACAACCCCTATGGCAGCGCCGGCAACCTCAACCGATACCTCGGCCAGCGGGGGCCGACGCCCTCCCGCTCCGCCCAGAACTTCCATCGCACCTCGATCCCCGTGCAGGAGGGACAGTGACCGACCCCAGTGTCCCGACCGACGGCACCGCGCCGACCAGTGCCGAGACCGACGGCGCCGCGACCGACGGCACTGCGACCGACGGCACTGCGACCGACAGCGCCGTGCCGACCCGCACCGGCCACCGTCTGCAGCTGCCGAGGGACACCGACCCGCAGGACGTGCTGGCGATGGTGCGCAACGTCCGTCCGCAGGCGCAGCTCGGGCCCGACGGGGTCATCGATTGCGGGGACGACACCCGCCTGGTGCCGGATCACTCCCCGCGCGGCGCCGGCCGCTGGACCGTGGACGCGCCGCGTGAGCGGGAGGATCCGATGCCCGAGGGCATGACCGACTCCCATGGCTACGGGAGGGCCTTCCCGGAGGGCGTGCCCTTCGGGGCCGAGCGGCGCGCTCTCGACCTCGTCTGGTCGCTGGGTCGGAGGCTGTACGGCGCCGTGGTCACCGACGACGGCCACCGTCTGGAGCCGCATCCCTTCCACGTGCGGGACCTGACCGTGGTCTCCCCGCACGCTCTGGCCCCGGAGTCGTTCGCCCAGCTCCTGGCGCCGCTGGAACCCGAGGCGGAGCTCGATCAGGTCGCCGAGGGCATCTCCCGACCGGGATACAGCGCCACCATCGACCTGGATGACGGGGGCCACCTCGAGGTGCGGGTGGCGCGCAGCTCCCGACCGGTGGCTCTGGCGGCGCTGAGCTGGATGGACGACGCGGTCGACTACGAGCTGGTGCATGTGCCGACCGACGAGGCCGAGGACGCCGTCGAGTCGCCGGACGCCGAGACCGCCGAGCGCTGGTCGCAGGCCTACCGGCGGATCGGGCTGATCGCGGGACTGCTCACCGAGACCGTCGGCGGCTACGTCGTCGACCTCGAGGGATTCCTCGTCGATCCCGACCATCTCGCCTGATCTCCCGCAGCCCGCCGGCACCAGAGCTGGCCGCGGCCCGGGCCGCCCCGTGGGTCCCGTCGCCCGGTGGTCCCATAGCTCGGTGGGCCCTGTCGCCCGGTGGTCCCGTCACCCGGAGGTGCCCGTCGGTCGGTGCCGTCGGCCTCACGCGTCGCCGGGAGCCCGCCCCGCAGCGCCGAGCCGGATGGGCAGGAAGGCGAGCAGCCCCACCGCCATCACCACCACGATGCCGAGGATCCCGGCCTGGGTGGACTCGAAGATCGCCACGGACGCGGCGAAGGCCGCGGTGCCCAGGAAGCCCAGCGCACGGCCGGTGGTGGCGTACAGCCCGAAGTTCTCCGTCTCGCGGCCGGGCTGCGAGAGGCGCGTGAGCAGGTTCCGAGAGGCGGACTGCACCGGGCCGACGAACAGGCAGATCGCCAGTCCCGCCACCCAGAACACCGTCGACGAGCCGAAGGCCAGCACCACCAGGCCGAGCACGATGATGCCGAGGCAGCCGATGATGATGATCCAGCGGGTGCCGATGCGGTCGTCGGCGCGGCCCCCGAGGAAGACGCCGATGCCGGCGATGAGGTTGGCGGCGATGCCGAAGATGATGATCTCGACGGTGGAGAAGCCGTAGGCGTTGGCGGCCAGCACCCCGGCGATGGAGAACACCGCACCCAGCCCATCGCGGTAGATCGCCGAGGCGACCAGGTACTGCAGCATCACCGGTTCCTCGCGGAAGGCCCGCACCACGCGCCGGGCGATGTTGGCATACCCCTGCCAGGGGGTCCACTTCTCGCCGGGGGCCGAGGCGGGGTGCTTCGGTGCCCAGAGCATCAGCGGCAGCGTCCCGACGAGGATCCACAGCGCCACGAACAGCGGGATCGCCCGGTAGTTCCAGCCGCCCTCCCCGGTGATCCCGAGCAGCCCCGTCCCCGGCATCACGAACAGCACCAGCACCATCGCCAGGCACACGATCGAGCCCCAGTAGCCCACCGCCCACGCGGTCCCGGAGACCCGGCCGCGGTTGGCCGGGGTGGAGACCTCGGGCAGCACGGAGTTGACGAACACCCCGGCCAGTTCGCTGAACACGACGGCGAGGGCGATCAGGGCGGCGCCGAGCACCAGGTAATCGGCGTCGAGGGCGACCATCGGCATCAGCGCCACGACGACCACGGTGGCCAGCGTCGTGATCCGCAGCAGGGCGTTGCGGGCCCCGCCGCGGTCGGCGAGATTGCCCAGCAGAGGCGCCAGCAGCGCGACGGCGACGGCGCCGATCGCCTGCCAGGTGGTCAGCACGCGGGAGCCGTGGTCCTGGGCCGCGGTGATCGCCTCCTGGCCGACGGCGCCCTCGGCGGCGACGGCGCTGGCGACATAGGTCGCGAAGACGAACGTCAGGATGACGGAGCTGAAGGCGGACATCCCGCCGTCCCACAGGGCGAAGGAGACGACGGGGCGACGGGGGAGTCGGGGTGCGGTCGCCGCGTGTCCGCGGCCGCCCTGGTCCTCGGTGGTGGCCATGGGCACACTCTACGGAGCCCGCGGAGTCGTTCCCGCACCCGCGAGGCCCGCCCGGAGAGTTCCCGGGCACGCCAGAAGAGCGAGACGTCCCGCGGGTCCGAGGAGGCAGTTCCCACAGAAACTCGAGCGCGACCTCCCGTAGAATGTCTGCGGCCCCCTTCACCCCCGCACGATGGACGGAGACTGCGTGTACTCGATGCTCCTCGCCCATCTGGTGGCGGCCCTGCTGGGGCCACTCCTGGTGCGGCTGATGGGGCGCAGCGCGTTCTTCCCGCTGGCTGCGGTGCCCGCCGCGTCCGCGATCTGGCTGGCCACGATCGATCCCGTCGCCCTCGCCGAGAATCCGCTGGAGATCTCGGTCCCGTGGATCCCCGCCTTCGGCATCGACCTCGCCTTCCGCCTGGACCCGCTGAGCTGGGTGATGGCCCTGATCGCCACCGGCATCGGCGCGATCGTGCTGCTGTACTGCGCGCGGTACTTCAAGAACACCGAACCGGGGCTGGGCCGCTTCGCGGGCGTGCTGACGGCCTTCGCGGGCGCCATGGTCGGTCTGGTGCTCTCCGACGACGTGATGGTGCTCTACACCTTCTGGGAGCTCACGACCGTCTTCTCCTACCTGCTCGTCGGCCATTACCAGGAGAAGCAGGCATCCCGCCGCGCGGCCATGAACGCGCTGATCTCCACCACCGCCGGCGGACTGGCGATGCTGGTGGGGCTGCTGATGGTCGCCGCCGAGGCCGGCTCCCTGCGGCTCTCGGAGATCGTCGCCTCGCAGATGTGGAGCGAGGCCGGGCCGTTCCTGATCATCGCCGTGCTGCTGATCCTGGCCGGGGCCACGACCAAGTCCGCCCTGGTCCCCACGCACTTCTGGCTGCCCGGCGCGATGGCCGCGCCCACCCCGGTCTCCGCATACCTCCACGCCGCGGCGATGGTGAAGGCCGGGGTGTACCTGATCCTGCGGATGGGACCGGCGCTGACCCACCTGGAGATCATCACCATGATCATCGCGGCGCTGGGAGCGGCGACGATGATCCTCGGCGGCTGGCGTGCCCTGCGACAGACCGACATCAAGCTGCTGCTGGCCTACGGCACCGTCTCCCAGCTCGGCTTCCTCTCCGCCGTGGCGGGCGTGGCCACGCACGACGCCCTGCTGGCGGGGCTGGCGATGCTCATCGCCCATGCCGTGTTCAAGGCCCCGCTGTTCATGGTTGTGGGCATCATCGACAAGAAGTTCGGCACCCGTGACCTGCGAGTGCTCTCCGGCGTGGCGAAGGTCGCGCCGATGGTCGCCGTGATCGGCATCGTCTCGGCGGCCTCGATGGCCGCGGTGCCGCCGCTGTACGGCTTCGTCGCCAAGGAAGCGCTGTTCACGGCTCTCTGGTACGGCCAGACCTGGCACCGGATCCTGCTGATCGCGCTGGTCGTCGGCTCGATCCTGACCGTCGCCTACTCCTGGCGATTCGTCCACGGTGCCTTCGGCACGGCCCCGGGAGCGCCCGCGGTGCAGAAGCCGACCATCCCGGTGCTGTTCTGGCTGCCGCCGGCCCTGGTCGCCGTGCTGTCGGTCGCCCTGGCGGCGCTGACCGGCCCGCTGGAGACGATCCTGCGGGGCTTCTCCTCGGTGCTGCCCGAGACCGGTCAGACCGTCCACCTCGCGGTGATCCCGCACCTGGGGGTGCCGCTGCTGGCCTCCGCCGTCGCCCTCGGCGTCGGGGTCCTGGCGTGCCTGGCGGCGAAGCCGCTGGCCCGGTTCCAGAAGAAGGTCTCCCCGCAGAGCTGGGCGAACGAGGAGATGCTCGACCGGATCGATTCCGAGCGCGCCTTCCGCCGCGTGATGCGTCTGGTCGATTCCGCCGCGGTCGCGGTCACGCCGCTGTTCCAGCGGGGCTCGCTGCCCTACACCCTGGGCACCATGCTGCTGGTGCTGATCGCCCTGGTCGCCCCGATCGCCGTCTCCCTGTCGCCGGTGCCGGACAACCTGGTGCTCTTCCACCACCCCGTCGAGCTGATCGTGCTGCCGGTCGCAGCGCTCGCGGCTCTCGGAGCGGCTCGCTCCCGGCGCCGCCTGCGCGCCGTGTTCCTGATCTCCGTGACCGGCTACGCCGTCGCGGTCCTGTTCCTGGTCGCGGGCTCCCCGGACGTGGCGACCACCCAGGTGCTGGTCGAGACCGCGATGACCGTGGTGCTGGTGCTGGTGCTGCGCCGGCTGCCCACCCACTTCTCGCGCCGACCGCTGAAGATCGGCGCCTGGGGCCGGTGGGCGATCGCGATCAGCACCGCCGTCGTGCTGTGCGGCGCCGCCCTGTACGCCGCCGACGCCCGCTACCTCGCGCCCCTCGGACCCGGACTGATCGAGAAGGCCTACACGATCGGCGGCGGCCACAACGTCGTCAACGTGACCCTGGTCGACGCCCGCGTCTGGGACACCATGGGCGAGATCTCGGTGCTGCTGGTGGTCGCCACGGGCGTCGCCTCGCTGATCTTCGTCACCCGGCGCGAGCAGTCGATCTCCCGCGTCCGGGACCTCGACACCGACACCTCGATCTGGAAGCGCCGCACCGATTCGACCCTGCCCCAGAACGTCCTGGACTTCGACGCCCGGCCCGAGGAGGTCGCCGGCGGCAACCGCTGGCGCACCTGGCTCTCGGCCGGACTCACCCTCGCCCCGGAACGGCGGATGGTGGTGCTCGAGGTGATCACCCGCATCGCCTTCCCGCTGATGATGATGTTCTCCCTGTACCTGCTGATGGCGGGCCACAACCTGCCCGGAGGCGGTTTCGCCGGCGGACTCGTCGCCGGTCTCGCCCTCGCGCTGCGCTATCTCGCCGGCGGACGCTACGAGCTCTCCGAGGCCGCGCCCGTGCAGGCCGGATTCGTGCTCGGCATCGGGATGGCCATCGCCGTCATCGCCGGCGTGCTGCCGGCGCTGCTGGGCGGCAGCGTGTTCTCCACCGTCACTCCGGTGGTCCAGGTGCCGCTGCTGGGCGAGCTGCACTTCCCCAGCGCCCTGCTGTTCGACACCGGCGTGTATCTCGTGGTGGTCGGCGTCATCCTCGACTTCCTGCGCTCCCTCGGCGCCCAGATCGACCAGCAGCAGGAGGTGGAGACCGATGTCCGTTAGCCTCGCGCTGCTGCTGACCGCCGGGGTGCTCGTCGCCTGCGGCGTCTACCTCGTGCTCGAGCGCACCCTGACCCGGGTGATCCTCGGCTTCGTGCTGCTGGGCAACGGGGTGAACCTGCTGTTCATCGTCGCCGCCGGCCCGCCGGGCCTGCCGCCCTTCGAGGGCACCGGGGACCCGGAGGACATGACCGACCCGCTGCCGTTCGCGATGGTGCTCACCGCGATCGTGATCTCCCTGGGCATCACCGCCTTCGGCATGGCGCTGGCCTACCGCGCCTGGCAGCTGTTCGGCCACGACGAGGTCCCCGACGACGTCGAGGACCGTCGTGTGCTGCGTCGTCGTCGCCGCCGCTCCGAGGACGCCGAGAAGCTGCCGTGGTCCCAGGCCCTGTCGGAGGAGTCGCGCCGCGGTGCGCTGATGCACTCCCAGGGCTTCGCCCCGACCGACGACGACCAGCTCGGCTCCGACCTCACCAGCGCCGAGGACGTCCCCCAGGACGCCACCGAGGCCGACGAGGGCGGCACGTCCTCGCCGCGGCGGGGCTTCCCCCGCAGCGACCGTGATCATCACGCGGCCGACGCCCCCGGAGCCGGCCCCGCGACCGAGACCGACCGGGAGCACACCGACGGACGGGGGGAGACATGAGCATGGAACTCCTCCTCGCCCTGCCGGTGATGCTCCCGCTGGGCGGTGCCGCGGCCTCGCTGCTGATGCGCCACCACGCCCGCATCCAGATGTGGCTGTCGATCCTGACCCTGGTCGCCATCCTCGTCGTCGCCCTGGCGATGGGCTGGTACGTCACCCAGGAGAGCGTGCTGGTCCTGCAGATCGGCAACTGGACCCCGCAGCTGGGGATCGTGCTGGTCGCCGACCGGCTGACCGCCCTGATGCTCGTCGTCTCCAGCTTCGTCACCCTCACGGTGCTGATCTACTCCAGCGCCCAGACCGTCGACGAACGCGCGGGACGCACCCCGGTGGCGATCTACCACCCCACCTATCTCGCCCTGGTGGCCGGGGTGTCGATGGCCTTCCTCGCCGGGGACCTGTTCAACCTCTACGTCGGCTTCGAGGTGCTGCTGGCGGCCAGCTACGTGCTGCTGACCCTCGGCGGCTCGGCCAGCCGCATCCGCGCCGCCACCACCTATGTGATCGTCTCCCTGCTGAGCTCGGTGATCTTCCTGGCGGCGATCGCCGCCGTCTACGCCGCGACCGGCACCGTGAACCTGGCCGAGCTGGCCGTGCGCCTGGACGGCCTCGAGCCGGGCACCCGCATGATGCTCGAGCTGATGCTGCTGGTGGCCTTCGCGATCAAG
The DNA here is from genome assembly GCF_017876515.1 of Brachybacterium fresconis. Lineage (NCBI taxonomy): Bacteria > Bacillati > Actinomycetota > Actinomycetes > Micrococcales > Dermabacteraceae > Brachybacterium > Brachybacterium fresconis. The sequence goes on along the minus strand of NZ_JAGIOC010000001.1, from coordinate 1,804,381 downwards.
GCCGCGATCTTCCCCCTCAGCGCCTGGCTGCCGGACTCCTACCCGACGGCACCGGCCCCCGTGACCGCCGTGTTCGCCGGCCTGCTGACCAAGGTGGGCATCTACGCGATCCTCCGCCTGGAGACGCTGCTGTTCCCGGCCTCGCAGATCCAGAACCTGCTGCTGGCTGCCGCGGCGCTGAGCCTGTTCGTCGGCATCCTCGGCGCGGTCGCGCAGACGGACCTCAAGCGCGTGCTCTCCTTCACGCTGGTCTCCCACATGGGCTACATGCTGTTCGGCATCGGGATGAGCACGCAGCTGGGCATGGGCGCGACGATCTACTACGTCGCCCACCACATCACCGTGCAGTCCGTGCTGTTCCTCGGCGCCGGTCTCATCGAGACCCGGGGCGGGACCACGAACCTCATCAAGCTCGGGGGGATGGCGAAGCTGGCCCCGCTGATCGCGGTCCTCTTCTTCGTACCCGCGATGAACCTCGCGGGCATCCCGCCGTTCTCCGGCTTCATCGGGAAGGTGGGCCTGATCGAGGCCGGCATCGAGTACGACCGCACCTCGGGATGGATCCTGATCGCCATCAGTGTGATCACCAGTTTGCTGACCCTCTACGCGATCGCGAAGATCTGGAACCGGGCCTTCTGGCAGCCGGCCAGCGACGAGATCATCTCCCGCGCCGTCGCGATCCCCCGGGTGATGACCGGCGCGACCGCGGCGCTGATCGCGTTCTCCCTGCTGCTGACCGTGCTGGCCGGCCCGATCATGAGCTACTCGCAGGAGGCGGCGTCCTCGGTGCTCGAGCGCACCCCGTACGTCGGAGCGGTCCTCGGCGACGAGCGCGCGGACCAGCTGGTGTACCGCATCGACGACGCCGGAGAGAAGGTGGATGCGCGATGACGAGCAGACGCCTGCGCGACCTGCGCCGCTCCTGGCTGTGGATCTTCCTGGCCGTGGCCCTGTGGTGCCTGCTGTGGGGCGGGATCGACCTCAAGAACGTGCTCGGCGGCACCCTCGTCGCCGTCATCGTGTTCGTGCTGTTCCCGATGCCGCCGATGGGCCACGAGCTGACCCTGCGCCCGCTGCGGTTCACGCTGTTCCTGCTGCGCTTCGTGTACGACCTGTGCGAATCCGCGCTGCAGGTCGGCTGGTACGCGATCCGTCCCGGGCCGCAGGTTCCCAGCTCCGTGATCGCGGTGCGGATGGCCTCCCGCTCGGACCTCTTCCTCACCGTCACCGGGGTGCTGTGCACGCTGATCCCCGGCTCCGTGGTGGTCGAGGCCCAGCGCGCCACCGGCACCCTGTTCATGCACGTCATCGGAGCAGGGACGCTCGAGGAGGTCGAGGCCGCCCGAGACCGTGTCCACGCCCAGGAGGAGCGGCTGCTGTGGGCCGTCGGCAACCGCGAGGTGCTCGGGGAGGCGGGCCTGCGATGACTCCTTTCGATGTCGTCCTGGTGGTCTGCGGCGGCGTGCTGTCCCTGACCGCGCTCGCCGTCGTCTACCGCATGATCGTCGGCCCCACCATCCTCGACCGCGCGGTCGCGATCGACTCCCTGGTCGTGCTGGTGGTGCTCGGCATGGCGCTGTACGCGGCCTCGGCCGAGGCCGCCTGGGCCGGCCCCGCGATGCTCGGCCTGACGGGTCTCGCATTCATCGGCACCGTCACCTTCGCCCGGTTCGTCGGGCGTGAGGAGCCCGCTGCGGGCCGACGTCTCCGCCGCGGCGGCACGGAGACCGCCACCGGACCGATGGAGTCGATCCACTTCCGCCACCGTGACCCCTCCCGCGAGGGGGTGCGGGCCGAGCCGCTCAACGTGGTCGACGAGGAGCTCGCCGCGTCCCAGGACTCCGCGCACGGATTCGGGGCCGAGTCGGGAACGCGCGGCTTCGAGGACGAGGACCCCGAGCACGGCGTCGGTGCCGACGACGACTGGCGCGGCACCGAGGACGATGACTGGCGGCCTCCCGAGGGCGAGGAGGCGCACGGTCCCGGGGGCGGCGACGGGTTCTTCGGCGATGACGGGCGCCCCACCGACGACGGACAGTCCGGATTCGGGGCCACGGACGGGACGGGGGAGCACCGATGAGCATTCTCGACATCGTCGCCGCGGTGCTGATCGGCGTCGGGCTGCTGCTCGCGGTGGTGGCCGCGATCGGCCTGAACCGCTTCAACGGCGTGCTGATGCGCCTGCACGCCGCCTCCAAGCCGCAGACTCTCGGGCTGCTGCTGGTCTTCACCGGTGTCAGCCTGCACGTGGGGTCCTGGACTCTGGCCGGGTTCCTGCTGGTCGTGCTCATCGCCCAGATGACCACCGTGCCGGCCGCGAGCATCATGGTGGGCCGCGCGGCATTCCGCCGTGGGTTCGTGCGCGGCGGCGATTACGCGATCGACGAGCTCAGCCCGCGCCTGGCGACCCCCTCGGACGATGATGATGACGAGGACGGCTTCATCGACGACGAGGACGACGACCACGAGGGGATGGCCTCCGACGGCGAGGAACGATTCCCCGAGAACATCGTGGCCACCACCGAGGATGCGATCACCGACCGCAACTGGGAAGAGCCGGAGGCGGGCTCCCAGGACGTGGACGACGCGGACATCATCGACGTCGACCTCGAGGACGAGACCGAGCGCGAGGCCGAGGAGGTCGCCGAGCGCGACCCCCGGCCCTGATCGGCCTGCCCACGCCCTGCGCCGCGCGCGCCGACCCAGCTCGCCGACCCCGGTCCATCGACCCTCGCCCGCCACTCCGGCTATGGGCACTGGACCATGCCATCCCTCGTTCATGGGCTCTGGCCCGCGCGATCCCTGGTTCATGGGCTCTGTCCCGCGCGATCCCTGGTTCATGGGCTCTGTCCCCCGCGATTGTGCGCTGTGCTTCCAGAACTGGAAGCACAGCGCACAATCGCGGGGGATACGGGGGATACGGGGGATACGGGGGTACGGGGGTACGGGGGATACGGGTGGTCGCGGATGGACGGGGCGGTGCGGGTGGTCGCGGGTGGGGTCGCGGGTCAGAACAGCCCGATCGACTCCCCGTCGTCGGTGACGCCCATGCGCGTCGCGGCCGGTTCCTTCGGCAGCCCCGGCATGGTCATGATCGCGCCGGTCATGGCGACGACGAAGCCTGCCCCGATCTTCGGAACCAGGTCCCGCACGTGCAGCACATGCCCGGTGGGCGCCCCCAGCAGCTTCGGGTCGTCGGAGAAGGAGTACTGGGTCTTGGCGACGCATACCGGCAGCTGGTCCCAGCCGTTGCGCTGCAGCATCCGCAGCTGGGCGGGTGCCTTGTCCTCGAAGACCACGTCATCGGCCCCGTAGAGCTCGCGGGCCAGAGTGCGCAGCGACGCCTCGACCCCGTCGGCGGGGTCGTAGAGATGGTGGAAACCGCCCCCGGCGCTGCCGCTGGCCCCGCCGCCTCCGACGCTGCCGCTGGCGCCGCCGCCTCCGGCGCTGCCGCTGGCGCCGCCGCCTCCGGCGCTGCCGCCGGCCCCGCTGCTCCCGGCGCTCCCACCGGCGGGCTTCATCGCCTCGAGCAGCTCGTCGGCCACCGCTAGCCCGCCCTCGCCGCCCTTGGCCCAGACCTCGCTGAGGGCGACGCGGAAGCCCTGCTGTCGCGCCCAGTCGAGCACGGCCTGGAGCTCGGCCTCGGTGTCGGTGGGGAAGCGGTTCACGGCGACCACGGGCTCGAGCCCGAACTTGCGGAGGTTCTCCACGTGCCGACCGAGATTGACGGTGCCCGCCAGGATGGCCTCGACGTTCTCGGAGGCCAGGTCGTCCTTGGCGACGCCGCCATGCATCTTCAGGGCGCGCACGGTCGCGACCACGACGGCGCCGTCGGGGGAGAGACCGCCCAGACGGGCCTTGATGTCCAGGAACTTCTCGGCGCCAAGATCCGACCCGAAACCGGCCTCGGTCACGGTGATCTCGGACAGCGACAGGGCGAGCCGGGTCGCGGCGAGCGAGTTGCAGCCGTGGGCGATGTTCGCGAACGGGCCGCCGTGTACGAGCGCCGGGGTGCCGCCGAGGGTCTGGACCAGGTTCGGCAGCAGGGCGTCCTTCAGCAGCATGGTGATGGCACCGGCGACGCCGAGATCCTCGACGGTCACGGGGGCGCGGTCATAGGTGAAGCCGACCACGACCCGGCTGATCCGGGCCTCGAGATCGGCGAGGTCGGACGCCAGGCACAGGATCGCCATGATCTCGGAGGCGACGACGATGTCGAAGCCGTCCTCGCGCGGCACGCCCTGGGTGGGGCCGCCGAGGCCGACGACGATCGATCGCAGTGCACGGTCGTTGACGTCGACGACGCGCTTCCACTGGATGCGACGAGGGTCGATGCGCAGCTGGTTGCCCTGATGGATGTGGTTGTCCACGAGCGCCGCGAGGGTGTTGTTGGCGATCTGGATGGCGTGGAAGTCGCCGGTGAAGTGGAGGTTGATGTCCTCCATCGGCACGACCTGCGCGTAGCCGCCGCCGGTGGCGCCGCCCTTGATCCCCATGATCGGGCCCAGCGCCGGCTCGCGCAGCGCGACCATCGTGCTCTGTCCCTTGAGGGTGAACGCGTCGGCGACGCCGACGGTGGTGGTCGATTTCCCTTCGCCCGCGGGCGTGGGGGACATGGCCGAGACCAGCACGAGCTTGCCGTGCGAGGCAGGGGCCGACATCTTCCGCACGTCGACCTTGGCCTTGTCGGATCCGTAGGGCACCAGGGCGTCGGCGGGGATCCCCGCCCTCTCGGCGATCTCGGCGATCGGTCGCAGGGTCGCTGCTTGGGCGATCGCCAGATCGGGGTTCTCGGCAGACATCGTCGTCCTCCACGGGGGTCGGGGCCCGGGCCATTCCGGGTGCGTGATGCCCCTCACCCTACGGCGCTCGCCGTCGCCCGCAAGGGCAGGACGGCGCGCGATCCGTGCCGCCCGCCAGAGCAGGACGGCGACCGATGCCCGGCCTCGTCACGCTCCGGTCGCGGTGCCTGTCGCCGCTGCTCGCCAGGACCGGGCATGGGTCCAGGCCAGCCAGAGGCTGATCAGGACGAGCACCGCGTACATCCCCTGGTCCCAGCTCGGCTCCCAGTGCTGCTCGGCGGCGCCGAGAACTCCCGCGGCGAGCCAGCACAGAGCGAGGGCACCGTAGAGCACGGTCATCCGTCGCGGCGTCACCCGGGGGTCCCGAGGGAGGGACCGGGCATACTCCTCCGGGGAGGAGAACTCCTCGAGCAGTCGAGTCCCGTGGTCGGCGGCGTGCTCCTGCGCCTCCCTCAGTGCGGCCGAGATCCGCTTCTCAGGCAGGTCACCGCGCTCGCGCAGAGCCGCCCGCGCCCGCCGGAGCCACTGCTCGTCCTCGACGGCCGCGCCCTCCAGCACTTCCGGCACCGTCAGCGGCTGTGGGGCGGCCGAGGGCTTCGGCCACACTCTGGCGAGGACGGCGGCGATCAGCCCGTACAGGGGGACGAGGGTGACCATCCACCCTCGGCCGGCCACGGGTTCCGTCTGGCCCAGCGGCATGATCACCGCCGCGGTCCCCCCGGCGCAGATCGCGAGGACCAGCACGCTCAGGGCGACCACGGCAGGAAAGGAGAAGCGGCGTGAGGCCTCGGTGTAGACCCGCCACAGGATGATGATCGCCGCGGAGAGCAGCAGGGGGGCCACCGCGAGCCCGAGGGTGAGGCTCTTGTCCGGCCCGGTGCCGAGCAGGAGCGAGAGCACGTCGCTGGCGACGAACAGGGCGCTGAGCCCCGCGGCGACGCCGAACACGGTCAGCACGCTCCCGCGCAGGTCGGGCGGCATCGGGTCCTCGAAGACCGCGATACCGCTCTCGCGCAGGGACTCCACGGTCTCGCCCGCCCACCGGTCGGGCGGGCCGTAGAGCTGTTCGGGGCTCTCCTGACTCTGCTGGACCAGGGCTGCGGCGTCGATCAGTGCCTCCTCGGCCACGTCGATCTGCACGTCGGCGAACACCATGGTCACCAGGGCCGATTCCGCCCATCGGGGGTCGTCATCGACTCCGCGGGCGGCGAGGAACTCACGGCGGACGCGATGGAGCTCGGGGCCGGCAGGGCCGCCCTCGGCCCCGGGAGGGACGTCCTCAGAGGTCATGGGTCGCCCCGTTCGTCGCCGTGGCCGCAGCGGTCGGGTTCGAGGAATCGGCGTCGACGGCGTCGCGGCCGTCCTGCGGGTCGGGGCCGAGAGCGGTGGTGAGCGCGCCCAGCATCGTCCGGTCCCGCGTGAGCTGTCGCTGCCCCCGGGGCGTGAGCGTGTACTGCCGACGGGCAGGGCCGGACGGCCCGGGCGTCCACTCGGCCGAGATCGTCCCGGACTCCTCCAGCCGGGCGAGCGCCGGGTACAGCGATCCGCCCTGGGGAACCCCGAATCCGCGGGAACCGAGGGCGCGGGCGATCGCGTAGCCGTGCAGAGGGGTGTCCTCCAGGCAGGCCAGGATCGCGCTGGGGAGCAGCGCGCGGACCCAGGTCGGAGGCCAGCACGGTGCGTCTTCGGCATGAGTGTCTAGGTTCGCCACGGAGCTAAGTATAGACGGTATGCAGCGGGTTCTCGGTCCGGGCGGGAGGTTCGGCTCGGGTGGGCTTACGATGGGCGGTCATGAGCGAGAAGCACGACTGGGTCAGCGTCACCCGTGAGGACGGGGAGACCGTGGGGTACCTCGAGCCGCTCACGGAGGACTACGACCGCGTCCAGCCCCGCACGCTGCTCGGTCATGCCCTGGGCAGCCCCGGGGAGTTCGAGGAGGGGGAGGAGCGGCTGGCCGCGCACGGCATCTCCGAGCTCGCCGAGCAGTGGGTGCTCGATGCCGACACCGAGAGCGAGGTCGCGGGGCTGACCATCGTGGAGCTGTCGCCGCAGGGCGTGCGGCTGGCGGACTACCTGGCGACGAAGGGCCTGATGGCCACGGAGAACCTCGAAGTGGCCTGGCCGGACGTGGAGGGGCGACTCAGCCGGCGGTGAGCCGCACGCGCTCGAGCGGCACCTCGCCCGTGGTGAGGGGCGCCTCGCCCTGAGGTGTGGGGCGCCTCGCCCTGAGGTGTGGGGCGTCTCGCCCGGAGGTGAGCGTCACCCACGGCGCGGGACCTTCGGTCGCCGGGAGACCGTAGAAATATGAAACAGTTGGTCGCACGACGACCGTGGGGGTGGCGCCCCGGACGCGCGATGCTCTCGACCACCCTCGCGATGCGGCGCCCGGCGCCCTGACGCGCACCGACCGGTCGAGCAGACCAGGAGAGGTGACCTATGTCTAGCGCAGCCGAGGCGACCGGTAGCAGGACGGATCTCCTGCCCAGGCGCCGTGTCCTCGGGTACGCGATGGGCGACGCGGCCAACAACGTCGCCTTCCAGATGACCTCGCTGTTCCTCATGGTGTACATGACGGACATCGCCGGGGTCCCCGCGGCCATCGCCGGCACCATCTACGGCGTCACCAAGGTGTGGGCGGGCGTCACCGACCTCGTGGCCGGCAACACCGTCGGCCGCCGCGAGACCCGCCACGGGCGGTTGCGGCCCTGGTTGCTGTGGGCGAGCCCCTTCCTGGTCGTCTCGCTGGTGCTGCTGTTCAGCACCCCGGCCGGGCTGGGCCCGATGGCGACGGTCGCCTGGATCCTGCTGTTCGATGCGGCGTTCCAGCTGTGCTACTCCTTCGTGAACATCCCCTACGGCTCGCTCTCGGCGGCGATGACGGAGAACGCCACCGACCGCTCCCGCCTCTCCGGCGCCCGGTCGATCGCGTCCTCGATCACCGGTGTGGTGCTTTCCCTGGTGCTCTCGCCCCAGTTCGAGGACACCACGGCCGACGGGATCCGCCTGACGTTCACCCTGGCCACCGTCGCCCTGGCCCTGATCGCGATGATCTTGTACTGGGTCTGCTTCCGCAACACCCGTGAGGTCGTCCCGCCCGGCACCGGCACCCTGACCCTGCGCACCACGTTGGCGATGGTGGTGCGCAACAAGCCGTTGCTGCTGCTGTGCCTGGGCGCGCTGTTCCTGCTCGGCGGCTCCTTCACCATGAACGCGGTGATGATGTACTACGCCCGCGACGTGGTCGGCGGCGCGGGATACTTCACGCTGCTGTTCCTCGCCCAGACGATCGGCACCATCGCGGCCGCCACGGCGATCCCGGCGATCACCGAGAAGTTCGGCAAGCGGATCGGTTATGTGGGGCTTGCTCTCGTCGCCGTCGCCGGCCTGGTGCTGATCGGCCTGACCCCCACCGGCAGCCTGCCGCTGGCCCTGCTCGCCTTCCTCGTCTACGGCATCGGCTTCGGCGGCACCAACGCGCTGATGTTCTCGATGCAGGCCGACACCGTCGACTACGGCGAGTGGAAGACCGGCACGCGCGCCGAGGGCGGCAGCTACTCGGTGCTGTCCTTCGTGCGCAAGACCGGCCAGGGCATCGGCGGCGCGCTGGGCGGTGCGATCATCGGGGCGTTCGGCTACGCCTCCGGCGCGCCGGAGCAGACGGAGCAGGCGGTCCAGGGCATCAAGATCGCCGCCGGGTGGGCCCCGGCCGTGCTGTGTGTGATCGCCGCGCTGATCATCGTGCTCTACCCGCTGGGTGCCCAGGAGCACCGCAGCATCGTCCAGGATCTGCGCCAGCGACGCGCCCGGGCCTCCGTCGGTGCGACGAAGCCCGGCGGTGCGGTGGTGATCTCCCGGGACGGTCAGCGACTGATCGCCACCCGTCCCGTGGTCACGATCAACGAGCAGTACGGGGCCGGCGCCTCGTCCGTCGGCGCCCGGGTCGCCGAGCAGCTGGGGGTGGCCTTCGCGGGCACGCGCTTCAGCTCCGAGGACCTCGAGCGAGCCTCCTCGTCCCGGCCCCGGGTGCTGGAGGACTCTCGCACCGGCCGCTCCCTGCGGTGGCTGCACACCTTCTCCTGGCCGACGGTCGAGGTCGACGTCGCCGCCGAGTCGGGCGAAGCCCAGATCACCTCGCAGATGGTGCGCCAGAACGTCGGTGAGGTGATGAAGCTGGTCAAGGATTCCGGCGGCGTGGTCGTGGGTCGCGACGCCACCATGATCCTCGGGGACGTGCAGGGTGCCATCCATGTCCGCATGGAAGGCGAGGTGGAGGACCGCGTGGCCCGCGCGACCGTGGACTACGAGCTCACCCCGGAGGTCGCCGCCCAGCGCCAGGTGCGCGAGGACCGCATGCGCCCGCGGATGTCCGGGCGCTTGATGGGCTGGGACCCGGCCGAGCCGACCCGCTATCACCTGATCATCGACACCTCCCGGATGAGCCTGGACGAGGCGGTCGAGGAGATCGTGGCGGCCGTGGAGGCCCAGCAGGGGGAGTGAGCGGGTGCGGCGTCGGCTGTGCCCCGGAGGTACGTGCCTCGCAGATCAGCCCGATCCGTTCGCGCCGGACGGCGACGCCCTTCCCGGAGAAGCCTCGCTGTTCAGCCGCGCCGCCTGTCGCGTCAGGTGATCCCGTTCGGCGAGCGAGGATGCCTTCCGCGCCGCCTCGGCATAGAGCTGGGCGGCGGTCGCCCGGTCCCCGTCGGCCTCGTGCAGATGCGCCGCGACCGCCGCGTAGCGCGGCAGGGAGTCGTCGAGCTCGAAAAGGGCGGCGAGGCCGGCCCGCGGCCCGTCGGCCTCCCCGACCGCGACGGCACGGTTCAGCAGCACGACCGGGTTCTCGGTGAGCGCGGCCAGCTCGTCGTACCACTGAAGGATCTGGACCCAGTCGGTCTCCGCGGTGCTGCGGGCGTCGGCGTGCAGGGCGGCGATCGCGGCCTGGGCCTGGAACTCGCCCAGACGATCGCGGACCAGCGCCGCCTGCAGGATCGCGACCCCTTCCGCGATCAGCGAGGTGTCCCAGAGGGAGCGGTCCTGCTCGGCGAGCGGGACGAGACGGCCGTCGGCCGCGGTCCGGCTCGCGCGCCGCGCGTGGTGGAGCAGCATCAGCGCGAGCAGACCGGACACCTCCGGGTCATCGACCGCCCCTGCGAGCAGGCGGGCGAGACGGATCGCCTCGGCCACCAGGTCGACCTCACCCGAGTAGCCCTCGTTGAAGATCAGGTACAGCGTGCGCGCCACGGTGCCCAGCGATCCGGGCTCGTCCAGCCGCACCCCCGCCACCGTGCGCTTGGCCCGGCTGATGCGCTGGACCATCGTCGCCTCGGGCACCAGGTAGGCCTCGGCGATCTGCCTCGTGGTGAGCCCGCCGACGGCCCGCAGGGTGAGGGCGACGGCCGACGACGGCGTGAGCGACGGGTGCGCGCACAGGAAGAACAGCCACAGCGTGTCATCGCGTTCGGCGATCGGACCGGGTGAGGGCTCGGCGTCGATCCGGTCCTCGCGATGACGACGGGCGGTCTCGGACCGGGCGCCGTCGAGGAACTTCCGCCAGGCGACCGTGATCAGCCAGCCCTTCGCATCCCGCGGCGGGGCGTCGGGCCAGTCCCGGATCGCCTCGATCAGGGCGTCCTGGACGGCGTCCTCTGCCGCGGCGAAGTCGGCGCCGCGGCGGACGAGGACCCGCAGGACGGCCGGGGTGAGCCGTCGCAGCAGGTCCTCGTCCAACGCGTGCATCTCGGACACTCAGCGCTGCTCCTGGCCGACGATCTCGCCGACCTCCGTCATCGTGGTCGGCGGGACGAACAGGGGCCGCAGCTCCAGCCATTCGCCGACCGGCTTCCCGCCCGCTCCGGGCCCGCCGGACAGCTCGCCCGCCAGCTCGAGGGCGCGCTCGTAGGTGTCGACATCGATGATCATCCACCCGGCGATGAGGTCCTTGGTCTCCGCGAACGGTCCATCGGTGACCGGAGGCCGGCCCTCTCCGTCGTAGCGGACCCAGGTGCCTTCGGGGCTGAGCGCCTGGCTGTCGACGAACTCGCCGGTGGACTCCAAGCGCGTCGCGAAGGCGTCCATGTGCTGCATGTGCGCCGAGATCTCGTCCTCGGTCCACTGATCCATGGGCACGTCGTTCACGGACGCCGGGGCGCCGCGGTAATGCTTCAGCAGCAGGTACTTGGCCATGATGCTCTCCCTCTGTGCGATGCGACCCTCGGTGGTCGCGTTCATGTCAGGGACGGAGCCGGGTCCGGTTTCTCGACATCCGGTCGTCGCGGGAATCCTCGCGGACGTGTTCGCACCTGGTCGGGCGCTCTGCGCTCGCGCGGTCGTCCTGGCCGATCGAGTCCCACTGCAGGAGGATGTGGCCCCGGTGGGATTCTTCTCGATCCCGGAGAGGTTGTCGAGGAGTCGGGACGCCTCGACGCAGCCCGGGTCAGGCCGCCGACCAGCCGCCGTCCGAGGGCAGGATGGCGCCGTTGATGTTCACGGCGTCATCGCTGAGCAGGAAGGTGATCGACGCGGCGAGCGCATCCGCTCGCACCACCTGCGGCAGCACGGCCATCGCCCGCTGAACGCGCTCGGCGCCCAGCTCGGAGGCGAAGGTCGAGCCGATGCCGGTGGCCACCGGGCCGGGTGCGACGGCATTGATGCGCAGGCCCGACGGCCCGTACATGAAGGCGCTGCTCTTGGTGAGGCCGGCGACCGCATGCTTCGAGGCGGTGTAGGCGGCCCCGGCGGCGGACCCCCGCAGCGCGGCCTCGGAGGCGACGTTGACGATCGACCCCGCGCCGGCTCGGCGCATGGACGGGATGACGGCTCGCATGAGCTTCATGGTGCCGTCGACGTTGACGGAGAACACGCGGGACCACAGGTCCAGGGACATCTCGTCCACCGGAGTCATGTCGTCCATGATCCCGGCGATGTTCGCGAGCCCGTCGATCCGTTCTCCGGCGGCCTCGACGATCGCGGCGACCCCGGCATCATCGGTGATGTCCGCGACGACGGTCGTGATCTTCGCGTCGGGCAGCTCGGCGGCGAGCTCCTCGAGCCCCGTCGCCGAGACGTCCACCGCGACGACGCGGCCGCCTTCCCGGGCGAGGCGCGAGGCCGTGGCCCGCCCGATGCCGGAGCCGGCGCCGGTGACGATGAGGACGGCCCCGTCGAAGCGGCCCGAGGTGATGACCTCGTCCCACTCGGCGATCTGCGGGGTGTGCTGGGAATCGGACATGGGTTCTCTCCTCGGGACGGCTGCGGCGGGGACGGCTCCGTCCCGTGTTCGACGGTGACGGCGCAGGATCCGCGGTGCATGAGCGATGCGGTGGTGAACTCCGTGAGCACCTACCGGACAATACTGTCCGGAGCTAGGCTACTCCCATGCCGCCCGAGCCGTCTGAGAAGAAGCAGAACCGCGGCCCCGGCGCGGGACCGGAGAATCGGCGGGCCCTGGTCGCTGCGGCCCGGGTGGAGTTCTCCGCCCGCGGACTCACGGTCCCGCTCCGGGCCATCGCCCAGCGTGCCGGTGTGGGACAGGGGAGCCTGTACCGGCACTTCCCGACCCGGACGGCGCTGGCGGCCGCCGTGTTCTCGGAGAACATCGACGAGCTCGAGGCGGAGTTCCTCGATGCGGAGTCCCCGGATGCGGAGTCCCCGGATGCGGAGTCCCCGGATGCGACGCCGGGACTGCGCGAGTTCTTCGCGGTGATCGCCGAGCAGGCCTTCGAGTCGGGGGAGCTGTCGGCCCTGCTGCGCTCCGCGGCGGACGACGTCGAGGTGGCGATGCTCGGGGAGCGGATGCGCACCCTTGCCGTGGTGCTCCTGGAGCGGGAGCGGAGGGCGGGCAGGTTGCTGCGGGAGGTGACTCCCGAGGAGATCTCGACGGCGGTCGCGATGGTGGCCGCAGTGATGACGGGCATCCCGGCCGCGCAGCGGGGCATCGTCGCGCAGCGCGCCTGCATGCTCGTGCTCGCGGGGATCGTGCGCCCGCAGCGGTGAGCGCACAGCCGCTCCGACCACGCTCCGGGAACGACGAAACCCCCTGGCGGACCAGGGGGTTTCGACCGGTGGTGGCTCCGACCGGCGTCGATCCGGTGACCTTTCGATTTTCAGTCGAACGCTCTACCAACTGAGCTACAGAGCCGTGACCGCTGAGAGCGGCCGAGGTCAAGGTTAACAGGGTCCCACGGCAGCGCCCAACCGGCTCTGCTCAGTGAGAGGCATGCCACGGGCGCGCCGACGAAGCCCGTCGGCGCCGCCCGTGGTCGGAGCCGCGGCCGCCGGGATTCGCGAGCGCGGCCGTTGAGGCCCGTCGGTCGCGCCCGATGCGGCGCCGTCAGGAGACCTGGACGATGGCCTTGCCGAAGTTCTCCCCGCGCAGCAGTCCCCCGAAGGCCTCCGGAGCGCTGTCCAGACCCTCGGTGATGTCCTCGGTGTACTGGACGCGGCCGTCGGCCACCCACCCGGTCATATCGCGCAGGAAGTCCTCGAACATCGCGTCGACGAACTCGCGCTGGATGAAGCCGCGCAGGGTGAGGCTCTTGGTCAGCACCGCGCCCATCAGCTGCCCGGACCGGTCCGGGCCCTCCGGCAGCTCGGTCGCGTTGTAGGTCGCTGCCAGGCCGCACACCGGCACGCGCGCGAACTCGTTCAGCTGCGGCAGCACGGCATCCCACACCGCCCCGCCGACGTTCTCGAAGTACACGTCGATCCCGTCGGGCGCGGCCTCGGCGAGCCGGCCGGGAAGGTCCGGGGCCCGGTGATCCACGGCCTCGTCGACGCCGAGCTCCCGCAGCCGCGCGACCTTCTGCTCCCCACCGGCGATGCCGATCGCGCGCGCACCGTGGATGCGGGCGATCTGGGCGACGGCGGAGCCCACGGGGCCGGTCGCGGCGGCCACGGCGACGGTCTCGCCGGTCTGCGGCCTGCCGATTCCCAGCAGGCCTGCGTACGCGGTGAAGCCGGGCATGCCGAGCACGCCCAGGGCGGTGGTGATCGGTGCGGCCGCGGGGTCCAGGCGGCGCAGGCGCGCGGCGGGCTCGACGCTGTATTCCTGCCAGCCGCCGTAGGACAGGACGACATCGCCGGGGGAGAAGGCGTCGACCGTGGACTCGACCACCTCGGAGACGGTGCCGCCGACGATCACGTCCCCGATCTCCATCGGGGCGGAGTAGGACTTCGCATCGCTCATGCGCCCGCGCACATAGGGGTCCAGGGAGGCGTAGCGGGTGCGCAGCAGGACGTCGCCGGGGCCGGGGGAGCGGATCTCGACGGCGTCGTGCTGGAAGTCGTCGCGGCCGGGTTCGCCGTGCGGCCTCGCGGCGAGGCGGATGCGGTGATTCAGCGTGGGGGTGCTCATTCCTCGAGCGTATGCCCGAGCCCGTCGCGAGCGGGTCGGCGGCCTCGGGTGCGATGAGCCACGACGACGCAGGTCCGGGGCCGACGGGATTCTCTGAAGCTGACAGGGTCCGCCGCTGTTCTGCCTGCGGTCCCGGGAACGACGAAGGCCCCGGAACCGGGTTCCGGGGCCTTCGTCAGTGGCGACCCTGACCGGACTTGAACCGGCGACCTCCGCCGTGACAGGGCGGCGCTCTAACCAACTGAGCTACAGGGCCTTACGTTTTCTCGGCGCTTGCGCGCTTCGACCTGGACAACTCTACCGGACGTTCTCGGGGCTCCGCACCACTTGGGCTGTGAGCCGTCTCGCACTCCGATCTCCTCCGCTCCGCATGCCAGGTGCGCGGATCGCAGGAGTACCCCCAACGGGATTCGAACCCGTGTCGCCGGCGTGAAAGGCCGGTGTCCTGGGCCTCTAGACGATGGGGGCCCGAGCAGAGAACTGCCCGGGACGAGCATACCCACCCTGGGGGCCTCGCGCCGAGGCCGCGGCCGCAGATGCGGCGTATCCGACACGACCACGCCCGGCGGCGCCGAGACGACCACCCCCGGCGCGCCATGGTTCGATGGACCCATGATCCGGATCAGCCGCGGGGAGTTCGACGAGGCGGTCGACGATGCCCTGGACTCCCTGCCCGAGGAGATCGCACGGGCCATCGCCGAGGCGAACGTGGCGATCCTGGTCGAGGAGGAGCCCGATCGGGCGCAGTCCGGCGGCACCGAGCTGCTGGGGCTGTACGAGGGGATCCCGCTGGATCAGCGCTCCGTCTTCGACGGCTACGCGCAGCCGGACCGGATCTTCATCTTCCGCGGCCCGCTGCAGCGGGTGGCGCGCTCCCGCGACCACCTGGTCCAGGAGATCGCGGTGACGGTCCTGCACGAGCTCGGGCACCTCTTCGGCATCAGCGACGCGCGCCTGCACGAGCTCGGCTGGGGTTGAGCGGCGGCCGGTGAGCGTCGGCTGGGGTTGAGCGGCGGCCGGTGAGCGTCGGCTGGGGGCTGGGCCGCTCCGCTGGCGAGCGTCGGCTGGCGTGGATGTCGAGAAAGGTGCCAGGTTGCTGGAACCTTCTGCGACACGGGATGCGTCACGGGTGCTGCGAGCACCACGCACCACGCACCACGTGCCGCGCACCACGCACCGCGCACCGCGTACCACGTGCCGCGCACCACGCACCGCGCACGTCGCACCACGCACCTCGCACCACGCACCTCGCACCACGACCACGCGCCGCGCACCGTGCAGCTCACACCAGTCCCGATGGTGCCGCATGTGCCCTGCCCCGCCGTCAGTGCCCGGGGGCGGCGTCGAGGTCGCTGAGCCCGGCCTCGTGGGCGATGATCGCGATCTGCACGCGGTTGGTGGAGTCGAGCTTCGCGAAGATCTTCGAGACGTGGGCCTTGACCGTCGCCTCGCTCATGAACAGGCGCATCCCGATCTGTGCGTTCGACAGTCCTGCGCCGACGGCGCCGAGCACCTCGGTCTCGCGATCGGTGAGCTGGTCGAGCCCGGGGTGGCGGTCCTGGCGAGTGCCGGGGTTGGCCTCGGAGAAGTGCGAGAGCATCCGCCGCGTCACGGTGGGCGAGAGCATCGCCTCCCCGCCGGCGACCACGTGCACGGCGCGCGCCAGCTCCTGCGGCGGGGTGTCCTTGAGCAGGAAGCCGCTGGCCCCGGCCTCGAGGGCCTGGAACACGTACTCGTCCATGTCGAAGGTGGTGAGCATGACGATCCTGGGCGGGCTGGGCAGAGCCGTGACCGCCTTCGTCGCCGCGATGCCGTCGAGCCCGGGCATGCGCACGTCCATCAGCAGCACGTCGGGGCGATGCTTCTGGACCAGGGTCACCGCCTCGGAGCCGTCGCTGCCCTGGCCCACCACCTCGAGGGCCGGATCGGCCCCCAGGATCATCGCCAGCCCGGCGCGCACCAGAGAATCGTCGTCGATCAGTCCCACGCGCGTCACGTCGTCATCGGCCACGGGATCACCGCCCTCACTTCGAAGCGTCCATCATCGGTCGGGCCCGACGTGATCGTGCCGCCCGCGTGCGTCACACGGGTCTCGATCCCCGACAGGCCCATCCTGGCCCCGGGCAGGTCCGTCGTGAACCCCTTGGGCAATACATTACTGACCTCGATCACCAGATCCGTTCCCGGCTCACCGATCAGGGCCACCCGTGCCCGGGTGTGCAGGGCGTGCTTGTGGATGTTCGTCAGTCCTTCCTGGACCACGCGGAAGGCGGTGCGAGCCAACTGGTCCGGCACCGGATCGTCGATGAAGTCGAACAGATCCACCGAGATGCCGGCGTCCTTCGAGGTGGCCACCAGGCGCCGGACGTCCTCCCAGGTGGGCTGCGGAGCGAGCGGAGCCTCCTCGCTGTCGCCGCGCAGCACCCCCAGCACCTCGCGCAGCTCGGACAGCGCCGTGGTGGCGGTCTGCCGGATCAGCCCCGCGGACTGCTGGACCTGTTCGCGCTCGAGGGTGGGGTTGACCTCGAGCGCGCCGGCCTGCAGGGCCACCAGGGAGATCTTGTGGGCGACGATGTCGTGCATCTCGCGGGCGATGCGGGTGCGCTCGGCGCGGCGGGCCTGCTCCTCGGCGGCGGCCTGACCCGACTCGGCCTGTTCAGCGCGCTTCTGCAGCTGCGCCAGCAGCATCCGCCGGGTCGAGGTGTACATCCCGGTGGCGGCCGAGGCCGCGACGACCAGCAGCGTGACCACGATCCCCATGATCCCGACCGCGCCGGTGGCGCTCTCGGTCCCCGCCACCAGCGAGGGCACCACGCCGCTGGCGGCGGCGAGCAGGGAGACCAGCAGCGTGCGCAGCCGGTGGTGGCTGCGCGTGGCATAGGCGTAGGTGCCGATGATCAGCACGGCCAGCGACCACGCCCCGGCGTTCGCGATCAGGATCAGCGGCAGCAGCCATGGCCAGTGCCGATGCCGCGCCAGCAGCGCGAGACCGAGCACGACGGTGGCGCCCGCCTGCCACAGATCCTGGGCCGTGGAGAGCAGGACCACCCCGAGCACCACCTCGGCCAGGACGACGGCGAGGAGCAGCACCTCCTGCCAGATTCGGCGCACCGGCGCTCCCAGTTCATCCACGCGGTCACTGTATCGGCGGCCGTCGCGCCGGAGACTCCGCGACCGTCGGCTCCGCCATGATCCAGCCGCAGGTCGCCCACGCCCCCGACGGAGGTCGGGGGCCGGGACGGCGCCGGGCCCCCGTCGACCGACGATCGTCGCTCGGCTCCTGACCCGTGGTCGCTGTCCGCCGTGCGGGCCGACGCGGCATTGTCGAGACATGACCGCACAGACCCCTGCCTCCGCCGATCGCGGTGTCGCCGCCCCGGCCGATCGCAGCTCCGCAGCCTCCGTCCCCGGCGCCGCCGCCCTCGAGATCCGCGGCGTGACCAAGCGCTACGGCGGCCGCGCCGCCGTCGACGACCTCACCTTCGTCTGCCATCCCGGCAGCGTCACCGGCTTCCTGGGCCCCAACGGCGCCGGCAAGTCCACCACCTTGCGCATCCTCACCGGCCTCGCCGAGGCCGACGCCGGCCAGGCCCTCGTCGGCGGCGCGGACTACCGCAGCCTCGAGCACCCCGCCCGCACCATCGGCGTGATGCTCGATGCCGGCGGCCTCCACCGCGGCCGCACCGGGCTGGAGACCCTGCGGCTGACCGCCCGCACGATCGGGATGCCCGCCTCCCGGGCCGACGAGGTGCTGGAGACGGTGGGCCTGGCCCACGCCGGCGCCAAGCGCGTGGGCGGCTACTCCTACGGGATGCGCCAGCGGCTCGGCATCGGCGTCGCCCTGATCGGGGACCCTGCCGTGCTGGTGCTCGACGAGCCCGCCAACGGTCTGGACCCCGAGGGGATCCGCTGGATGCGCCGCCTGCTGCGCTCCTTCGCCGACGCCGGCGGCACGGTGCTGCTGTCCAGCCACCAGCTGCGCGAGGTCCAGGCCACCGTCGACCGGCTCGTGGTGATCGCCGGCGGACGCCTGGTCCGCGAGGGCACCCTCGATGAGCTGACCAGCGAGGGCGGCACCCGCGTCGGCGCCCTGGACCCCAGGGCGCTGCGCGCCGCACTCGATACGCACGGCATCGCCTACGAGCAGCGGGGTGCCGACGAGCTCGAGGTGAGCCTCGCCCCGGAGGACGTGGGGCGTCTCGCCCTGCGGGAGCAGATCGTGCTCACCTCCCTGGGTGCCACCGACCACGGCGGCCTCGAGGAGGTCTTCTTCGCCCTCACCGGGCAGGCGGAGCCCGAGCCGGACGGTTCGGTGCCGGAGGGCGCCGAGCCCGTCGCATCGGCCGCCGTCGCCCAGCCCTGAACCCGGCTCCCGTTCGCCACCCGCACCCGCACCCGCACCCGTACCCGTACCCGCACCCGGCTCCGATCCCGGCCCGCACCGGGCCCTGATCCGGGCCACCACCCGGCCCTGAACCCGGTCCCGCCCTCCATGTCTTCGCATCCCTCTTCGAGGAGAGACCCATGAGACCCGCTCTCGACATCCGCGCCCATCTCGACACCCGCGGCGCCGCCATCCTGATGGCGATCTCCCTGCTGCTGATCGTGGCCTTCGCCGCCCTCGGCGGGCTCGTCCAGCCCGCTTTCATGCCCGACGCCACCTCCGACGTCGAGGTCTCCGTCATCGTCCTGTCCCTGCCGCTGTCGCTGATCATCCCGATCATCACCGTCATGATGATCGCGGGGGAGTGGTCCGACGGCTCGATCCAGAACACCTTCCTCCAGCGACCCGGCCGCGGCGGGGTGCTGGCCTCGAAGGTCATCGCCGCCATCGTGGTGATCGCCGTCCTCGTGCTGCTGTCGATCGGTCTGGCCGCCGTGGCCACCTGGATCGGCGGGGACCTGATCGGCGACGGCGCCCGGTTCGACTCCCTCGAGGACGTGTTCACCACCCAGCTCGCCGGGCTCGCCGCCGTCCTGCTGTTCTCCCTCGCCATGGGTCTCGCCCTGCAGTCCACCGTGCTGGGCCTGCTCGCCGCGATCGGCTTCCCCTTTGTCATCGCCACCGCGAGCGGCGTCGCGATGATCACTGGATCGGAGACGGTCGTGGACGTGGTGCGCGCTCTGGACCTGCAGACGGCCTCCGTGGCGCTCGCCGACGGGACGGCCGGGGCCTTCGAGCTGATCCCGCTCGTGCTGCTGGTGATCCTTCCCGCCGCCTACGGAGCCTGGCGTTGGAACCACCGCGAGGTCGGATGATCCTCCCCGCCCCGGGGCTGCGGGAGGCCTAGGATGGCGGCGGTCGGCGGCCGAGGAGGCCCCTCGCCTCTGCTCCCCGGACCCGCTCCCGCTCCCCAGGACAAGGAACTCCCGTATGACACTCGCCGCTCTGTCGCGACGGACGCTGACCCGACTGACCGCGGCAGCAGCGGGGACCGTCCTGCTGCTGAGCGGATGCACCGACCTCGGCGGCGAGCAGGAATCCCCCTCGGCCTCGGAGGAGGAGAGCGGTGCGGGTCAGCACGCGCCGGGTGAGCAGGCGGATCTTCCGCTCGACGACCTCGGCACCTCCGCCGCCCAGGACCTGCCCTCGGACCCCGCCTCGGATCCGGCGTACGCCGAGTACTACGAGCAGGACATCGAGTGGGGGCCGTGCGAGGACCTCATGGCCGAGGACGCCGAGTGCGGGACGATCACCGTCCCGCTGGCGTGGGACGACCCCTCCCAGGGCGACATCGAGATCGCGGTCGGTCGCCTGGCCGGCAGCGAGCAGGACGCCGGGTCCCTCGTGGTCAACCCGGGCGGTCCCGGCGGCTCCGGCGTGGACTTCCTGGAGTCGGTCCCGTACCTGTTCTCCCCGGAGGTGCGCAGTGCCTACGACGTGGTCGGCTTCGACCCGCGGGGCGTGTCGCGCTCCGCCGGGATCGAGTGCCTCAGCGACGAGGAGACCGACCAGTACCGCGCCGAGACCGCGGAGCCGGGCACTGCCGAGGCCGAGGAGATGTCCCAGAAGTGGGGCGCGAAGATCGCCGAGGCCTGCGAGGCGAACTCCGGCGACGTGCTGCCCTACCTCGACACCTACTCCACCGCGCGGGACATGGACGTGCTCCGCGCGGCCCTGGATTCCGAGAAGCTCGACTACTTCGGGTACTCCTACGGCACCTATCTCGGGTCGACCTACGCGGATCTGTACGCCGATCGGGTGGGGCACTTCGTGCTCGACGGGGCGATCGACCCCACGATCACCATGGACGAGCTCACGGCCGGGCAGGCCGAGGGTTTCGAGAAGGCGACCAGCGCTTTCGTCGAGGACTGCCTCGAGAACGCCGATTCCTGCCCGCTCAAGGGTGATGTCGAGGAGGGGAAGCAGCAGCTGCAGGCCTTCTTCGCCGCCGTCGACGAGAACCCCCTGGACACCGGCGACCCGGACCGCCCGCTGACCGGCGCGCTCGCGCGCTCCGCCGTGCTGATGCTGATGTACGGCGACGAGCTCTGGCCGACCGGTCGCGACGCCCTCACCGCGGGGATGAACGGGGACGGCGAGGCGCTGCTGAACCTCGCCGACCAGTCCGCCGGTCGACAGGACGACGGGTCCTATCGCACGAACGCCACCTACGCGATCACCGCCATCAACTGTCTGGATCATCCCGGCATCGCGGACGAGCAGTGGCAGGAGCAGGAGGCCGAGCGCCTGGCCGAGGAGTTCCCGACCTTCGGCCCCGTGATGGGCGGGGACGGCTGCGCCCAGTGGCCCGTCCCGCCGCTGCGCGAGCCCGCCCCGATCTCTGCCGAGGGCGCGGATCCCATCCTCGTGATCGGCACGACCGGCGACCCGGCCACGCCGTACGAGTGGTCCGTCGGCCTCGCCGAGCAGCTGGACAGCGGCGTGCACATGACCTTCGAGGGCAACGGCCACACCGCCTACGGGCGCTCCGGCGGCTGCATCGAGGAGCAGGTCGACGCCTACCTCCTCGAGGACACGGTGCCCGAGGACGGCTTCACCTGCTGAGCGGGCGCCGGGTACGTGAGGGCATCGGACGACGGGGCGTGATGGGGATCGCTCCCGATCGCTTTGCGCCCGCCGCCTCGCGTCCCGTACAGTGATGCGGTCCGCCGCGTGACCGGCGGGAACGCCGCCTTAGCTCAGTCGGTAGAGCGATTCACTCGTAATGAATAGGTCGCCGGTTCGATTCCGGCAGGCGGCTCCACAGGCCACAGACTTGATAGACCCCACCCAGCAGCAGCTCGGTGGGGTCGATGGCATTCATCGTGTGTTCATCGTGCACACGGGGTGACCGGCGCCACCTGATCAGTCGGTGGCTGATCCTTGCCGAGGATGGAGTCGAGGATCTCGGCGAAGACACGAGCATCTTGCTTCAGAATGTCGAGCGCCTGGGGGCGCGGGTCCGCGATCGGGTGCTGCGTGTAGTACTCGTCGACGGCCGTATAGAAAGCGGTGCGACGTGCCGCGGGGAGGTCCGGGTTCCTGGCGTCGAGCCATACAGTTGCCTCGAGGCGTTCGCCCGCGGTGCTCATCGCTTGCTGTCCTCCCGTCGTCGGGGTCCAGCGTGCCGGATCAGAGCGCATTGGTCAGGGCCCGTCCGCGATCTAGGCTTCGCACCATGACCACCACAGCTGAGTTCGCCGTCGAGACTCCCGACGGGGAAGGCGAGTTCCCCTCGACCGGGCCGGCAGCCGACTACCTCCTCGAGGAGGGGTACGCGAACGCCGACCGTGAGCCGCATTGGCACCTGCGCTGGTGCCTCGATCGCATGGAGATCGGCGAGGCGATGGACGTCGGGGACGCGCGAGTCCACCGCCTCGCCATTCACGGCTGACGCGGATAAGAGTGCCTGGACGGGCGCGCGAAATCTGACAATGGACGAGGTCAGCGCGAATCAGAGAGATCGCCCCCGCCCAGCGAGAGCTGAGCGGGGGCGCTTCGTCGTGTCCGGCCGTGTCGACGGTGACCCATGACCGGACGTGCTGCCCGTGGCAGATGCCCTCATCCCGCCGTAGAAGGATGAAGGCGTCCCTTCCCAGGGGTCGCCTCGCCATGGATTTCGAGGACACTGCGAAGCGACCGCGACAGACTATCGGTGGTGGCCTCCCGGCAACCGATCAAGTGGTCGGGTGCCGCCAGTGGGATGGCGGGAGCGTCCCAGCGGCAGAGTGACGATCGATCGATGGATCGGTCGTCCTCACCGTTCCTCGGTCCCTCCAGAACACTTCCGTTTCTTGAACAAGTCCAGAAAAGCGGATAGCATCGAGCCATGCCGAGCATCGACCACACCTCCGCCCTGCGAGGTGCCGGACTTCGCGTGACCGCTCCGCGGCTCGCGACGCTGGACGCGGTTGCCGCTCATCCCCATGCCGACGCCGAGGTCATCGCCCGGCAGGTCCGCGAACGTCTGGGCACCGTCTCCCGGCAGGCCGTCTATGACGTGCTGAACGCACTGTCGGACGCCGAGCTGCTGCGCCGGGTCTCCCTCGGCGGCCGCAGCATGCAGTACGAGCTGCACCGCCACGACAACCACCATCACCTGGTGTGCCGCGAATGCGGCCGCCTGGAGGACGTTCCCTGTGCGATCGGCGAGGCCCCCTGCCTGATCCCGCACGACGACCACGGCTTCGAGATCGAGATCGCCGACGTCGTCTACCGCGGCGTGTGCTCCGAGTGCCGAGCGGCGAAGACCGCCTCCTCTGCGACGCCTGCGGCGGTGCCGACCGGTGCGCCCGCCCCGTCGGAGACCACCGCGCACCGCACCCCCGAGACCCCCTGAGCCTCCGGCCCTGGTGACAGGGCCTGGCAGTCAGGGACATCTGACCCCTACCCGACCTATCCGAACGTTTCGTTACGACCTGTCAGAAACCGCACGACCACAGGAGATGCACATGACCGACTTCGACCCGAAGATCCCGAGCACCACGGAGTCCGGTGCTCCCCGCGAGTCCGACGCCCACTCGCTGAGCATCGGCGCCGACGGCCCGCTGCTGCTCCATGACGCCAACCTGGTCGAGAAGCTCGCCCGCTTCGACCGCGAGCGCGTTCCGGAGCGCAGCCCCCACGCGAAGGGCTCGGGCGCCTTCGGCGTGCTCGAGGTGACCGAGGACGTCTCGAAGTACACCAAGGCGGATCTGTTCCAGCCGGGCCGCAAGACCCCCATGGTGCAGCGCTTCTCCACCGTCGCCGGTGAGCTCGGCTCGCCCGACACCTGGCGCGACGTGCGCGGCTTCTCGATGAAGTTCTACACCCAGGAGGGCAACTACGATCTGGTCGGCAACAACACGCCGGTCTTCTTCGTGCGCGACCCCATGAAGTTCCCCGACTTCATCCACTCCCAGAAGCGGCTCCCGGACTCCGGACTGCGCTCGAACACCATGCAGTGGGACTTCTGGACCTCCGTGCCCGAGAGCGCGCACCAGGTCACCTACGTGATGGGCGACCGCGGGCTGCCGAAGTCCTGGCGCCACATGAACGGCTACGGCTCCCACACCTACATGTGGATCAACGAGTCCGGCGAGAAGTTCTGGGTCAAGTACCACTTCCACACGGACCAGGGCATGGAGTTCCTCAGCAACGAGGAGGCCGACCGCCTCGCCGGCGTCGACGGCGACTACCACCGCCGCGACCTCTTCGAGTCGATCGCCCAGGGCGACTTCCCCAGCTGGACCCTCTCGGTGCAGGTGATCCCGTACGAGGATGCGAAGACCTACCGCTTCAACATCTTCGACCTCACCAAGACGGTCCCGCACTCGGACTACCCGCTGATCAAGGTCGGCACGGTCACGCTGAACGAGAACCCGACGAACCACTTCGCCCAGATCGAGCAGGCCGCCTTCAGCCCCTCTAACACGGTGCCGGGCATCGGGCTCTCCCCGGACAAGATGCTGCTGGGCCGCTCGTTCTCCTACCCGGATGCGCAGCGCAACCGCATCGGCACCAACTTCAACCAGCTGCCGGTGAACCGCCCGATCGTTCCCACCAACTCCTACGACAAGGAGGGGGCGATGGAGTTCTTCCACAGCGGCGACCAGCCCGTGTACGCCCCGAACTCCTACGGTCGCAAGTACCAGAACGAGCAGGGTCCGGTCGACAACGGCTGGGAGGCCGACGGCGAGATGGTCCGCGCCGCCTACTCCCTGCACGCCGAGGACGGTGACTTCGTCCAGCCCGGGATCATGGTCCGGGAGGTCCTGGACGATGCCTCCCGCGAGCGCCTGGTCGAGACCGTCTCCGGCGGTCTGAGCACGGTGGAGGAGCCGGTGCTGTCCAACGCGATCCAGTACTGGAAGAACATCGACCAGAACATCGGTGAGCGCATCGAGAAGGCGATCGGCACCGTCGCGGCCGACGACCAGCCGGGCGGCGACCCGCTGGACGCCTGATCCGGTGATCCGGGGTCGTGCGATGAGCATGGCCTCGGTCTCCCATGACGACGCGGCCGGTCCCCTCCTGGGGGCGGGCCGCGTCGTCGTCTGCGCGTTCGGCGGTCGTGCTCTACGACCAGATGACGGTCGGGCTGTCGTCGCCGGTCGACGATGCCATCGCCGCCGCCCGCGCCTCGGCCGCCGTCTTCTGCGCAGCGTGCACCGGGTCGAACAGCTCGATGGTCACCTCCGCCGCCGAACGACGGTATCTCCAGATCCCGGCGATCTCACCATCCACCAGCAGGGCGCCGGGCCCCGACAGGGCTGTGAACACCTTCTTCCTACGGCCGGCCTCCGGCACCAGAAGGGCACGATCGGTCTGGCGCAGGTACGGGTCGTTCGAGGGGACCAGGGCGACCCCTCGGGCCGACGGCGCTGCGTCCATCAGGGGCAGCAGTGACCCGGGGAGGTCATAGCGCGCCGACCCGACCTGGACGCGGACCAGCTCGTCGCCGAGGTCTTCCCACGACCGGCCGACGCTGTGGACGCCGGCGTGGTTCCACTCGCGATAGATGGTCCTGGTCAGCGGTCCGTTGACGCGGAAGAAGGTTGCCAGGAGCCGTTCGCGGGGGGACTCCACCGATTCCTGGGTGACTATCGGCTTCGGAGACAGGGTCGTCGTGCGCCCCTCGCTCCCCAGCACGATCTGGGCCCGTCGACCGGCCGCTCGGAAGACTTCGTCGTCCACGTGCCGAGCTCGGCACCGTGCACACCACGTCACCAGGGACGGCGCCACGGAGTCGCTGACCCGACGGCTGGCCTCTCCCTTGGACATCCCGGGCGTGACGATCCCCGCGAGCGCCTCCGCGACGTCGTCGACGGCCCGGACGAACTCGGGGCCGCCGTCGTCGGACGCCGAGGGTTCCAAGGCATCGCGCACCAGATCGAGCTGTTCTGCACGGTGGGCGTGGGGAGCACCGCGCACCGACCACAGGCACACCAGCGGCCCCTCGGGGGTGATCGCATCGGCGACCGCGGTGTCACGGACATGCTCGACGCGCTGAGACAGTGCGTGTTCGCCACGGGACTGCCGGTTCCCCTGCACCCCGAGCACCAACAGATCGTCGAGGTCACCGTTCACCGCATCGCCGCCCAGGCCGTGCCTGGCCCAGCGATACCCCAGCCAGGCATCGCGATCGATCGTCGTGGCCCGAGCCATGGATCCCCCTGCATCCTGCGAAGCAATGGCTGCCCCAGCACGCACCATCAGGTCTCATGGCGGGCCGTAGCGACAGCGGTGTCCTGGCATCATTCTCGCGCAGAGTCCGCGGTTCGGCCACTGTGCCGGAGCGGGAACCGGGCACCGTCAAACGACGAGGACCTCGCTGGGGGAGGAGAGCAGCAGCTTCTGCACGGTCAGACCCAACAGGTGGCGGGCGAGATCGTTCTGGTGTCGGATGCCGAGCACGAGCAGCTCGGCCTTCTCCTCCTCGACCACGTCCAGCAGCACGTCGGCGATGTCGTCCTCGGTGTGCTCCTGGCGCATCGCGACCCGCACGGAGGACTGTCGCAGCTGGTCCCGGGCGATCTCGAGCTGCTGATCATCGGCGTGGCGGGGATCCTCCTGGACACCCTCGCGCACCACGTTGACGACGATCAGCGGGCCGCCGCGTCGTTCCGCCTGTTCGCGTGCGGCCGCCAGCGCCTTGAAGCCCACCTCGGTGGGGATGAATCCGACGACGACTGCCATCTGTTCTCCTCGGGTGCGGTCCGGACATCGGCCGCGCCCGGGATGCGCGCGGCCTGCCCCGATCCTACGGGGTCCGCCGTGGTCCCGGCGGGGGCGGGAGAGCGCTCAGAACTCCGAGCGGGCGGAGGAGGTGGGGACGTCGGAGCGCTGCTGGCCGGACAGCGCCTGGATCTCGTCCATGATCCGTGCGGTCATCAGGCGGCGCTTCTTCCCCTTGGAGGCGGCGGGGTCGAGGTCGCTGAAATCGATCGGCGCCCCGATGCGCACGGTGACCGCCCCCCGCTCGGGCAGCTTCAGCTTCATCAGCTCCTGGGTGCCCTTGAGGCCGACGGGGATGATCGGGCGCCCGGATTCGAGGGCGAGCCAGGCCGCGCCCTGCTTTCCCGGGTGGAGCTTGCCGTCCCTGGATCGCGAGCCCTCGGGATAGATGCCGAACCCGGCGCCCTCGCGGAGGATGACCTGGGCGGACTGCAGAGCGCCCTTCCCGGAGGACAGCGCCTCGCGATCGACGGGGACGGCGTCGACGGCGGTGAAGAACCACGTCAGGATCCGACCCTTCAGCCCCTTCTGGGTCCACAGGCTCTTCTTGGCGACGAATCGGATCTGGCGCGGGAAGGCCACCGGGATCACGAAGCTGTCGATGTTGGAGAGGTGGTTCGAGGCGATGATGAACCCGCCCTCGCGCGGCACGTTCTCCAGCCCGGTGATCCGAGGGTTCCAGACGAGCGAGACGAGGGGGCGCACGGCGGTGCGAACACCCATGTAGAAGCGCTGGGTCACGGGGTCCTCCTGAAGATGTCCTGGACTGCGTGCCAGGATATATCCGCTCCGGGGCCGGGCGGGACGACGTACCCCGTCGTGCGCTTCGATGATGCGCAGGTCGCACTGGAGAAGTGGCCAGGTGGCGGTCACCACCGGTGTGGTAGAACAGGCGTGCGTCACGCGCCGGACCGGAGGCGCGGAGCCGGGGACGGCCATCGCGCCGCGGTGCCCCGTGGCGGAGGCCGATCCCTGATGAGCCCGAGGAGCCTGTCGATGCCGAAGACCCTGAACATCGCCGTGATCGGCGCCGGAACCATGGCCCAGGCCGTGCACCTGCCGGTGCTGCGGCGGCGCTGGGACCGGTTCGCGGTGACCGCGCTGGTGGATCATTCGCCGCGGCGGCGTCGGGAGTCCTCCGAGGTGTGGGGACTGGATGAGGACGTGCGCTACGAATCCGTCGCGGATCTCATCACCGCGGTGCGGGCGAAGACGGTGAGCGTGGACGCGGCCGTGCTGTCGACCGACGGGCTGCACGCGGAGGATCTGCTGCAGCTCATGCGGCGGGGGATCCCCGTCCTGGTCGAGCCGCCGCTGGGCTACTCCGCCGAGGAGATCGCGAAGGTCGCCGACTTCGAGCGGATGACCGGTCGGCCTCTGCTGATGATGGCCTACCCCCAGCAGTACGACGACTCCGTGCAGAGGATGTCCGAGCAGATCGCCCTGAAGGACCTGCGGATGGTCGACCACGAGGTGCTGATGCCGGCGAGCCAGCCGCTGTTCGGCGGCGCCCACGTGACCACCTCCTCCTATGATCTGCCCTCCGAGGTGCGCACCCAGCGCCGCAGCGAGCTGCAGGCCGCAGTGGTGGCCGGCTCCGGCGACGGAGCCACCCAGCGCGATCGTGACCTCTACGTCAAGGGTCTGCTGACCGGCGTCGCGCACCAGATGGCCGTCCTCGAGGCGACCTACGGACCGATCACGGATCTGGTCGCGGTGCGGCACTGGCCCAAGGGCGTGATCCCCGGCTCGATCGAGCTGCTCGGCTCCCTCGGCGGGGGAGCGCAGGTGCGGCTGGTCTGGCACTACCTGCCCTTCGCCCCCGAGTACTCCGAGCACATCGAGGTGCTCTCGGCCCGCCGCCGGATGCGGGTCGAGCTGCCGGCGCCCTCCCACGGCGATCGCCGCTCCACGGTCGCGCTGCGGGAGAAGAAGAGCGGCGTGGTCCAGGAGACCGGGACGACCGCCACCAAGGGCTCGGCCGAGCTGATGTGGGATGCCTTCCACGCCTTCGTCGAGAAGGGCACTGCACCGATCTCCGGGGCGGAGCAGGCGCGCGCCCAGGTCACGCTGCTGCGCGAGGTCCTCGCCACGATCGTGGCCGCCGACGGTCGCAGCATCGACAAGGACCCCGAGGAGGAGGCCGAGTCCGAGGAAGAGGCGGCGGAGGCCGGGTCCGACGGCGAGGCGGTCGGGTCGGACGGTGAGGCGGTCGGGTCCGACGGTGAGGCGACGACGTCCGACGACGCGGCGACAGCCGACGACTCGACGGCCACCGCCGCTGTCGAGGCGACGACCCCGGGCGCGCCGACGATGACCACGGTGGGATCGGCGACGACCCACGGGGAAGCGGGGGAGCACGCAGCGAGCGAGCGGGCATCGCCCGCTCCGGAACCGGCGGCCGAGACCCTCGAGCAGGCCGAGGTCGCTCCGACCCCCGATGCAGAGGAGCGGACCGCTCCTGCCGGGACCCAGATGACCGAGCAGCTCCCCTCGGCCGCGGAGATCAGCGCGCTCGAGGAGACACGGGGGAGTGACCCCGAGGAGAGCGGCGCCGCTGCGACCGAGGCGGGGAACCCCGCCGCCCCGCCCGCGCAGGAGTCCCGCACCGCCTCGGCGGGGGAGGGGGACCGCGCTGCCTCGACCGCGCAGGAGGACCGCACCACGGCATCGGCCGCGGAGCCGGGGGACGTCTGGAACCTCGAGACCCCGACCGAGTCGACCTGGCCGCCCACCGCCGGGACCACGCGCCCCGCGACCCCCGGCGACTCGACGGCCGACGACGGCACGACGTCCGCCGAGCGACCGGAGGACCCGACCCGCTGAGCGGCGAGGAGACCCGTCCGGTTGTCTCCTCGTGCACGCGGCCCAGGACCCCCGGAGCCCGTCGCTCCGGGGGTCCTGGGCGTGCACCGAGCGGCCCGGAGCCGCAGTGATCCAGGGCGCGCATCCGCGCCACCGGGGGATCAGACCCAGCACGCTCCGGAGGCGCGCACCCGGCACGCCCCGGAGGCGCGCGGGCGACACGGTGAGCCCCCGACGCCGCCGCGCCGGGACGCCGGATCACGACACGCCGACGACACGCCGGGACGCGCGTCGGACACGCCGAGGATCCGCCTCACATCCGCCCTGGAACCGGGATGATTCCGGGTCCTGCGGGGCGGCCGGCATCCACCGTCGGGCCGGCTGTCGGACCCCTCGTCCACACTGCGATGTGCATGGACCCTCGGCTTTCGTGCGTGGGCCCCGCGCCCTGTCCCCACTCCTGGCGATCTGTCCACAACCCATCAACACCCGATTGTGGATGACAGGGTTGTAACTCAGTACATCTTGTGGTCGTTCCGTCGAGGCACCACTAGGTGTAGTGTTGACGTTGTCGCAGAGATCCGGGCTCCCCGGGGACCGACCACCGCATCAGAAGTCATGACGTCGGAGGCGGTGGGGAGGGTCCAGAGCTCCGCGGCACGGTCTTCGGACCTCCTGAACCACCAGCAAGAACCACCCTCTTCGCGCCGTCGGCGCGGCGCTCGAGAAAGGCCCTTCCCTTGGACATCACCGTGTACTCCAAGCCCCTCTGCGTGCAGTGCGATGCGACCAAGCGCGCCCTCAACAAGGCGGGCATGGCCTACGACGTCGTCGACATCACCGAGGATGCCGATGCACTCGCCCGCATCAAGTCGATGGGCTACGTCCAGGCCCCGGTCGTCATCACCGAGCAGGACCACTGGTCCGGCTTCCGTCCCGACAAGATCAAGGCGCTCTCGGCGGGCGCCGGCGCGGAGCGCCGCGCCACCGCGGTCTGATCGGCCTCCGGGAGGTGTCGGCGTGACCAACCTCGTCTACTTCTCCTCGGTCTCGGGCAATACCCAGCGCTTCGTCGAGAAGCTCGGGATGTCGGCCTCGCGCATCCCGCTCTACCCCAAGGAGGAGCACCTCGTCGTCGACGAGGAGTTCGTCCTCGTGGTCCCGACCTATGGCGGGGGCAACGGCCGCGGTGCCGTGCCCAAGCAGGTCATCAAGTTCCTCAACGACGAACGCAACCGGGCTCGGATCCGGGGCGTGATCGGTGCGGGGAACACCAACTTCGGGGACGCGTTCTGCTTGGCCGGAGACATCATCTCCGCCAAGTGCCGTGTCCCGCACATGTACAGGTTCGAGCTGTTCGGCACCCCCCGCGATGTGCAGAGGGTGCACGACGGATTGGAAGAGTTTTGGCGACACTGACCGAGATGCCCCCGGTCGAGCACAACAGGCAGCTCGACTTCCACGCGCTGAATGCGATGCTCAACCTCTACGGAGCGGACGGCAAGATCCAGTTCGACAAGGATCGCCTCGCCGCCCGGGAGTACTTCCTGCAGCACGTGAACCCCAACACGGTGTTCTTCCACTCGCTGCGCGAGAAGATGGACTACCTGGTGGAGAACAAGTACTACGAGCCGGAGATGCTCGCCCAGTACGACTTCTCCTTCATCGAGTCCCTGTCGGAGCAGGCCTTCGCGAAGAAGTTCCGCTTCCCGACATTCCTCGGCGCGTTCAAGTACTACACCTCGTACACGCTGAAGACCTTCGACGGCAAGCGGTACCTGGAGCGCTTCGAGGACCGCGTGGTGATGGTGGCCCTCACCCTCGC
This sequence comes from Brachybacterium fresconis, assembly GCF_017876515.1. Taxonomy (NCBI): domain Bacteria; kingdom Bacillati; phylum Actinomycetota; class Actinomycetes; order Micrococcales; family Dermabacteraceae; genus Brachybacterium; species Brachybacterium fresconis. Next base: position 1,773,440 of record NZ_JAGIOC010000001.1, on the reverse strand, counting down.
CGAGGGGGACGAGCAGCTCGCCCGGAACCTGGTCGACGAGATCCTCGACGGCCGCTTCCAGCCGGCCACCCCCACCTTCCTCAACGCGGGCAAGGCCCAGCGCGGCGAGCTCGTGAGCTGCTTCCTGCTGCGCATCGAGGACAACATGGAGTCCATCGGGCGTTCCATCAACTCCGCGCTGCAGCTGTCCAAGCGCGGCGGCGGCGTCGCGCTGCTGCTGTCGAACCTGCGGGAGTACGGCGCGCCGATCAAGCACATCGAGAACCAGTCCAGCGGCGTCATCCCCGTCATGAAGCTGCTCGAGGACTCCTTCTCCTACGCGAACCAGCTGGGCGCCCGCCAGGGTGCCGGAGCCGTGTACCTCAACGCGCACCACCCGGACATCCTGCGGTTCCTGGACACCAAGCGCGAGAACGCCGACGAGAAGATCCGCATCAAGACCCTCTCCCTCGGCGTGGTCATCCCCGACATCACCTTCGAGCTCGCGAAGAAGAACGAGCCGATGTACCTCTTCTCCCCGTACGACGTGGAGCGCGAGTACGGCAAGCCGTTCGCCGAGGTCAACGTCTCGGACGTCTACCACGAGATGGTCGACAACCCGAACATCTCCAAGAAGAAGATCAAGGCGCGCGACTTCTTCCAGAACCTCGCGGAGATCCAGTTCGAGTCCGGCTACCCGTACATCATGTTCGAGGACACCGTGAACCGGGCCAACCCGATCCCCGGCAAGGTCACGCACTCGAACCTGTGCTCGGAGATCCTGCAGGTCTCGACCCCCTCGGCCATGAACGACGACCTCACCTACGACGAGGTCGGGCGGGACATCTCCTGCAACCTCGGCTCGATGAACATCGCCAAGGCGATGGACTCGCAGGACTTCTCGCGGACCATCGAGACCGCGATCCGCGGCCTGACCTCCGTCTCGGACAACTCGGACATCGAGTCGGTGCCGACGATCGCCGAGGGCAACCGCAGGTCGCACGCGATCGGTCTGGGGCAGATGAACCTCCACGGCTACCTCGCCAGGGAGTCCATCTTCTACGGCTCCGACGAGGGCCTGGACTTCACGAACATGTACTTCTACGCGGTCACGTACAACGCCATCAAGGCGTCGAACAAGATCGCCAAGGAGCGGGGCGAGATCTTCTACGATTTCGAGAACTCCGCCTACGGCACCGGCGAGTACTTCGACAAGTACATCGACCAGGTCTGGGAGCCCCGCACGGAGAAGGTCCGCGGCCTGTTCGAGGACTCCAGCGTGCACCTGCCCACCCAGGAGGACTGGAAGCAGCTGCGCGAGGACGTCACGGCCCACGGCATGTACAACGCCTACCTGCAGGCGGTCCCGCCGACCGGGTCGATCTCCTACATCAACCACTCGACGAGCTCGATCCACCCGATCGTCTCCAAGATCGAGATCCGCAAGGAAGGCAAGATCGGCCGGGTCTACTACCCCGCGCCGTACATGACCAACGAGAACCTCGAGTACTACGAGGACGCGTACGAGATCGGCTACGAGAAGATCGTCGACACCTACGCCGAGGCCACGCAGCACGTGGACCAGGGCCTGTCGCTGACGCTGTTCTTCCCGGACACCGCGACCACGCGTGACATCAACAAGGCGCAGATCTACGCCTGGCGCAAGGGCATCAAGACCCTGTACTACATCCGCCTGCGTCAGATGGCGATCGAGGGCACCGAGGTCGAGGGCTGCGTGAGCTGCATGCTCTGAGCCTCCGCTCAGCACGAGGGCCGGGGCCCGCACGAGGAGAGATCTTCGTGCGGGCCCCGGCCTTTCTGTGTTCAGGGTGTCGGGGCGGCCCGGGACGGACGCGGATCATGCGTGCCGTACGTCATCCGCCGCAGCACCAGCTCGGCCGGTCCGCGCAGGCCGCGCGCATCCAGCGCCAGGGAGATCGGCAGCGAGAGCAGCCACACCGCGAACGCGATCCCCACGGCGCCCGCCGTGCCGAGGTGCACCCCGAGGCCGATGCCCCAGCTCGCCATCAGCGGGGCGAGCAGCACGGACTGGAACAGGTAGAAGCTCAACGACCGCTGCCCGACGGCGCTCAGCGCGCGCAGCAGCACGCCGGGGCTCCTGGTCGGCGCCGGGACGTCCTCGGCGGCGGGGACGCCGTAGGCGCGCTCGGCAGGGGACTGCGCGGCCTCGGCCGCCGACGCCGCCCGGCGGGTCTCGCGGCGCTCCGCCCTGTCCGTCGGTGCACTGTCCGTCGGTGCACTGTCCTGCGGTGCGCCGTCCGGAGACGCCTCGGCGTGCGTCCCCGACCTGGCGCCGCGGCCCTCGAGCCGGGCGGCCAGCAGCCCGAACGCGGCGGCGTATCCGACGCCGCACACCATCCCGGCCAGCATGTTCACACCGCTGAACGCCCAGGAGACGCTCTCCGGGAGCGGCAGGGCGCCCAGGAAGCCGAGGACGACGGGCAGACCGCCCAGCCACCCGACGACGATCCCGCCCACCGCGACGCCGGTCAGCAGCCGCCGGTGGCGCCACGGCTCATCGAGCACGCGCCGCCGGGCGGCGAGCCAGCCCAGCAGGATCGGCAGCGGCGTGACGACCGCCCCCATCGGCACGATCCCCACGGCCCAGACCCCGAGGCGCGCGAGGAGCGAGACCAGATACGGCTGGCCGTATGCGACATCGCGCAGCTGACCCATCTCGAAGGTGCCGGAACCGGCGGCGGCGAGAGCCTCCGGGGGAGCGAAGTAGACCAGGGCCACGGCGCTGACCACCGAGAAGACGGCGAACAGGGCCATGAGGCCGACGATCACGGCGAGCCAGATGATCAGGGTGCGGGTGCGTCGGCCGAAGAAGATCCACACCAGCAGCAGCCCGCCGATCGCGTACGCCCCCAGGATGTCCCCGTAGAACAGCAGCGTCGCGTGCAGCAGGCCCAGCAGCAGCATCCCCCAGTGGCGCCGGCGCATCATGGCCCGCACGATCCGGGGCTCCATCCCGCGGTCGATGCGGGAGCGGTAGAACTGCACCATCCCGTAGCCGAACAGGAACGCGAACAGCGGCAGTTGAATATTTGAAGCTGTGGAGGCCACCGGATATTGCCTCTGGGGGCCAGGGGTAGTGCCGGTGGGGGCCAGCGGTCGCGGCTGTCGGGGCCGCCGGCCTCCACCGGGGTTGGTTACTTGAGCGTGGCGACGTGCTCGCGCATGTTGTGGCTGCCGGTATCGACCCAGATGGTGTTGTGGACGATCCGGTCCATGATCGCGTCGGCGTGGACTCCGGAGCCGAGGCGTTGGTGCCAGTCCTTCTTCGCGTACTGGGTGCAGAACACGGTCGAGGCGTTGTCGTAGCGGTGTTCGAGGAGCTCCAGCAGCATGTAGCGCATGTCCGCGTCAGGGTGGTCCAGGAGCCACTCGTCGATCACCAGCAGGCTGAACGCTGCGTATTTCCGCAGGAACTTGTTCTTCCCCTGGGGCTTGTCGCGGGCCAGGGCCCAGGCCTCGGCGAGGTCGGGCATCCGGATGTAGTGGGCACGGATTCGGTGCTGGCAAGCCTGTTTGGCCAATGCGCATCCCAGATACGACTTCCCCGAGCCGGTGAAGCCCTGGAAGACGACGTTCTGCTGGCGGGCGATGAATGAGCACGTCGCGAGCTGGGTGATCACGTTGCGGTCCAGGCCGCGCTGCTCGATCAGGTCGAGCCGGCGGAGGTCAGCACCGGGGTAACGCAGTCTGGCCCGGCGGATCAGTCCTTCGACCTTCGCGTGGGTGAACATCGAGTGGGCCTCGTCGACGGCGAGCTGGAGACGGTCTTCGAACCCCATCCCCAGCACGAGGTTCTCATCCTGGGTCTCGAACGCTTCCAGCAGCGGTGCCGCGCCCATCTCGCGCAGCTTGCGCTTGGTCTCGATATCGATGACGCTCACTTCACACCTCCGGCGTAGTAGTCGCCGCCACGGACGTAACCGCCCTGCTCAGCGTTCTCTTCTCGTGGTGGCCGCAACGCGGCCATCCGGTCCTGGCCGGTCGCCAAAATGGGGTGCAGGTGCGCATAACGCGGCGACCTCACCCTCCCGGCCAGCGCCAGCTGGCAGGCCGCTTCTACCCGTTCACTGGAGTAGCGGCGCGATAGGCGCAGCACCGCCAGCGCGGCGTCCAGGCCCTGCTCATCGATGGGCACGGACTCGAAGATCCGGTCGATCACGGTCACGGCTGCGGGGCCGATCCGCTCGGCCCACGCCCTCACTCGTGCAGCGTCCCAGGGCTGGTAACGCTCCCCACCGGGAAGGTCAGCCTCGTTGGTGCGGTACTCATTGGCCGCAGTCTCCGGCAGCAGCAGGTGGCTGGTCAGCCGCTCGGTGCCGCGATAGACCTCCAACGCCCGGTCGGTGATCCGCAGATCCACCCGCTCCCCGATATGAGCGAACGGCACCGAGTAGTAGTTCCGTTCCCAGACCACGTGCGCGTTGCGTCCGACCCGGCGGGCATAGACCCACCGCGAGATCTCATAGCCCACCGCCGGCAGCACGGTCAGCAACGGCTTCTCCTCCGCGGTGAAGACGCTGGCCCGAGACCCGGGCCGCTTCTGGAACGGCTCGGCGTTGTACTCGTCCATCCGCTCGGCGACCGCTGCTGTCAACTCCGGCAGCGAGGTGAATCGTCGATCCCGCAGTCCCGCGATGATCCAGGTCGCCACGTGCGCGACCGTGTTCTCCACGCTGGCCTTGTCCTTGGGCTTCTTGATCCGGCCGGGAAGGACTGCCGCGGAGTAGTGCGCGGCCATCTCCCGGTAGGCGTCGTTGAGGACGACCTCGCCCTCGCGGGGATGCTTGATCACCCCGGTCTTGAGGTTGTCCGGCACGACCCGGGGCGTCGACCCGCCGAAGGCCTCGAACATCGCCACATGCGCGCGCTGCCAGGTGTCCTGACGCATATCCAGCGCCGGCCAGGCGAACGCGTAGCGGCTAAACGGCAGGCACCCCACGAACAGGTAGACCCTGGTCTCCTTCCCGGTGACCGGGTCGCTCAGCGTCATCGTGGGGCCGGACCAGTCGACCTCCACGCTCGCGGCAGCCTTGTGCCCGACCCGGGAGGCGGCCCCGGTGACCAGGACATGACGCTGGTAGGTCTTGCAGAACCGGTCATAGCCCATCGCCGGATCTCCCGCAGCAGCGCAGGCATCGACGTACTCACCGTGCAGCAGCTTCAGCGTCACCCCCACCCGGGCCATCTCGCGGTGGGCGCGTTCCCAGTCCGGCTGGGCGAACACGCTCTCATGCTCACCCCGGCCCGGGAACAACCAGGCATACACCTCCCCGTCAGGGAAGTCGGCGACATCGTCCCAGCTGATCTCGGCCGCGTCTGCAGCTTCCAGTACTGCCGTGATGCTCTTGCGCGACATGCCCTGCGACGCCGCGATCGCCCGCCCGGACAAGCCCTCCGCCCGCAGCTGCAGCACGAGCTTCGCTCTAATCTTCCGTACCATTTCCGATTGCTCCTTCCGCCACGTGCCCTATACACGCGGCGGAAGGAGCCTATGGACGTGGCCCCCAAGCACACCGTCGGTGGCCCCCGAGCGCGCTACACCCCGACTCGCGCACCGGCCCCGAGACGCGCTACCGACGGACCCCAGTGACGCGAATATTCAGCAGTGCCCGGTGGTCGACCGCGAGGGTCATCACCACCTGGATCACGGTGTCGACGGGACCCTGCGCGGGGACGTGCGGGGTCATGCCGACGGAGCCCTCGTGCCCCCAGAGGTACCAGGACACGTTCGCGACCGCGATCAGCGCCAGCATCAGCCCGCGGGCGATGTCGGGGGCGAGTGAGCGGGTCGAAGGGTGAGCTGCCGGGGGAGCGGGCGGGATCGACGCGGAGGCGGTGGACGAGGTCACGATGTGGCCTTTCACAGGGCGATCGGTGGCGGTCGGCGCTGCCCTTCTCGACCGTTGCGCAGGGGCGTTCCGGCCCGTCCGGATCGTCCTGTGCGCAGCAGTCACCGGGAGGCGGACCCTCCTGCGTTGCCTCGAACCTACGGACCCGCCCGGGCGGTGTCGTCCGACGAAAGGCGGAGGCGCGTCACGTGTTCGTCGTGACGGGAGTCCGGGTCTGGACTGCGTTCCGGCCCCGAACTCCCGCGGTCCAAAGAGTCGAACGGCGACCAGCGGAATGAACAAGCTTGTAGGGTGGGCTCGGTGCCGACCCCCGGCATCCGGCTGGACGGCCGCCGCCGAGCACAGGAGCTCTCCATGACCCACCACGCCCTCCCTGCGCACGAAGCCCCCGGGGTGACCGAGGAGTCTCGCTCAGCGCACGGTGCGCACGCGCGCGAGTCCCCCGAACGGCCTGGCAGGACCGGGCTCGGACGTCCTCGCGTCGTGATCGCCGTCGACCTCCCGGAGCCGCTGTGCCAGGAGATCCAGCAGCAGGTGCCCGAGGTGGACGTCGTGCGGGACCACACCCTGTACCGCCCGCGCCAGGGGCCGGCCGACTGGAGCGGGGATCCCGACCACTCCCGCACCCCGGAGCAGCAGCGTGCCTATGAGGCGATGGTCGATTCGGCCGACGTGCTGTTCAGCCTTCCGGATGTCGACCCCGCGCAGCTGGCCCGGACCGTCCGCGCCAACCCCCGCCTGCGCTGGGTGCAGGCGATGGCCGCCGGCGGCGGATCCCAGCTGCGGGCGGCAGGCCTCGAGGCCGCCGAGCTCGAGCGGGTCGCGGTGACGACCTCCGCCGGCGTGCACGGCTCGCCCCTGGCCGAGTTCGCCCTCTTCGGGGTGCTGGCCGGAGCCAAGACGCTTCCGCGCCTGACGTCCCTGCAGAGGGACCATCACTGGGGCGAGCGCTGGGAGATGCGGCAGCTCGCGGAGATGACGGTCCTGGTCCTCGGCCTCGGTGGGATCGGGCGCGCCTGCGCGCAAATGTTCTCCGCCCTCGGCAGCCGGGTGCTGGGCTCCTCGCGCAGCGGCACTCCCGTCCCGCACGTGGAGGAGATCGTCCCGATGGACGAGCTCCCGGAGGCGATCTCCCGTGCCGACGCCGTGGTCCTCACCCTCCCCGGGACCACGTCGACAGACGGCCTGGTGGACCAGGGGCTGCTGGAGTCCGCGGCACCCGGGACGATCCTGGTCAACGTCGGTCGTGGCACCGTGGTGGACGAGGACGCCCTGGTGGGTGCGCTGGACGACGGCCGGATCGGCTTCGCCGCCCTCGATGTGACCGCCACCGAACCCCTCCCCGCCGACAGTCCTCTGTGGGATCATCCGAATGTCCTGATCAGTCCGCACACCGCCGCGCTGTCCTCCGCCGAGGAAGCGCGGATCGTGGAGCTGTTCATCGACAACCTGCGCCGTCACCTCGAGGGCCGGGAGCTGCGAAACGTCGTCGACACCGTGGAGTTCTACTGACCCATGAGCGAAACCAGGGACCCCTCGCCCGCCATCACCCGCGGACTGCGCATCCTCGACGTGCTCGAACGGGCGGCCGGGAATCCCCAGACCCTGTCCGACATCGCGCGCGCCGTCGGGATCGCGAAATCCTCCGCCTCCAACATCTGCGCCGCGCTGGAGGCGGAGCGGATGATCCAGAGGGTGGGCAGCGGCTACCGGCTGGGCATGCGGACGGCCGAACTGGGTGGGTCCTTCGCCCTCCAGTTCAACCAGGTCCGCGAGTTCTTCGCCGTCGTGGAGGCGGATCCGCAGCTGTCCGAGCAGGTCGTCCAGATCGCCACCCGTGACGAGGCCGACGCCATCTATCTCGCCCGTCACGAGGGTCGTCGCCACCGCCTCGGCACCCCGCTGGGGTCCCGCCTGCCGCTGGTCTACTGCGCCGTCGGGACCGCGATGCTGCTCCGGGAGGACGAGGGTCAGATCGCCCCTCTGCTCCGTCCGGACGCGCTGCGCCCGCCCACCTCCCGGTCCTCCCGGGATGCCGGCGAGATCAGCGCGCGGATCCGCCGTGCTCGCGAGGTCGGCTACGCCGTCGATCGCGGGGAGTCCATCGAGGGGGTCCACGGTGTCGCGGCCCCGCTGGAGCCGTGGAGGCCGGGCGATCCGCCGATGGCGATCGGGGTGGCCCTGTCGACCGACGAGGCCGATGACGCGACCATCGAGCGCATCGGAGCAGCCGTCCTCCGCATCGCCGCGAAGCTGACGAACCCCCTGGCCCGACGCCCGGAGGCCTCGGCCTGAGACCACGGCGACCAGCCCCGTCCGAACGCTTCGGGCCGGGCCGTTCTTGCGCGCCCGCACGCACGTCCCCCGCACGACCGACGGGCTCCCGTCGGACCAGGGCCAGGTCGCCGACCACCGTGTGTTCAAGGGGTTGCACATCGTTCAGAAGAGAGTACGTTGGCGCAGTGAACGTGACCGGGGCCCGCATCTGACGTGGCCCGCGAACCGCATCGAAGGAGATGTCGTGAGCTCGACACCCACTGATTCCGGCGCCGACGGCGCGGGGACGATGTCCCAGACGGAGTACGCCGCGAACCTGAAGAGGGCGACCCTGTCCTCGAGCGTCGGCAGCGCGCTGGAGTACTTCGACTTCGCCATGTACGGCCTGATGACCGCCCTGGTCTTCGACCGCCTGTTCTTCTCCAGCGCCCATCCCGCGATGGCCACGGTCGCAGCCTTCGGCATCTACGGCGTCGGCTTCCTCGCCCGCCCCTTCGGCGGGCTGTTCTTCGGCACCATCGGCGATCGGATCGGCCGACGGTGGGTGCTGGTGGCGACGATCCTGCTCATGGGCGGCGCCTCCACCCTGATCGGCGTGCTGCCCACCTACGAGCAGGTCGGCGTCCTGGCGCCGATCCTGCTGGTCGTCCTGCGGCTCGCCCAGGGCTTCGGCGCCGGCGCCGAACAGGCCGGGGCCACCGTCCTGATGGCCGAGTACGCGCCCGTGCGACGCCGAGGCTTCTTCTCGGCCCTGCCGTTCATCGGCATCCAGGCCGGCACGCTGCTCGCCTCCGTCGTCTTCTTCCTGCTCACCATGCTGCCGGACGAGGCCTTCATGAGCTGGGGCTGGCGGCTGCCGTTCCTGGCCTCGGCCGGGCTGATCCTCATCGCCCTGTTCATCCGCGCCCGACTGCGGGAGACGCCGTCCTTCATCCAGCTCGAGAAGCAGGAGCAGGTCGCCGAGCGCCCGATCCGGGAGATCTTCACCCGGGGCCGCGCCGGCGTCGTCGTCGGCATCGGCCTGCGCATGGCCGAGAACGGCGGCTCCTACATGTTCCAGTCGATCGCGCTGGCCTTCGTGACCTCCGCGGCCATCGGCATGGACCGCGGAATGGTCACCTGGGGCGTCACCCTCGGCTCCCTGATCGGCATCTTCTCCGTGCCGCTGACCGGACGGATCTCCGACCGCGTCGGCCGCGTGCCCGTCTACCGCTTCGGCGCGGTCTTCATGCTGATCTTCAGCGTCCCCGCCTGGTACCTGCTCTCGCTCGGCAACGAGGTCGTCGCGATCGCCGTGATCGCGGTGGGTCTCGGCGTGGCCGTCAACTCGATGCTCGGCCCGCAGTGCGCGATGCTGCCGGAGCTGTTCGGCAACCGACATCGCTACCTCGGTGTGGCCATGGCCCGAGAGATCTCGGCCGTCCTCGCCGGCGGTCTGGCCGGCGTGCTCGGCGCCGCGCTGCTCGCCTGGACCGGCGGGAACTGGATGGTCCTGGCCCTGTACATGGCGACCCTCGCGGCGATCACCACCGCCGCGACCTTCCTGGTCCCCGAGACCCGCGGCCGCGATCTGCTGCGGACCGAGGACGCCCTGCGCATCTCGCAGACCGAGTGCGACACCGCCACCGACCTCACCTTCACCGCGGAGGACGACGGCGACGGCGGCTCGGCCGAGGGCACCCACGCGGCGGCGCGGGCGACGGCGTCGACCCGGACGGTGTCGACGAATCCGTCGCCGGCTCGGCGATGAGAGCGGACCCGGCCGCCGGAGGTGTCCGAAGCCACCGCGCCGGGGAGCGGCCCCTGGGCGCGTCCGGCGGGCCCTCTGCCTAGACTGGACGCATCCGACACGAACCCCTGAGGAGCTAGTGAGGCTGCGGTGAACGACCACCTGAAGACGACGGTCCAGGCGATCAACTGGAACCGGATCCCGGACCCGAAGGACCAGGAGGTCTGGGACCGCCTGACCGGAAACTTCTGGCTTCCCGAGAAGGTCCCGCTGTCCAACGACGTCCAGTCCTGGAACCGGCTCACCGAGCAGGAGCAGAACCTGGTGATGCGCGTGTTCACCGGCCTGACCCTGCTGGACACGGTCCAGGGCACCGTCGGTGCCGTGTCGCTGATCCCCGACGCGATCACCCAGCACGAGGAGGCGGTGTACACCAACATCGCCTTCATGGAGTCGGTGCACGCCAAGTCCTACAGCCAGATCTTCTCGACCCTGTCGGACACCAAGCAGATCGACGAGGCCTTCCGCTGGAGCGAGTTCAACGAGCCGCTGCAGAAGAAGGCGAACATCGTCATGGACTACTACACCGGCGATGACCCGGAGAAGCGCAAGGTCGCCTCCACGCTGCTGGAGTCGTTCCTGTTCTACTCCGGCTTCTACCTGCCGATGCACTACTCCAGCCGCGGCGAGCTGACCAACACGGCGGACATCATCCGCCTGATCATCCGGGACGAGGCGGTCCACGGCTACTACATCGGCTACAAGTTCCAGAAGGCCGTCGAGAAGGCCACCCCGCAGCGGCAGCAGGAGCTGAAGGACTACACGTTCTCGCTGCTCATGGAGCTGTACGAGAACGAGGAGCAGTACACCGAGGATCTCTACGATCCGGTGGGCTGGACCGAGGAGGTCAAGACCTTCCTGCGGTACAACGCCAACAAGGCGCTGATGAACCTCGGCTATGAGGGCCTGTTCCCGCAGGACCAGACCGACGTCAATCCCGCCATCCTCGCCTCGCTGTCGCCGAACGCCGACGAGAACCACGACTTCTTCTCCGGCTCCGGCTCCAGCTACGTGATGGGCAAGGCCGTCGAGACCGAGGACGACGACTGGGACTTCTGATCCCGTCCCACCCCGGGCATCGCCCGTGACCTGCGCCGACGGCGCCGGACCGCACCAGGTCCGGCGCCGTCGGCATGTCGGGGCCGGGTCCGACGGAATCCGACCCGCCCGGTGTGTCCCACGACGCGCCGGACCGCCCGGTCGCCGATATGACCTGCGAAAATGCGGATGTCGTCGTCAATTCGAGATGTTCTGACGGATACTTGCGATGCAACACTTCCCCTTCCCCGCACAGTGAGGAAAGACGATCATGGGACTTCTCTGGATCATCATCTCCTGGATCATCATCGGCGGCATCATCGGCCTCCTGGCCCGGGCAGTCATGCCCGGCAAGCAGGCGATGGGCATCGGCATGACGATCGTCCTCGGAGTCATCGGCGCGATCGTCGGCGGATTCATCGGTGGCCTCTTCGGAGGCAACGGGATCAGCGGCATCATGGACAACCCCTGGAGCATCGGCACGATCCTGCTGGCGATCGTCGGCGCGATCATCGTGATGGCCATCTACGGCCTGGTCACGAAGAACCGCGACTGACCACTCCTCACCCCCACCTCACGGCGGCGCCGTCCCGGATTCCGGGGCGGCGCCGCCGTCGTGCCGAGGCCTCGCCCCGCCGAGCACCGAGGACGCCTCGTGCTCTGTGCTCTGTGCTCTGTGCTCTGTGCTCTGTGCTCTGTGCACCCGTGCGCTCAGGAGGACTGCGGAGGATCCGTGGCCTCGAGCGCGACATCGGCCATCCGTCGCCCCGTCTCGTCCACCGCGACCCTGCCGGAGGACCAGCGCGCGACGTCGGCCTGCAGGGCGGCGAGGTGCTCCGGGGCGACCAGCACGGTCAGCGTCGCGGCCCGGGAGGTGTAGGCCGTCGGCTCCACCTGCGCACCGTGTGCGTCGGCCCAGAGACGGACCGCATTCTCGGCCAGGCCGATCTCCGCGAGCGAGACCTCGAGCTCGGCGACGACCAGCGAGGTGCGACAGTGCAGCTCGGCGGCGGTGATCGCCTGCTCCACGCCTGCGGTGTACGCACGCAGCAGGCCCCCGGCCCCCAGCTTGATCCCGCCGAAATAGCGGATCACGATCGCGAGGGTGTCGATCAGCCCGGCGTGCAGCAGCGCCTGCAGCATCGGCATCCCCGCCGTCCCGGACGGCTCCCCGTCGTCGCTGGAGCGATGGACCTCCGCCCGCTGCGGGGTCTCGCCCAGCACCAGCGCCGTGCAGTGGTGGCGGGCGTCAGGGTGCTCGCGGCGGGCGGCGCGGATCAGCGCCTCGGCCTGCTCGGGACTGTCCACCCGGTGCAGACGGGTCAGGAAGCGGGAGCGCTTCTCGACCAGCTCGGTCTCGACGTCGGCGGCGAGCACGAGGGGATCAGGCATGTGCCCGAGTCTATGCGGGGGCGGTGCACGGGGCGATACGCTGGGCAGGCGCGCTCCGCGGCCCTCGCCGAGCTCCCAGGCCGAACTCCAGGAGGACCCCCGTGACCGTCCCGAACTCCGCCCCGCAACCGGCCATGAGCCCGTACGGTCCGCCCGGCTATGGCCAAGCGCCGACGCCGAAGAAGACCGGCAAGGCACCGGTGGTCCTGATCGTCCTCGGCGCGGTGATCCTGGCGGTGAGCGTCATCGCGGGCATCGTGATCACGGTGATCGGCATCAGCAGCACCGCGGGCGGGATCAGCGACATCGAGGTGCTCGACAGCGGCTCGGGCACGGTCACCGCTGAAGAGGGCGATCTGCTGCAGTTCTACGCCGAGGCCGGGACCCCGATGCCGAGCTGCCAGGTCACCGGACCGTCGAGCGGCTCTCTCAGCGACGGCCCGAACCGCACCAGCTCCACCACGATCGACGGCACCACGTGGGAGTCCTTCGACATCGCCGAGGTCAACGAATCCGGCGAGTTCGCGATCGACTGCGGCGGCACCCCGGTCGCCGTCGGCCCGCCCGTCTCCATCGGCGGCATCTTCGGCGCGGTCGGCGGGATCCTGCTCGGACTCGCCGGCGGATTCGTCGGCTTCGTGCTGCTGGTGATCGGCGTGATCCTCCTGATCGTGCGCAAGCGCGCCGCCCGCGTCTGAGGCCTGCCGGGGCCCGAGGCTCGCGGGCCGGTCCGGATGCTCGCGGGCCGGGCCGACGACGGACCACGAGGCCTGCGGGATCTCGAAGGTTGCGGGATCTCGAGGCCTGCGGGCCGTGCCCCAGACAGAACGAGGAGGGGCCCACCGGGAGCGCGATGCTCCGGGTGGGCCCCTCCTTCATGCGTCGGCCGCCCCACGGCGGCGTCGCGGGGACGGCTCAGGCGTCCTCGGTCACCAGCGGGTACACGCCGTTCTCGTCGTGCACCTCGCGGCCGGTCACCGGCGGGTTGAACACGCACACGCACTTGATCTCGGTGCGGGGACGCACGATGTGCTTGTCGTGGTCGTTGAGCAGGTAGAGGCTGCCGGGGGCCAGCTCGTGCGTCTCGCCGGTGGCGAGGTCCTCGATGGTGCCCTCACCCTGGGTGATGAACACGGCCTCGATGTGGTTGGCGTACCAGAAGTAGCTCTCGGTCCCGGCGTACAGCGTGGTCTCGTGGACCGAGAAGCCGACGCCCTCCTTGGCCAGGATGATGCGCTTGGAGCGCCAGTTCTCCGACTTGATGTCGGCGTCGGTGTCGGTGACCTCGTCGAGGGTGCGGACGAGCATGGGGGGTACCTCTTTCGTGGATCAGCAGGTCTTCGGGCCCTGAGCAGGCGCTCAGGAACGTCGGCCCGCCCCCGGCAGGGACGGGCCGACGGGGAGTGGGGACTCAGGCGGTCAGCGCCTCGTCGACGGCCTTCTCGATGATGTCCAGCCCGTCGCGCAGCTGGTCATCGGGGATGGTCAGCGCCGGCAGCAGCTTGACGACCTCGTCGTCCGGGCCGGAGGTCTCCACCAGCAGGCCCTCCTCGAAGGCCTGCGTGGTGACCTTGCCGGCGAGCTCGCCGTCGGGCATGCCGAGTCCGCGCGCGAGGCCGCGGCCCTTGACGACCAGCTCGTGCTGATCGGCGTGGCGGGCGGCGATCTGGTTGAAGCGGCTCTCGATGTAGGCGCCCTTGGAGATCGTGGACTTCTCGAGCTCGTCATCGCTCCAGAACAGCTCGAAGGCCTTGGTGCCGGAGGCGAAGGCGGGGGCGAAGCCACGGAAGGTGCCGTTGTGCTCGCCCGGCTCCCAGATGTCCAGCTCGGGCTTGATCAGGGTCAGCGCGAGCGGCATGCCGTAGCCGCTGATGGACTTCGACAGGGTGACCATGTCCGGCTCGATGCCGGCCTCCTCGAAGCTGAAGAAGCCGCCCGTGCGGCCGCAGCCCATCTGGATGTCGTCCACGATCAGCAGGATGTCGTGCGTCTTGCACAGCTGGGAGAGCCCCCGCAGCCACTCGGCGCGTGCGGCGTTGATGCCGCCCTCGCCCTGGACGGTCTCGACGATCACCGCGGCGGGCTTGTTCAGCCCGCTGCCGCCGTCGGTGAGCAGACGCTCGAGGTACATGAAGTCCGGGACGATCTGACCGAAGTAGTCGTCGAACGGCATCGGGGTGGAGTGCACCAGGGGGATCCCGGCGCCACCGCGCTTCATCGAGTTGCCGGTGACGGACAGGGCACCGAGGGTCATGCCGTGGAAGCCGTTGGTGAAGCTCACGACGGACTCGCGCCCGGTGACCTTGCGGGCCAGTTTCAGCGCGGCCTCGACGGCGTTGGTGCCGCCCGGGCCGGGGAAGGCGACCTTGTAGTCCAGGTTGCGCGGGGCGAGGATGAGGTCGTTGAAGGTCTCCAGGAACTGGCTGCGCACGTCGGTGAACATGTCCAGGCCGTGCACCAGGCGGTCCTCGGCGAAGTGGTCGATGACGACCTTCTTCAGCTCGGGGTGGTTGTGGCCGTAGTTCAGGGTGCCGGCGCCGGCGAAGAAGTCGGTGTACTCCCGGCCGTTCTCGGCGGTCAGCGTGCTGCCCTTGGCGTGGGTGAAGGTGACGGGCCAGCCGCGGGAGTAGCTGCGGACCTCGGACTCGTAGGCGGTCGTGGTGCTGCTGTGATCAGCGGTGGTGGTCATGTTCTCTCCCTAGAGGGTTGAGGGTGGTCTGACGGTGTCGGGGCGCGCGGGAGCGCCCGTCGGGACGGGTCGTGCTCGGTGGCGCTCAGGAACCGGAGTTCAGCTCCCCGATCAGGTGGAGCAGCTCGGCGCCGTGCCCGGGGTCCGGGAAGTCGGCTTCTTCGATGAGCGGCTCGATGCGGTGGGCGGCGCCGTGGCGTTCGGCGAACGAGGCGAACAGGCGCTGGGACGCGGCGTTGTCCTCGGTGATGGTGGTCTCGAGGGTGCGCACGCCGGAGAGGTCCGAGACCAGCGCGTCGAGCATCTGCGCGGCGACCTTACGGCCGCGCATCGAGGAGTCGACGGCGATCTGCCAGATGAACAGGCAACCGGGATCGAGCGGGCGGCGGTAGCCGAGCACGAAGCCGACGACCTCGCCGTCCTGGAGTGCGACGCGGGAGGTCTCCGCGAAGTCCCGTGCCATCAGGAGGTAGGCGTAGGAGGTGTTCAGGTCCAGCGTCCCGCTGTCCCGGGCCACGCGCCACATGTCGGCGCCCTGGTGACGGGTGGGGGAGGTGATCTCGAAGCCGGGGACCGGGGTCCCTGTGGTGTCTCGGGTCGAGGAGTGGCGGTCGGAACTGGTTGTCAGCTGGCCCATAACGGTTCCCCACGCTATCGACAGTGGCGACGAATGTGGACCCCCGACCTCATCGCGGACGGGGCGCCTCGGAGTGTCGTGACGCAAACGTGACCCCGGCGGCTCCGACAGCCGGATTGTCGGACAACCCCCGTCTATACATGCTGAGCTGGAGTTTCGGTGCGCCCGTGAACTGCCAGAACGGAAGGGGTGCCGGTCCGATGTGGCATGCGTCACTCCCGTGTGGGGCGGGGCACGATCCTCGCGCGCGCGAGGAGCAACGGACTCGTCTGCGGTAGAACCCGGCTCGAGACGGTGGAATCGGCGGACCGCCCGGCGCCCGACTCGGTACCGTCGAGGTCATGAACCCCCTCGAGACCCTGAACGAGTTCCTCGGCAACGCCGAGGGCTGGCTGTGGACCTGGGCAGGGATGCCCGTGGTCATCGTGCTCGGCCTCTACTTCACGATCCGCAGCGGAGCAGTGCAGTTCCGCATGATCCCGGCGATGCTCGGGGCGATCACGCAGAAGGCCCAGCGCGAGAAGGTCGGCGCGGGCCGCGGACGCACCGAGCGCACCAAGTCCCTCAGCGCCTTCCAAGCCTTCTCCGTCTCCGCCGCGGCGCGCGTGGGCACCGGGAACATCTCCGGCGTGGCCGGGGCGATCTTCCTCGGCGGCCCGGGCGCGGTGCTGTGGATGTGGGTGATGTGCCTGCTCACCGGTGCGGCGAGCTTCATCGAGTCCACCCTCGCCCAGCTGTGGAAGACCCGGGCGAACGACACCTACAAGGGCGGCCCGGCCTTCTACATCCAGCGCGGGCTGGGCAGCCGCGGCTTCGGGCTGTTCTTCGCGGTCCTGTTCATCTTCTGCTTCGCCTTCGCCTTCACCTCGCTGCAGGCCAACACCATCGTCGATGCGGTCACCGGAGCGGTCGCCGTCTACGCCGATCCGGAATCGATGACCTGGCTGCCCATCGTCCTGGGCATTCTGCTGGCCGTCCTCACCGCCGCGATCATCTTCGGCGGGATGCGCCGCGTGGCCACCGTCGCGCAGAACATGGTGCCGATCATGGCGATCATCTACCTGCTGATCGGCATCATCATCGTCGGCATGAACCTCGGCGAGCTGCCGCGCGTGATCACTCAGGTCGTCACCGAGGCCTTCAGCCCGCAGGCCGCGATCGGCGGCGGCTTCGGCGCGGTGATCGTCAACGGCGTCCAGCGCGGGATGCTCTCGAACGAGGCCGGCATGGGCTCGGTCCCGAACGTCGCCGCCACCGCCTCGGTGAGCCATCCGGTCAAGCAGGGCCTGGTCCAGACCCTCGGCGTCTACTTCGACACCATCCTGATCTGCTCCATCACCGCGTTCATCGTGCTGGTCGCCTTCCCGGACGTGTCCGTCGGCGGCGAAGGACTGGTCATGGTGCAGGAGTCGCTGTCGAGCAATCTCGGCTCCTGGGCCGCGGTCCTGCTGGCCGTGATCATGTTCCTGCTCGCCTTCACCTCGGTGCTGGGGAACTTCTCCTACGGCGAGGCGAACATGCACTTCATCACCTCCAAGCGCGGCTGGCATCTCGCCTTCGGCGGCGCCGTCGTCGCGCTGGTGTTCCTGGGCTCGGTGATCGCCGTGGATCTGGCCTGGACCATCGCCGGGGTCTCCATGGTGTTCATCGCTCTGGTGAACCTCGTGGTGATCGCGATCCTCGCGCCGACGGCCTTCAAGCTGCTGCGGCACTACAACGCCCAGCGTGCCCAGGGCCTGGACCCGATCTTCCGATCCTCGGATCTGCCCGAGATCAAGAACGTCGAGGTCTGGGTGGACGAGGATGTCAGCGACTACCAGGACGAGCGGGAGCTGGCGAGCTCGCGGGACTGATCCCACCGCGAACCTGCGTTGATCACCGTGCACGCAACGACGCCGGGGAGGCAGGACGCGAGTCCGGCCGCCCCGGCGTCCGCCGTTCGGGCTACGCCAGGAACTGGCTGATCGTGAACTCCGCCCCGTGCGGGTCGACGATCGTGGCCTCGCGGGTCCAGTCGGTGTCGAGGCGGCCCCGCACGGCGCCGCCGAGGCGCTCCGCCGCTGTCGCGGCCGCATCCCGGTCGGTGATCGTGAAGCGGACGTGCCAGTGGGGTCGCTCGCCGTCTCCGGCCGGCTCCATCCAGGCGATGGCGTCCGCGAAGCTGCCGTCGTCGCCGATGGCCGCCTGTCGCTCGTAGATGCGCGGATCGATCGTGTCCCGCAGGTGCGCGCCGTAGCCGGGCTGCCGCAGCAACGTCGTGGCGCCGGCGTCCTGCAGCTCCCAGCCGAAGACCTCGGTGTAGAACGGCGCCACGGCCGACGGGTCCGCCGCCCGCAGGTCGCTGAAGTTCCAGGTTCCGGGCACGTTGGCGACCTGTGCCCCGAGCCGCCGACGGGCTTGCCACAGTCGGAATTCGACACCGGCGGGATCGGCGGCGATGACCGAGACGCCGTCGGGCCCGCAGTCGGCCGGTCCGCGCACGATGCTGCCGCCCGCCGCCTCGACGCGGGCGGCGGCGTCCTCGGCATCGTCGACGGCGATGTAGGTGTTCCAGCCCGGCGTGGGGGAGCTGGGGGCCGACGACACGGGACCGCCGACGCCGGCGACGTCCTGCCCGTCGAGCTGGGCGACGAGGTACCGGAACTCGGATCCGGGCGGCGTGGCCTCGGTGAAGGTCCAGCCGAGCAGGCCGCCGTAGAAGGCGGCGGTGGTCTCGAGGTCCGCGGTCTCGACGTCCACCCAGGAGGGCACGCCCTGCGGGTATGTGCGCGGCTCGGTCATGTCGCTCCTCGACGGTGCGGTGGTGGAGGTGGCGGTCCCGATCACCGTGAACGCTAGACCCGGGGTGAGACGAGAGCACGTGATTTCTCTGGTGGGCGGGCGCGATGTGGACCGGGGAGCAGTGTCCCAGAGCGCCCTCGAGCGCCGTTAAGATGGACGGGCCCGCGATGCGGGCCAGGGCCTGTAGCTCAGTTGGCAGAGCATCGGACTTTTAATCCGCGGGTCGAGGGTTCGATCCCCTCCGGGCCCACCCTGGTCAGAGCCAAGTTCGTGTTTCCAGACCTCGCCCCAAAGTGGGCAATGACAGCAACGCTGACAGCAACGCGGCTGTGTGTGCTGTGCTGGACCAGGGGTGACAGCAACGGGCCCCTCGGTCCTCCGCGGCCTTATAGACACCGTGAGGCTCTCGCTGCCGCGATGCGCAGAGCTCCCATTAGGGCCCTGTGCTCGATGGTGGCAGCACGTTGGCAACAGTGACGACTAACGGCAAGACCCCCATGCCTGTTGTCGGCACGGGGATCTCTTGCGGTGAAGTTCGTTCCGTCGAAGATTACATCTCCGCGAAACGCTTCCAATCGTCGTGAGCTGTGAGTGCATCGGCGTCAATCCACGCATCGGTGAGCAGCGAGGTCGACTGGAGCAACATGCCGGGGACTCCGCTCCACACGATCGCCGCCCGGTAGATGGTCAGATGAACATCTCCCTCGCCCAGCGAGGTCCGCTTCGCGGAGCCAAGGAAAGCTCGAGCGCTCGCTACATCAGCGAAGGGCAGCGCACAGCAGCAGCTACCGGTGCCGAACGACGCCGACGCGATGAAGCAGTGCTCGACGGTGACCTCGCTGTCTGACTCTGCGGGCAGCGTTTCGACCTCATACGCCGGCCCGTTGAACAACTCCCACGGAATCGACTCACGGTCAACAACCCCGATCGGATGCTTCAATACCACGTGGTTCATCTCCTTCGCCTTGACTGGCTATATTTCTAGATCGCTGTTATCGGCGCGAGTATTTGGCGGGGTGGATCTCGAGTGGGCTTGCCCACTGCACTTGCGAACCCGGCTGCCACTCGAGAGCTTCCGCATCGACGACGATCGATCTATCGTCAACCTCGGTGGTGGGATTCCATTTAGTGATCGATGCGGCGCGAAACAAGAAAGAGTGGGCGCTATGAAGTCCCTTCATCGCCAAGCGACCGAACTCCAAAGCGTCGTCGAAGTCCTCGAGGAGGACTCCCTGAGCGACACCGAGGGGAGTGGCCCACGCGACGATGAATCCGACTCCGATGATGCAGTCGGGCCTGCTACGTCTTCTTGGGAGGCGGTCGACGTAGAGGACCTGAGACGGCAGTTCCTGCTGGTACCGACGAGCAGCGACTCGGTCGTGTGAGTCCAGTTGGACGATCGGTTCAACCCTGTTTCCGTAGATCGACTGATCATTCAGGTGGCTCAACGGAAGCGCGCCGAGCACTTCGATGGACGGTACGAGCGGATGCTTCACGAAATTCTCCTTTTGGTGAGTCCACGAAAGATAGGTCGCAGATAGAGCTATCCGCAAGTTCAGGCTCAGATCCGTAACCTCGTAACCTCGTAACCTAGGCTCGAAAGAGGGCATCCATCCGCTGGGCGGATTCGTCCTGCAATGCAGGAATGACGTGCGAATAGGTGTTCATGGTGACCGCGATGGCGGAGTGCCCCAGCAGTTCCATAACGACGCGCGGAGCGACGCCTTCAGCGAGGAGTAAGGAGGCGCAGGTATGGCGGAGGTCGTGCAGCTTGACTCGGCGCAGCTTCGCCTTCTTCAGTAGTGCCTCGAAGGCACGGTTCACGTTGCGGGGCTCGATGGGGGTGCCGGCCTGGGAGGTGAAAACGAGTGTTGTCGGGTCAACGGGCAGCCCGAGCGAAGCAAGCTTCTCTCGCTCGGAGGTGCGGTGACGGGTGAGGGCGTCGATGCAGAAGGCGGGGAGCACGATCCGACGGCGCGAGGTGTCTGTCTTGGGGCTCTTCAGGCGCAGCTCTCCTCTGGAGCGCTGAAGGGACTGCACGACCCGCAGGCGACCGTTCTCGAGGTCGACATCGCTCCACCGGAGCCCCAGGGCTTCACCTCGTCGCAGCCCGAGTCCGACGTAGAGGGTCCAAAGGGCTTCCCAATCGTGCCCCTTCGCTGTTTTCAGGAGCTTCTTCGCCTCCTCCGGGGTCAACGGCTCGACATCCTGGCGTACGGGGTTAGAGACGACGACCAGCTTCGCCACGTTCCTCGGAACGAGGTCCTCACGCATCGCGTGCTGGAGAGCGGAGCGGATGATCGCGTGGATCTGCTTGACCGTGGCCGCGCTTTTTCCCTCACGAGTCTTCGCGCCGAGGAACTCCCTCAGATCCGAGGCAGTGAGCTGCCCCAGCGGTTTTGATCCCAACGCGGGCACGATGTGGTTCCGGATGTATCCCTCATACGTCTGGTACGTCGCAGGGCTCAGGCGAGGTTCCTGCACATCACGCATCCATGCTTCCAGGAAAGCTTTCACGGTGAGGCGTCCGGGTGTTGCTGCGATGCCCGAGCGGGACTTGTCCTGCATGTTGGCGAGCTTGGTGCTTACGTCCTTGCGGGTGTTCCCGTACGCCGTCTTCCGCTTGCGGGCACCGTCCGGGGTGAGGACGTACGCAGCGCCAGCCCACCGGCCATCTTTGCGCCGGTAGATGCTGCCCTCACCGTTCGCGCGGCTCATGCGACGACGGGGGCCGGTTCGAGGTTCTCGACGTAGGCGAGAAGATCGACGGCCTTGATCAGGCGGGAGCGACCGAGCTTGACGCTGGGCAGCTCGCCGCAGCGCATCAGGTCATATACCCGGGTCTTCGAGACGCTGAGCCGATCAGCGACTTCCTCAGCGGTGAAGCAGAGCTTCTCCATGGTTCTTTCCTTTCTCGTGGGGTCGAGGTGCAGCGCGGCGAGCGTCTTTCCACTCGCGTGCTGCGTCAGCGGCGGAACGGGCAAGTTCGGCATCACCGGGGGTGAGCCAGCCCTGTCCGACGAAGCGGAATTCGTTGATCACGACGGTGTGTTCGACGGCGTCGAGGGAGTCGTCGACAGTCGCGAGGTCTCCGCGGGTCTCGAGCTGTTCGCGGTCGCGGTGGTACTTGCGCCGTGCGTCGCGGAGCGTGCCGAGGGTGGTCGAGAACTGTCGGGACTTGCTGGCGAAGTGCCCGCGGAAGCCGAGGGCATCAGCCCACTTCCCGAGCAGTGCGTAGGGGCTCGAGAACCCCTCATCGAGCAGCGCCCGGCCGCACAGCTCAAGGCAGGTCTCCCGAAGCTGCTTCAAGTGGCGATTCGGCGTGCCCTCTGTGGCGACATCGCCGGCCGACTTCGTGGCGTACTTGGCGAGGTAGGCCGCCACCATCTCAGGGGAGACGTCGCCGTCCTCGTGGGTGTGGCGCTGGACGGGCCGGGCGTCGACCTGACGTCCGAAGCGGAGCACGCGAGCGGAATCATAGGCGTCGACCGGGGCGGCATCGATCTCAACGTCCCGCGCGGCCTCCAGACAGCGTTCTGCGAGCCAGGAAGCGGGGACGTCGACAGCGGGGGAGGGGAAGGGCTCTTCGTCCGTCGGAGCGCCGTCGAGCCGAACGAGCGCGTGAAGGTGGATCGCCCCGCGCTTCTGATACTCGCCGACCTTGGCGAACTGCACGCGAAGGAGATCCCTCGAGGCCTTCTCGCTCATGCCGAGGTGAGCGGCGACAAGACGGCGCAGCCGGATCGTGTACCGCCGCCACAGCTCGGGACAGTGCCACTGCCAGATCGTCTGCCCCTCGTAGTCGTAGCAGTCCCGGCACAGTGCCTGACCGACCCGAGCATCGTCGACGTCGTGGTGCTCCGTGCAACGACGAGGGCGACCGTGCCCGCACTGCCCCGGCGCGGAATTGACGGTGCACGGCCGGGGCTGGGCACCGGGACGAGTCGACGAGTGCACAGTGCCGAACGACGGAGCCGTCAGGGTGAGGAACACCAGTGGGTGGGTGGAGACGCTCTCCGGAACTCCCTTGTCTCCGCCGGAGACGCCTGCAGAGAGGAGGTGCCACATGTCGCCCTGGTACTCGTGGGAGCACGAGGGGCAGCGGGAGGAGCGTCGATTGCCGCAGCGGATGTAGAGGACGCTGTCGGGCAGGTCGCGGCTGTCGAAGGTGTGAAGGTGCTGTCCGGACCGGCGGTCGAAGGTGCTTGCCTGGCCGAAGAGGCGCACCGGACGGGAGCAGAACCCTGTCGAGGCGGCCTGCTTGGACCAGTCCTCGAAGCCGTCGGAGAGCATCCGCTTAAGTGCTGTGGGGTCGTCCACGTCGAGGGCGTAGAGATCGGTGTCGCTCACGATTCTGCTCCTTCCGTGTCGGGCTTGGTCCGAGGGCGGGACCGTGAGCTGCGGGGCTTCTCCGCCGGTTCCGGAACGACCACGGGAATCGTCGAGGGGGCGGGGAACCGCGCAGCCGCAGCCCGAATCAGGTCGTCATCGACGAAGGCGGCACGTACGCGAATCGGTTCAGAGCCGTCCTCGGGAACGACGTAGCCGATGCCCGGTGAGGCCAGCGGGATCTTGTGGCAGAGGGCGCCGGAAGCGACGGCACCGTCCCCGAGGACCATGGAGGTCTCCTCGCGATCCCGGAGCCGGAGTCCGACCATCTGTGTGAACAGGCCACGGTTGGGGATCGTCTCCTTGCGGGGATCCTGGAGGCAGGCGACCACCGTGTAGCCGACGGCGCGGCCCTGGGAGCAGAGCAGCGACATCGCTGTGCGGGCACGGCCTTTGAGGTCGCGGTCCTCGATGTACGACGTCAGAGCGGCGACCTCGTCGATCAGGACGACGACGAGGGGCTCATCGGAGCTTGCCGAGTGCTGGCGGGAGTTCCCGGCCATCCGTTCGAGGCGAGCGCTCATGGCGTCGACCGCCTCTTCGAGGACCACCACGGCTTCAGCGGGAGTCACGGCGTAGCGGGTGAACAGGTCCTTGCCCATCCCCAGTTCGACACCGCCCTTGAGGTCGATCCCGTGGACCTGTGCTTCTCCGCGGGCGATGGCAGGGGCAAGGCCGATGGTGACGCCCCAGACGAGGGACGCCTTGCCGGAGCCGGAGGACCCAGCGACGAGGGTGTGTGTGCCCGCAACACGGAGCCACCAGTCTTCGTCCCGGGTATCGATCCCCATCCACGCCGAGCGACCGTCCCAGGGGTCTTCCGCTTCCGGGAGCCCGCGATAGAGGGTCTCTGCGAGGGCATCACCGAAGGTGAAACTGAGGGTGGGGGAGAGGTCCCCGGTCACCCGAAGGTTTGTCGCGCCCACGGTGGTCCGAAGACGTTCCGCGACGGACTGGAAGTCCTCCACGGTCTGACCGGTCAGGAGCCCCGGGATGAGGACGAGCTCGTTGCGGTGCCAGCGCTTGCTCGCAATGGTGGGAACGCGAGTGTGCTTCTGTCCCGCACGGTCGATGTTGACGGAGGAGAGCCCGCATTCCTCCATGAGCAGCGGCCAGGTCTCGAGCAGGTCGAGCCAGAGTTCCCGCCGCCAGAGGGGGCGGTGTATGGCGCGGAAGTAGCTCTCAGGGTAGAACCGAGCCCAGAGCACGAAGTAGAGCGCGATCGCACCGACGACGGCAAAGGGCTTCCAGCTGCCGAGGAGATCGGCCGTGAGCCAGGTGAACATCGCGACGACGAACCAGAACCGGTGGAACCAGCACACATGACCCCACAGGGCCGTGGCGATCCAGCGCAGTTCGGCAAGGCCGAAGCGGAAGGCGAGGGAGGCGGTGTGCATTGCTCACGCACCCCCGAACGCCAGCTGCCAGCCGAGCGGGACGACCTGCCAGAGCAGGATCCCGATCGCTGCGACGTTGAGCAGACGCATCGCCTTCCGCTCCATGATCACGCCGCCTCGGTGCTCGAGGTGCGAGCGGAGGCCTTGGCCTCGGCGAAGCCGGCCGCACGCAGCGAGTACGCGATCTTCGGGAAGTTCCCGTTCTGGTCCACGTACGGCGTGAGGGTGAGCCCCTCGAAGGCCACAGCGCGGAACGGGCCGGTGGTCGGACCCTTGGGCGGCACGGGCTGGTGATCGGAGGAGACCTTCACGGTCACCTCGGCCTGGCCCTTGCGGCTCTCGGGATCCGGATCGAGCACCCGGACCTGCCAGACACGCTGGCCCGAGATCTTGTCCCGCTGCTGGGGGTCGACCTCGCCGGCCCTCTTCTTGTCGAAGTCGTCAGCGGCGAGGACCTCTCCGATCATGTACGCACCCTGGGGGAACACGTCCTCCATCTGGATGGGGAAACGGGTCTGAACAGCCATCGCTGGCCTCCTTGAGTTGGGAACATCTGGCTCCACCAGTAGACACATGACACTTGACGTTTGTCAAGTGACATTGCGAGGCTGTGCGTATGATGGAGGCATGAGCCAGTCGTACGTCACTACCAACGTGCAGGTCGGAGACTCCGTCGGCCTGCCTGAGCCAGTCCGCGATCTGGCGGAGAGGCTGAGGTTGCGCGCGTGTGAGACGACTGGCGCTGCACAGCGGGAACTGGAGTCGGGGCAGCGTGACGAGCTTTTCCTGTTGTCCACCCTTGGGTTCGCGAACGAGTCCGAGCGCATCGCCAAGGACCTCCGGACGCTCCTGACCGCCTACGCGCACGCGGTAGCAAGCGAACGCCCCAGTCTTCAGGAGGTCGCGAGTTGGCAACGTGTCACGCCGGGGAACCTACGGCGTAGGTACGCGCCGACCCATGTGGAGGCGATCAGATCACTCTTGAGCGACCGAGTGTCCTTCGACCTGGTGGAGATCGCTTTCGCATCAGTCGACGACGAGATGCTGCGCGAGGCGAGCGACCAATCGCGCCATGACTACGGCATTCGCTCGGATATTCGGCAGGCGTGCACTGCTTTCGTTGACGAGACAGCCGAAGTGCTCCATGGCAAGGGTTGGCGCGAGCGCACCTTCGTCGAATCCCGCTTCGACCCTAACCCGCTCCGCGGGTACTCCGGCGTAAGCGCGTTAAGCATGGGGAGCGACAAAGCATTGGCGCAGCTCTCACCGAACCTCATCGATCATGCGCTTGCTCGACTTGGGCCAGAGCATGCGCACTACGTCGAGTTCGAACGTCACGCCGTGGAACAGGCCGGCGTAAATCTCTCTGAGCAAAGATAAAGTGATTCGTGGTCCACTGGATGCGTGTGGCCAGCGAGTATCCTCGGTTGAGCACAGCGGTCAGCCGCTGAAAGCTTCATCGACGACGGCCTGGGCGGCAGTCGAGACAGCTTCCAGGCGCCCGTGTCGAACGGCATGTACCGGTGAGTCGTCCGAGATTCACGGGTTGGCACAAACGGACCAAGCACGGGCGATAGCTTCGCCCTCGACCGCGGCGAGCCTTCGCCACGATTGGTCGGCCGTGCGAAGACGTTTCGTGGCGTCAGGGCCAGGGCCAGGGTCGGGCTGTCGTAGCCAGCCCACTCGCGCGCGTACCTAGGTTCCGAGGAGCCGGTGAGTGCGGAGACAAGCGTGCATCTGAGAAAGCGGTTCAGCCGCCTGACGAGTTCGCGAAGCTCAGGATGGCGAGTAGCACCCCGAAAGGGAGGGTCGTGCTTCCAATGCCTTCGTCGCTGCTGGCAAACGGTCCCGACGTCCCCCCCCCCTGCTGCGCCCCCGTGCGGGAGGACTTCCCTTAGAAGGCTACCGCCGCCGTTGTCTTGGAGACGGCCGGATCGGACCGTGATCCAGCTATCCGGCCATGAACTTCCATACTGGTCAGTGACCACTGTATGGTCACCCCATGCTGACTATTGCATCTCGTTTGGACGTCATGAACCGCCTGGGCCGTGCGATGGCAGATCCGACACGGTCACGAATCTTGCTGACACTTCTGGAGGCTCCGAGCTACCCAGCAGTGCTCTCACGCGAGCTTGAGCTGACGCGGTCGAACGTGTCGAACCATCTAAGTTGCCTACGGGATTGCGGGATCGTGGTCGCCGAGCCGGAGGGACGGCAGACCCGGTATGAGATCTCCGATCCGCACCTCACCGCGGCCTTGAACGCGCTGGTCGAAGTGACTCTCGCGGTCGATGAGAGTGCCGCGTGCCTCAATCCCACTTGCCCAGTCCCGGGCTGCTGCGATGCGGAGGCACTCGCGTGAGCGCGGTGACGGACCCGCAGGTGAACAGCGTCGACGTCAGCAATCACGACGATGGCGACGGGCCCTGGTGGAAGGACCGCGAGGTGCTCCTTCCCGTGCTCTCCGGTATCGCGTTCCTTACTGGCCTCCTTTGTGAGTGGTCCGGTGCGGGGATACCCGCCCTTGCGCTCTTCTGGAGTGGCCTGCTTCTGGGCGCCTCAACGTTCACGCCCGGCGCGATCCGGGCACTGCTCAAGGGCAAGCTCGGCATCAGTCTCCTGATGACGATCAGCGCGGTCGGTGCGGTGATCCTGGGCTACGTCGAGGAAGCCGCAGCGCTGGCGTTCCTCTACTCGATCGCCGAAGCGCTGGAGGATAAGGCGATGGACCGGGCCCGTGGCGGACTGCGGGCGCTGTTGAAGCTGGTCCCCGACACCGCGTCCGTCTCCATCGACGGTACGTGGACTCCGATCGCCGCAAGAGAGCTGACCGCGGGTCAGGTGATGCTGGTGCGCGCCGGTGAGCGGATCGCGACCGACGGGATCGTGCGCTCGGGGCACAGCAGTCTGGACACTTCCGCGATCACCGGGGAATCGATTCCTGTCGAGGTAGAACCTGGCGATGCGGTTTCGGCAGGGGCGATCAACAACGCCGGAACTCTCGAGGTCGAGGCGACCGCAGCAGGGACGGACAACTCGCTGACTACCATTGTGGAGCTGGTCGAGCAAGCCCAAGCCGAAAAGGGCGACCGCGCCCGTCTCGCCGACCGCATCGCCCGCCCTTTGGTTCCCGGAGTGCTGATCCTCGCGACTTTGGTCGCGCTGATCGGATCGATATTCGGCGATCCGGAGTTGTGGATCACCCGCGCGCTGGTCGTTCTGGTCGCCGCATCGCCGTGCGCGCTAGCGATCTCCGTGCCGATCACCGTGGTCGCGGCGATCGGCTCGGCCAGCAAGTTCGGGGTGGTCATCAAGTCCGGAGCGATCTTCGAACGCTTCGGCGGCATCCGCCACGTCGCTCTCGACAAGACAGGCACCCTGACCCGCAATGAGCCAACCGTCACCGCCGTCCTCACTGCCAATGCCGTCGAAAGCGAGGTAGTGGCCTGGGCGGCCGCGCTCGAGCAGCACAGCACCCACCCGCTGGCCGCCGCGATCACCGCCGCTGCACCCGAAGCACCGAAGGCGACAGAAGTGATGGAGCTGGCTGGTCAGGGCATCCAGGGGGTCGTCGGCGAAGCCGTGATCACGGTCGGAAGCCCGCGCTGGCTGGCATCGGGCGCCCTCGCGGAGCGAGTAGAGGAACTCGAGACTCAGGGCATGACTGTGGTCATCGTGCACCACGAGCATGAGCCGGTCGGCGCGATCGGAGTGCGCGATGAGCTGCGGCCAGAAGTTCCCGAGGTGATCCGCACCCTGAGCGGACGAGGCACCGGGATCACCATGCTCACTGGAGACAACCTGCGCACCGCGCAAGCCCTCGCGAACCAGGCCGGGATCAGCGATGTGCGGGCCGCGCTG
Source organism: Brachybacterium fresconis (assembly GCF_017876515.1). Lineage (NCBI taxonomy): Bacteria > Bacillati > Actinomycetota > Actinomycetes > Micrococcales > Dermabacteraceae > Brachybacterium > Brachybacterium fresconis. Next base: position 1,745,320 of record NZ_JAGIOC010000001.1, on the reverse strand, counting down.
CGCCCCGAGGACAAAGCCGCCGCGGTCAGTGAACTCTCCCGTACCGCTCCGGTGGCGATGATCGGAGACGGCATCAACGACGCCCCGGCACTGGCCGCCGCGGATATCGGGATCGCGATGGGTGCCACCGGTTCGGATGCAGCTATCGAGTCGGCCGACGTTGCGTTTACCGGGCACGACCTGCGTCTCCTCCCGGCCGCGTTCGACCATGCCCGTCGTGGACGACGCATCATGAACCAGAATATCGTCCTGTCGCTGCTGATCATTGTCGTGCTCCTACCTCTTGCACTGAGTGGCATGCTCGGTCTCGCCGCGGTCGTCCTGGTCCACGAGGTCGCCGAGGTCGTCGTCATCGCCAACGGAATGCGCGCTGCTCGGACGCGCAGACGCGCCGCTGCGCAGGGGGCATACAGCCTCGTCAGAGAGGATCTGCGAAAGTCGACGACCACAGGAGGACAGGCATGAGCAGGAGCGTCAAGCTCACCCTGGGACTGATTGCCGTGGCCGCCGTGGTTTTCGCAGGGTTCGTGATCTTCCTGGACCCGAAGGAAGACCAGGCCGATTCCTCGGAGGCCACCGGAGCCGCGACGGGGCAGCTCGTGCGAGAGGACAGTCCGCGGCTGTCGGAGGGTGGCGAGGCCGTCTTCGTGGAGTACCTCGACTTCGAGTGTGAGGCCTGTCTCTCCCTATATCCTGCGGTCGAAGAGATTCGTGCCGCGTACGGCGACCGGGTGACCTTCGTGGTGCGGTACCTGCCCTTGCACGGAAATTCTGTCGAAGCCGCCAAGGCGGCTGAGGCCGCCGGGGAGCAGGGCGAATTCGAGGCCATGTACAAGGCGCTGTTCGAGAACGCCGACGAGTGGAGTCATCAGGAGACGTCGCAGCGGGAAGCGTTCTTCGGGTATGCCGAGGAGCTCGGGCTCGACATGGAGCGCTTCGAGCAGGTCTATGACGATCCGGCCACCCTCGCGCGCATCGAGCAGAGTGCTGCCGACGCCGAGGCGCTCGGTGTCACCAGCACCCCCACCTTCTTCGTCGACGGGGAGCGCCTGGAGCCTACCCGGGTCGAGGACCTCACGGATCCTCTCGATGCCGCGCTCGAAGGCTGACGGCCCGGCCGCCGGGTCGCCTCGGGATTCGAGGGCGCCACGCGGTCTGGGGATGCTCTTCACGGTCACCGGCGCAATCGGGCTGGTCATGGCCGTCGTGCTGCTGATCGAGAAGATTGCACTGATTGAGGACCCCAGCTACGTCCCCTCGTGCAGCCTCAATCCGGTGCTCTCTTGCGGCTCGGTGATGGACACCCCGCAGGCCTCGGCCTTCGGTATCCCCAATCCGATCCTCGGCATCGCCGGTTTCGCGGCCGTTCTCGCCCTCGGATTGGCGTTTCTCGCCGGTGCCCGCGTGGCGCGCTGGATGAGTGTGCTCATCCAGGCGGGCGTGACCTTCGCGGCGCTCTTCGTGCAGTGGCTGATCGGGCAGAGCCTCTACGAGATCGAGGCACTGTGCCCATACTGCATGGTCGTGTGGGCAGTGACGATCCCGTTGTTCTGGTTCACCACGATCCACCATCTCCGTGACCTGGCAGACAGATTCACCCCGGCCATACGGCGGGCCGCCCTTCTCGTGATCGAGTTCCGTGTCCCGGTGCTCGTGGCCTGGTACCTCGTGATCCTGGCACTCATCGCCGTGAAGTTCTGGGACTACTGGTCCACGCTGTTCTAGGCGCGGGAGAGTTCGTCCTGCCCACCACCGGTCCCCTCACGATCTTCATGAAGGAGCGAGTACATGCGCGCCCACTCCCGGCGACGGATTCTTTACGCCACCAGCTGCTTGGTCGTCACTGGCCTGGTCACTGCCTGCGGCAGCACTGATACCGGGGATCGATACGCCTCCGGGGACGACGGATACGTCTCCGGCAACGGCGTGACCACCGAGATCGCTCCCGCCGATCGCACAGAACCCGTCGAGTTCACCGGGAACACCTATGACGGCGAACGATTCGACTCCACGGAACACTGGGGATCGGTGCTCGTGGTCAACGTCTGGTACGCCTCCTGTCCGCCATGCCGGGTGGAGGCCCCGGATCTGCAGGCGATCCACGAGGAGTACGCCGACCAGGGCGTCTCGTTCATCGGGATCAACGTCCGCGACTCGGCAGGGCCCGCCGCGGCCTTCGAGGAGACCTACGGCATCACCTACCCCTCGCTGCCGGACTCGGACGCAGAGATCATGTACCAGCTGCGCGGCCAAGTCGCGCCCAACGCTGTTCCGACGACTCTCGTCCTTGACCACGAGGGCCGCGTCGCGGGCCGGATCTCGGGGGCGATCAGCCCCTCCATCCTGAGATCGATGCTCGACGCCGTCCTCGACGAAGGAGCCACGTGACCAGCAACGGACTCGCAGAGACCTTCCAGTCGATCGCCCTGTCCGGGTCTCTTCTGCTGGCCATCACGGTCGCCATGATCGCGGGCCTGATCGCGTTCCTCTCACCGTGCGTGCTGCCCATCGTGCCGGGCTACCTCAGCTACGTCTCCGGACTCGCCGGACAAGGACCGCAGGCCACCAAGCCACCCCGGGAAACGCCTGAGAACATCGGGAATGCGAGGCGATCGCCCAGACTTTCCCGCGTAGGGACTGGGAGGATGCTGAGCGGCAGCATGTTGTTCGTCGCTGGCTTCACGGTGGTATTCATGGCGCTGGGCGGGTTCGCTGGCGCAATGGGGTATCTGCTTCAGGCGCACGCGGTATGGATCAATCGGGTCGCGGGCATCATCGTCATGTTCATGGGACTCATTTTCATGGGAGCATTCCCCCGCTTGACAGGAAATCTCCAGGTTTCCAGGAGACGCCCTGATGCGGGCCTTCTGGGAGCCCCGTTGATGGGCTTCGTCTTCGGGTTGAGCTGGACACCATGCATCGGCCCCACCTACGCCGCGATCATCGCCCTCTCCCTCGACGCCGGCGCCGATGGAGGCTCTGCGACGCGGGGCGCGACGCTGGCGCTCGCGTACTCGCTCGGGCTGGGCATCCCCTTCGTCCTCAGCGCGCTCCTGCTCGACAAGGCAATGGGCGTGAGCAGGGCACTTGCACGACATCGCCGCCTCATCGGAATTGCGTCCGGGGCGCTGCTCATCGCGATCGGCCTGCTGCTGCTCACGGGAACGTGGGCCTCGTGGATGGACCAGCTGCAAGGCTCCATCGCCACGTTCCAGCCCATCGTGTGAGCCCAGCAAGGCTTCTTCTCCTGCCGATGTGCTGCCTGATGACCGACGGGGTTCGCCCACCTCGACTGCGACTCGTGACGTCGACCCCATCGCGGCATCGGGGTTCAGTAAGCGGCATCGGGGTTCAGTAAAGAGAAGGTATGCCCCCGGGGCCTATGCCGCGATGGGCTTCAAGAGCAGGCGAAATCGTTGGTCGGGGTCGCTCATAACGCTATTCAGCGGTCGTCTCGATCGGTACGTTGGTTCCACCGGTGACGAGGGACGAGATGTTCTTCCCGACGCATGCTCTGCTGTCGACGTTACCGCGACCCCATGCCAGACGACCCCGTGCATAAACTCGGGGATATACACGGAGAAAATTCATGGCCACGAGCAATTCCCATCGCGCGGACGGCCGCGCAGTCACCCCTCTTCGCCCCAGCGGACGCGCCCTGCGCGGCACCGGAGGCGCCGCCGTCCTCGGCACCGTCCTCCTCGGCTCCGCCTTCGCCAGCGGGGCGGCACAGGCGGCACCCACGGCTCCGGCCACCGCGCCGTCCGCGGTCTCTCAGGCCGTCGCCCCCGTTGCTCCGGCCCCGGCGCAGGCGCTGGACTCCTCCGAGAAGCTTCGCTGGGGATCCCAGGGCGCCTCGGTCGAGCAGCTCCAGTCCGCACTGAACGATGAGGGTGCCTCACTCGCCGTCGACGGAAAGTTCGGCCCGCTCACCCATAGCGCGGTGAAGGACTACCAGCAGAGCAACGACCTGCAGGTCGACGGCGTGGTGGGCCCCGAGACGCGCGGCTCGCTCAACGGTTCCACCCCGGCCGTCAGCGGTGGCGGCGCGTCAGTTCCTGCGCCCGCATCCTCCGCCAGCAGCACCGGGCAGGCGATCGTCGACGCCGCACGGACCCAGATGGGCGCCGCCTACTCCTGGGGCTCGAGCAACCCGGGCGTGAGCTTCGACTGCTCCGGCCTGACCCAGTACGCCTACAAGCAGGTCGGCATCGACCTTCCGCGCACATCCGGCCAGCAGGTCGACGCCGGCACCCAGATCTCCAAGTCCGAGGCCCAGCCCGGCGACCTCGTCGTGTGGCCCGGACACATGGGGATCTACGCCGGCGGCGACAAGGTCGTTGATGCAGGCCGCTCCCCCGGCGCCGTCACCGAGCGCACCATCTGGGGCAATCCCACCTTCGTCTCCTTCCGCTGAGTCCAGCGACTCACCGCGGCGCGCAACCCACCCCCGGGTGGGCTGCGCGCCGCTTTGTCGCATTCCCCCGCGGCCAAGAGATGTGCGGATCGGTGGACGCTACGCGTGCAGGGTGCGCTCGGATTCACGACGATGCACGGACGGGCTCTCCAACTGGATCGTGGCGTGCTCGAACGCGATCGGGAAGTGCGTCCTGACGCAGAGATGGACCTCTTCGAGGATCCCCAGCGCGTGAGCCGACTCGAAGCACTCCTCCCCCACGACGACGTGCGCCGAGAAGATCGGCAGATTGCTCCCGATCGCCGAGGCATGCAGGTCGTGGACGTCCTGGACGTGTTCGAGCGCGAGGATGTGCTCGCGCACCTGATCGAGATCAATCCCCTTCGGGGTGTACTCCATGAGGATCCGCAGCGTCTCGGCCATGATGCGGAACGCTCGGGGCACGATCAGCGCAGCGATGAACAATCCGGCCAGTGCGTCGGCCTGTTGGAACCCAGTCACCTGGATCACGATCGCGGCGGTGATCACACCGAGCGACCCGAGAGCGTCATTGAGGACCTCAAGGAACGCGGCACGCATGTTCAGGCTCGAGTCCTTGCCTCCGGTCAGGACGAGAATCCCGACAATGTTCGCGACCAGCCCGATCACACCGAAGATGAGCAGCTCTCCCGAGGGGACCTCCGGGGGGTCCGTCAGTCGCGAGATGCCCTCGACGGCGGTGTAGGTGCCGACCACGATCAAAAGCGTGGCTTGAGCCAAGGCCGCCAGTACCTCGATACGAGCGAACCCCCAGGTTTTGCCGCTGCTCGCCGGACGCAGCATCATCGTCGCCGCGATCAGCGCGACGAGCAGACCGGAGGCGTCGACGAGGGCGTGCGCCGTGTCCGTGAGCAGGGCAAGACTTCCGGTGACGACGCTCCCGATCGCTTGTGCGAGCACGATGACGGTCGTGATGGCGAAAGCGATGGCGAGTCGCGTCCGGGCGGTGCTCGGCCCGCCGGCGCCGTGTGAGTGGTCGTGTCCCGAGCTCATCAGAGGTCCCCGTCCTCGAGGTCCTCGTGGTCGCGGTGGTTCTTCAGGGACAAGGTGGTCCCGGATGTTTCGAGCAGGTCGTCCGCCACCTCGAGCAGGTCGGTCAGCCGGCGCAGATCGGTGAGGGCGAACCACGAGGAACGGCCTTCGGTGCGTGCGGTGACCAGACCGCAGTCGCGCAGGCACGAGAGGTGCTTGCTGACGGTCGACTGGGCAAGGTGCATGTGCTCGACAAGGTCGCGAACCCGGTGCTCACCGGTCGAGAGGTGCTGGAGGAGGGCCAGGCGCGTCGGTTCGGCAAGGGCATGGAAGAGCGCGGCGTGGCTGTCTGCGACCTCGAACTGGGGCTCGGCCAGGAAAGCATCAATCGTCATACGGCGATGATATCGCTGTTTGGGCTAATGTGAAGTGGTGTAGTCAGACGAGCCGATCCTGGGAAACGCTTCCGTGGGTGTCTCGTGGCACGCCGCTACACTCGATGCGCCCCGGTCACGGGGACAAACCCGCCCGCAAGAGGGGTCATCCGAAGAGGGGAATGTTATGACAGCGGACACGACAGTTGCGCGCAGGGCCACCAAGGCGTCGGTGCGGGTCACGCTGGCCAGCCTTGTCGGGATGCTCGCCGCCGTGCTGATGCCGCTGGCGGTGCCCACACTGTTGCCCGCAGCATCGGCGCACGACTCCTTGATCTCGTCGAGTCCGGCTTCCGGCGAGAGCTTCGAGCAGGCCCCCGAGACGCTCGAGCTCACCTACAGCGACGAGGTGCTCAACCTCTCCCCGGTCGTGCGATTGACCAACTCCGCCGGCGAGGAGATCTTCACCGAGACGCCCACCTTGTCCGGCAACACGGCCTCGATCGATCTACCGGCGCTGCCGGCCGACGACTATCAGGTCCAGTGGCGTGTCGTCTCCTCGGACGGTCACCCGATCGAGGGCACAGTCGACTTCACCGTAACGGTCGGCGCCGAGGCCACGGACACAGCAGACTCCGGGTCAGATGAGGAGGCCCCGACCACCGGCACGGGCGAGCCGAGCGCCGAAGCCACCCCTGTCGAGCAGGCAGATGCATCGCAGAGCGAGAGCGGGCTCCCCCTCGGCATGATCCTCGGCGGCCTCGCCCTGCTGCTGGTGCTCGCCGTCATCGGCGCGATCGTCGTCCGCCTGCGCCGCAACTCCGGTCACCGCACCGACTGACCCGCCTCACCCCCTGACCATCGGGAACCCGCTGAGGGCCCCGCATCACGACGAGCCGGGCCGAGGCGCTGAGCGAGTTCGCTGCCGCGCCGCAGCGTCACGATCGGCCGAGAGTTCTTCGCTGGGTCGGCGCGAACGCGGGATCAGTGCGCCGTGCAGGACCGCCAGCACCAGCACCATCGCCAGCAGCAGCCAGCCACCGAGTCGTTGATCCCCGAGCGCATCGGCGCCCCAGGTCCGCCCCATGGCCGCGAACCAGTCGGGCTCCACGACCGGGAGCGCCAGCGCCAACACAATCGCCAGGCCAGCAAGGACGCCGGTCCCCACAGCAAGGGCCACCCAGCGCTCCACCCTAGCGACCCTGCCACCGCCCAGCGCCCTGCCCTGGAATGGCAGTGCCACCGCAGCGCCGACCACCACGGCGGCCGTGAGGATGACCAGTCGGCCCGGCGCGGTATGCAATCCCGCGCCGAGTGCCGGTGTCAGGTAGATCGCCGCGAATCCCGCCGCGCCGAGCAGCGCCAGCGCCGCCGGATGAGTGAGCCACTGACCCACGCGAGAGCCCGGCTTCCAGTCGACGAGCTCGCGCAACCCTGCAGACCCATCCGACCGAGGAGCGATCCGCTCCCGCACGAGGTCACCGAAACGACCGGCGACCAGCAGCGGGGCCGCCACCAGAGCAAGCAGGGCGTGCTGGCCCAAGTGCGCAGAGAACTGCACCGGCGCGTACACCCCCGGTGCCCCGCTGGTTGCCCAGAGGATGACCGCGCATCCCGCGATCCACGCCGCCGTCCTCGCCACGGGCCAGGTCCGCCCGCCTGTCTCCGGCACGAGGCGGCGCATCCGCACCCAGAGGTAGATGACAGCGAGACCGAGGGCGAGCGCCATCCCGGCGACGTCAACACGCCAGGTCGTGAGCAGTGTCGTCAGCTCGGGCGGAGCGGGCAAGGGGTAGTCGGTCAGCGCCTCAGCCGTCGAGGTGACCGGTTCGGGCTCGTCCGGCACCGGAGGCGCCGAGTTCGATAATGCGGCAGCGAGTCCGGTCGCCGCGGCGATCAGGAAGACTTCTCCCGCGGCGAGCCACAGGAAGTCTCTCCGGCGGTCCGAGTCCCGCTGCCGGACCAGCACCCGACGGCGTTGCCACCAGCCTGCTCCGCCCAGCAGCACCAGCAGCGCCGTCTTCAGCACGAGCATCCACCCGTACGCCGTGGTCACAAGGTCCAGGGGCGCGGAGAGCCGGACCAAGGCAGAGGCAATTCCGCTGGCGGCCAACGCTCCATAACAAGCAAGCGCCAGGGAGCTGAACCGTTCAGCGGCATCCCCCAGTCGTGCTCCGAGCTGGCCCGCGACCAGCACGAGCAGCGCCAGCCCACCCAGCCACACTCCGGCAGCCACGAGGTGCACGATCATCGAGCTCGTGGCCGCCTCGTGAGAGGTCTGCCCTGAGGCATGGCCCGTCATCGACTTCGTCACCAACGTCGCGAACACCAAGCCCAGCGCGATCAGGAGCCCCATGCGGGACCTCACGACGATCAGCATGGTCGAGGCAGCAGCGACGAACACCGCACCGGCAAGCTGGTATTGACCGAGCTCAAGCCGAGTGATGTACATCAGGAGATCGGAGCCGAAGCGCGGGGAGAAGGGTGCCTGGCCCGCCGCCAAAGCGTAGCCAAGGACCATCCGCACGACCAGCAGCGTTGACCACATCATTCCAAGGCCCATGCCGATATCGAGCGCCCGCTCGTACGCCGGATGGAACCGAGAGACGGCACCGGGATCCTGATCAGCCTCCGACGCGGGCGGCTCCGGACGTCGGGGCAAGACGACGAGCGCCAGCACGAGGCACGCCACGGTGGCGGCACCGACGACATCACCGAGGGCATCGACGATCGGCAACCCCCACCGCACCACCGGGCCAGCATCGACGAGCTCCATCGAGACCGGCGCTCCCGCCATGGCAGCCGCGATCACCGTCCACAGAACAGCCCATGGGGCCGCAGCGCCCACGATGAGGATTCTGGTGCGCATCGAGCTCACCGGCTCGCCTCATAACGGTTCTTAGTGGTCACGGCTCGGGCCGGCAAGATGACTGCCTCAGAGACTCTGTGCGGCACAGCTTCTTCAACATGGGTAACCCCTCGAGCAGTACCAGTCATCATCATGCCTTCCTGTCTCACGTTCATCGTTTTGTCCGCTACTTCGATAGCCCCAGCCAGGCTAGCTGCACAAGGCCATCGCCCTATCGCCTCGTGGGATTGGCCACCGGAACGGAAGGGCAGGACTTAGATGTGCTTCTCGGCCACGAGTAGCTCAGGCAGGGGCTAGGTCTCGATCTCGCGAGTGTGCCGGGGGGAGGTCCGTTCACTGCCGGCTCCTGGCCGGACCGAGAGGACCCGGGGGATAAGCCGGATGAAGATGATCATGGCGACGAGCTCCACGAGTGTCTGAGTCACTACCACGAGTGGAGCAATCTCAAACGTTGCCGGCAAGGCGAGCACCAGAGGCAGGACCACAAGTGAGTTGCGAGTCACCCCGCTGAAGATGACTGCACGCCTTCCCGGAACGTCGAGCCCAGCAACGCGACTGGCCAGCATCCCGACCGGCACCATCACCGCAGCAAAGAGTACGTAGACCGGCACCGCCAGGAGCAGTGAACCGAGCCGGGCGCTTACGCCGGAGATCTGCGAAGCGACGACGACCGCCAGCGTCGTGATCATCAGTGGCACCATCGCCCCGGTAACAAACAGTTCGAGACCCCTACCGGCCTGCCACCGGGCAGCGGCGAGTTGGGTCAGTGCCGCGGCCAGGAGGGGAAGCGCGATGATGAGCACGAACGCCTCGACGAACGGCGCGACCTCGATGGAGCTGGCGAACTCCGCACCCACGAAGAGCCACATGTACACCGGCAACAGGAGCATCTGAGCGATCATCAGCAACGGGGCCGCAGCCAGGAGCCGCTCCTCGTCGCCGCCGGCGAGTCCGGCGAAGACGATGACGTAGTCGATGCAGGGGGTCAGCAGCACGAACAGGACTCCGACGAGGAGAGCCTGATCGTGGGCGACGATTCGAGAGAGCGGCCAGACGATCATCGGCACCAGGACGAAGTTGACGACAAGGATCGTCGAGAGGAACCGCCAGTCCCTGAACGCCCGCCCGATCCTGTCGAAGGGGATTCCTAGGAACGTGGCGTACAGCAACAGGGCCAGCACCGGGTGGATTGCCAGCTCCGCAGGATGGGCAACCGCAGGCCAGGCCAATCCAACGATAGCCCCGAGTGCCAGGCCCGCCACGTAGAGCACCACCTGGTGCCGCTCCATCCATTCCGCGCTCGCGCGCATGAGTCTCCTTCGGTTCGTTCTCGCACCAGTGCTGGACGCGCAATCGCGCTCAGGGTCGAGCCGCCTGGGGTCAGGACCCGCTGTCCTGACCGTTCTGCGGAGGTAGGGCGGCGACGATCGGGTGGTCCTTGTCGATCATGCCCAGCAGCGCGGCCCCGCCTGGCGCGCCGATGTCGTCGAAGAACTCGACGTTGGCTCGGTAGTAGGCGGACCACTGGTCGGGCAGGTCATCCTCGTAGTAGATCGCCTCGACGGGGCAGACCGGCTCGCAGGCTCCGCAGTCAATGCACTCGTCGGGGTGGATGTAGAGCATTCGCTGCCCCTCGTAGATGCAGTCGACCGGGCACTCGTCCACGCACGCACGGTCCTTCACATCCACGCAGGGCAGGGCGATCACGTACGTCATATCATCGACCTTAGACCTTGAACCTAGGTTGAAGGTCAAGTCGGAACGCCCTATGGTCGGAGCATGAGGATCTCCGAGGTCGCCGAGCGCACAGGAGTGCCCACGAGCACGCTGCGCTATTACGAGCGCCTCGGTATCCTTACCGCGCACAGGAGCGCCAACGGATACCGGGACTTCGACGTGGGCCACCTGGAGCGCTTGGATTTCATCGCTTCGGCCAAGCGGCTCGGCCTCGAGCTGCCCGAGATCCGCCGCCTCCTCGACCTCGCGGACACCGGCACCTGCACGGGAGTCAAGGCCACGCTCCAGCCTCTGCTGGCCGAACAGATTTCCGCTGTCGAGCAGCAGCTCCGGGTCCTGGCCGATCTACAAGCACAGCTACACGAGGCGCGGGCTCACGTCGACGCTTGCCCGGACAGTGACGAGCGCTGCCGGTCGGAGTGCGCATTCAAGGCCTTCGTCGGGCACTAGGACCCAAGCACCTCACGAACACCAGGGTTGCATCTGATCAATAATGCTCAGACCGAATGCCAGCGTGAATAGTCCGCACATGGCGGGTCCTTCCTCGAGGTTGGACTCGCAGCGTGGTGCACAGGACGGCGTGCGCCCAGGGTTCCGACCGCGACAGGGGCTCCTGCCATGCTCTAGGACGAAACGTTGCCTCGCCATCGCGGTGGTTCCGGAAGCAAGCCTTGGGAGATCCTGCCGGACGACAGGGCCTTGGGCTTGTGCGTCATGTCTGGAGCCAACGCAGAAACCGTGAGAAGTTTCCCTACTCCTTCAAGGGCACGGCTTCGCCGCGCCCGCAACTCGCGGCACTGCGCTTCCTCGCTCCGCTGCGAGACGCAATGCCGCGAGTTGCGGAGGGCGTGGCCGGTTAATGACGGATGGCGTCCCGCACGGACTGGGTTAGGTGCTCAGTGTGTCCGCTGCTCAGACTCCGCGCCTTGCCCGAGTCGATCCACTTGCCTGGGCGTACTAGTGCCTTCTCGGTCACAGCCCATTTGTGTTCGGGCAGCCAGATTCTGGATCCTTGCATTATGCGTCCACCAACAATTTGTTCAAGGACCGGCGGCGACCAGGCAAATTCGTTCGAATCCGAGAAGTGATAGTGGCTCGCGCGACTAAGTATTGAGCAGAGCCAATCGGCGTACTGCACGGATCCGTAACGATGGCTCTCGAGTTCGACGGGAACTTCTACGATCCGCTTGACGGATCGCTCGTCAGACGAATATATAAAGCTCGCCATCGCGGTAATAGCTTCTTCACGAGGCATTGGGCCACCTCGGTCTAACAGAACCATCAGACTTTCGTCGCGCTTGTCGGCATACCGGCAGAGTCTCCGCACGACCTCGGTCAGTGCAAGTGTTGTGGTTTCGCTAGGAGTGCGACCGGTTTCCTTGGTCGTGCCGAACGGCTTGCGGTGTCCGTAAAACACGACGCGACCGTCCAGTTTGCGTAGATAATCGGCTAGATCTGCAATCAGATCGGCCCGCTCTGGATACTTGCTGTGAGCTCCAGTGCTGAATATTTCAGACCCCTTCTTCTCCCATCTTCTGGGATGCTTTCCGGAAGGGATTATTTCGTTTCTAAATTGCCTAGCTTTTAGGTGTTCAAACTTCGCGCCGAACTTTCGGATCTGCCTCTCGGGCAACACGATTCCGCCGTACCCAAAGATCGGGTTGTGATTGAATTTTTTGTGGCCTGTACTGATGTACGGGCCCACATGCCCAAGTTCGTCCAGGTAGGCCACGAGCACTGCAGTCGGTCCCCTTTGATCCGGAAAGCACGAGAGGCAGCCACTCGGGCTGCCTCTCGGAGTTGGCGCGTGGTCCGCGATGGAACTGCTACCCGATGCCAACAGTAGCGGGCGCTCGGCGCCGGCGCAACGGTGCCGGCGGGGGCGCGGTCAGGATCTCATGCGGAGGCGAGTGCTGAGGTGCCTGCCGTAGCGGTCGCATTCGACGGGGTCCCAGGCGGGTGAGGGCAGTTTGTGCGGCCCAGCATGCTCGTTTGCTGTGCCCGCGCGTACCCGCGCCTCTTAAGATCTGTGCAGGTCTGTGACGCGCTTATTCCAAGAAGGAGCCTGAGCATCCGGCCTCCCGGTGCGCGCAGCGCGGCACATCCCGCAGCAGTCCCGCGTGTCATCGGTTGCGGCGGTTCCCCTTCGGAGCATGACAGCAACGCTGACAGCAACGCGGTGGCGATCGGCGGGCTCGGTCCAGCTGCGCGAGTACCCTGACCTGCTAGGACCTGGCTGGCTACCCGTGTCCAGGCGGACTTTTAATCCGCGGGTCGCGGGTTCGATCCCCGCCGGGCCCACCCTGGTCAGAGCCGCGTTCCTGGTTCCGCGTACCGCCTCGAAATGAGCGATGACAGCAACGCTGGCAGCAACGCGGTTCGACGTGTAGTGCCGGGCGCGGCCGCAACGGCAATGGGAGGCCTCCGTGGACCTCGGAGCTCCAGTGATCAGACCGGATGAGTGAACGAGACCGGCTTGCCTTTGGCGTGGGCATACGAGGTCTCTCTGCTCGTGGACTCGCCGATGTAACCGCCTGGGTTGCCGACCAGAACTCGATCGGCCAGGTCGATCTTGCGCAAGTGGAGCGCGTCCAACATGCTCTTCTGCTCATCGGAGACCGCCCCGTCCGTCTCGCCTGCTTCGCCCGGGGAGACAACAATGGCACCAGCGAAGGTCGGGTCACGGTTCGCCTCACGCAACTCCTTAGCGAACGGGACCAGTTCGACTACGCCGGATACCCGGACATCGTGATCATCGATCTCGCTGCCGCCGATATCTGGGACGCCTCCACCGTCGCGAGCCTCGACGCCGTCCAGTCCAAGTACTCCGCCCGCGGCAAGGAAGCACGCATCTAGGCCTCGACGGCGCTAGCTTCCAACGCCTGGAGCGCCTTTCTGGCAAACTCGGCGATGGCCACTGAGGCAGTCAGAACGTCCGCCTTCTGGCAGCACTGCAGCGGAGCGACTGGGAAACATGCCGCCCCGCTGCGGAGTCATCAGCCGGCGGAGAGCTCGATGAGTTGCGGGCTGCTGCAGCAGGCGTCGGCGGCTGGGGCGGGGGCGTCGCAGCTGCCGCCGAGGTCGGTGGTGCACACGCCGGTCTCGGGCAGTTCGAGGTGGACCGCGTCTGCTGCGTCACGATCGCCGGCCAATGCAGCGGCGATGGAGCGGACCTGTTCGTAGCCGGTGGCCATGAGGAAGGTGGGGGCGCGGCCGTAGCTCTTCATGCCGACGATGTAGAAGTTCTTCTCCGGGTGGGCGAGGACGCGTTCCCCGTGGGGTTCGACGGATCCGCAGGAGTGGAACTCGGGGTCGATGAGCGGTCCCAGCTGTGCGGGCGCCTCGACGGCCAGGTCCAGGCTCAGACGCAGCTCAGAGAGCATGCCAAGCTCGGGACGGAACCCGGTGGCCGGGACCAGCACATCGACACTCACCTCTCGTTCCCCGTCCGGGGTCACCGCGTGAACGGTCAACGCGTCCTCGCCGGTGAAGTGGGTGATGGTGAACGAGGTAAGAACTTCGATGCGTCCGGTGTCGACCAGTGTGCGCAGTCGGGTGCCGAGTGCCCCGCGTGCTGCGAGTTCGTCCTGCTCTCCTCCGCCGTAGACGCGAGTGAGGTCTGCGGTGCGGGCGGCCCAGATGATCGTGGTGGCAGCGTCCAGTTCTGCGAGGTCCAGCAGGGTGTTGGCGGCCGAGTGGCCGGTACCCGTCACCATGACGCGCTTGCCGGCGACGCGTTCGCGATCACGGCCCTGCACGTCGGGCAGTGGCGGCGTGATGCGACCCGCGGCGAGGGCCTGTCGTTCACCGGGAGCGAGGAGCCCGGCCTGGCCCAGCGGGTTGGGAGTGGACCAGGTGCCGGACGCATCGATGACAGCAGAGGCAAGGACGTCTTCGCTGTGCCCGTCGGTGGTCTCGATCCGGACGAGGAAGGGGGTCTCCTCGCGGCGTGCGGTACGGGTCTTGTCGACGCCGGCGCGGGAGACAGCGGTGACACGTGCGTCGTAGCGGATCGACTCGGCGAGCTGAGGAAGCTGAGCGAGGGGCTCGAGGTACTGCTCGCGCAGTTCGTGACCGGTCGGCAAAGTATCGGCGTCGGGGGCGGTCCAGCCGCTGGCTTCGAGGAGGCGCTGAGCGGCAGAATCGAGGTTGTGCTGCCACGGGGAGAACAGACGGGTGTGCCCCCAGCCGGTGATCGCCGCTCCGGCTGCGGGCCCGGACTCAAGGACGATGAAGGGCAGGTCGCGCTCGTAGAGGTGGGCGGCGGCGGCCAGACCGATGGGTCCGGCACCGATGATGACCGCGGGGTCCGAGGTCGTGGAGGTGGTGAGCATGGGATCTCCTAGGTGCTTGGGGGTCAGTTCGGGGACTGGGTGAGGTCGGTCAGAAGCGCGCGGACGTGGCCGTCGATGTCATCGCGCACCAGGCGCATGCGTTCCATCCCGTCGATGCCGCGCTTCGAGGGTTCATCGGTGTGCCAGGTGGTCACCGGAGTGGTCTTGCCCTCGACGGGTTCGATGACAGCTTCACCGCCGATGACGACCACCTGATCGACGTCGCGCAGCAGCTCCGGAGTCACCAGCTGCGGAACAGCGGAGGACATGTCCGCACCGATCTCGGCGATCGCCTCGGCGGACTGGGCGTTGATCGCGCTGCCGGGGCGGGTGCCGGCCGAGTGCACCTCGACGGCCTCTCCGGCGTGATGCCGCATGAGGGCGGCCGCCATCTGCGACTTGCCGCCGTTCTTCACGCACACGAACAGGACTGCGGGGCGCTTCGTGGTCATCGCGAGTTCTTCCTTCTGCTGGGTCATCGGGTGGGGACGGTGGAGTCGCCGGGGAAGAGCCGGCGGCCCATCGCGAGGGCGACGTAGACGAGGGCGACGAGGACGGGGACCTCGATCAGCGGACCGACGACACCCGCAAGGGCTTGACCGGAGGTCACGCCGAAGGTGCCGATCGCGACGGCGATCGCGAGCTCGAAATTGTTGCCCGACGCGGTGAAGGCGACGGTCGTGGACTTCGCGTAGTTCAACCCAATCGCCCGCCCGAGCAGGAATGCGCCGAGGAACATGACCACGAAGTAGACCAGTAAGGGCAGGGCGATGCGTGCAACGTCCCCTGGTGCGGAAAGGATCGCGTCGCCCTGGAGGGAGAACAGCAGCACGATCGTGAAGAGCAGACCGTACAGAGCCCAGGGGCCGATCTTCGGGAGGAACCGCTCCTCGTACCAGGTACGCCCCTTCGCCCGTTCCCCGATCACGCGGGTGAGGAACCCTGCGATCAGGGGGATGCCGAGGAAGATCAGCACGCTGAGGACGATCGCGCCGATCGAGAACTCTGCCGAGGTGGTCGGCAGGCCCAGCCACGAGGGGAGCGCCTGGAGGTAGAACCAACCCAGGGCACCGAAGGCGATCACCTGGAAGACGGAGTTGATTGCCACCAGCACCGCAGCGGCTTCACGATCGCCGCAGGCGAGGTCGTTCCAGATCAGCACCATGGCGATGCAGCGCGCGAGCCCGACGATGATCAGGCCGGTGCGGTACTCCGGGAGGTCGGCCAGGAAGATCCACGCCAGGGCGAACATCAGGGCAGGCCCGATCAGCCAGTTCAGCACCAGCGACGAGATCAGCAGACGCCTATCCGCGCCGATGCGGCGGGTCTCGTCGTAGCGGACCTTCGCGAGGACCGGATACATCATCACCAGAAGCCCGATCGCGATGGGGAGGGAGACGGAGCCGATCTTCACCGCCTCCAGAGCGGTGTTCAGGCCAGGGATGAACCGTCCCAGCAGGAGCCCTACAACCATCGCGGCCAGGATCCACACCGGCAACCAGCGATCCAGGAAGGACATCTCCTTCATCACGCGTGGCTGCTCCACGTCCTTGGTGGTCGTACTCATCAGTGTTCGGCACCTTCCATCGACGGATATCGATGCGAACGCTATGCTGTACATCGATGACTGTCAATGTAAGGTGAGGCCATGTCCACGACTACTGAGATCACTTCTGCCGGACTCGACGCGGGTCGCGAGACCGAGGAGTGCTGCACGCTGTCCGCTGGGCCCGTCGACATCGTCGGCGCCGAGAGGATCGCCGCACTGCTCAAGGCGCTCTCCGATCCGACGCGCCTCCGGCTCCTCTCCCACGTCGCAGCCCAGGGCTGCGATTCGGTCTGTGCGTGCGACCTCACCGAACCGCTCGGGATCAGTCAGCCGACCGTCAGCCATCACATGAAGAAGCTCGTCGACGCTGGCCTGCTCACGCGCGAGCAGAAGGGTCGCTGGGCCCACTACTCGGTCGTCCCGTCGGCCTTCGCTGAACTCCGCGCCTTCCTCGATATCGCCTGATTCCCTACTGCCTGCTTTGGAGATCCTCATGACCGCACGCCCCAGTGTTCTGTTCGTCTGTGTCCACAACGCCGGCCGCTCGCAGATGGCGGCAGGATGGCTGCGTGAACTCGCCGGTGACCGCATCGAGGTGCGGTCCGCCGGTTCCGCGCCCGCCGACTCGATCAACCCCGCGGCAGTAGAGGCGATGGCGGAGGTCGGCATCGACATCTCCCACCAGGCCCCGAAGATCCTCACCCCCGAGTCCGTCCAGGCCTCCGACGTCGTCATCACCATGGGCTGCGGGGATGCCTGCCCGTTCTACCCCGGCAAGCGGTACGAGGATTGGAAGCTCGACGATCCGGCCGGAAAGGGTGTCGCGGAGGTCCGCCCGGTGCGCGATGAGATCCGCGCACGCATCGAGGAACTCATCGCCAGCCTGCTCCCGCAGGACGCTCCGACCGCCTCCGCCCAGAGCTGAGGGTCGAGTGGCATCGCAGCGGGAGACCCTTCGCTCCTGAGCGCCGAGCACGTCCTCCACCGCATCGCTGGAGACCTCTCTCACCGCTTCACCGGAGTGCTCGCCGCCGAAACGGTCGACCGGTACGTCTTCGAGTCGTACACCGCTCTGGCTCGCACCTCCAAGATCACCTCGCACTTGCCGTCACTCACCGAGCGCTTCGCCCGCGACCGATTGGCCGCGCTCGCACAGTCCAAGGGAGCCGCCCCGCACGATGCCCCCGAAGTGCTGCTGGTGTGCGTCCAAAACGCAGGCCGCTCACAGATGGCAGCCGCACTGCTGGACCGCCACGCGGCCGGTCGAGTACACGTCGGCTCCGCCGGATCCACCCCCAGCGACTGGTGCACCCACGGGCCATGGAAGTGATGCGAGAGATCGGGATCGACCTGGCCTCCGCATTCCCCAACCCCTCACCGACGATGTCGTCCGCGCAGCCGACGTCGTCATCATCATGGGCTGCGGAGACGCCTGCCCCATTTACCCCGGCAAACGCTACGAAGACGGGGACCTCCGCGACCCAGCAGGCAGCACACTCGAGCAAGCACGCGAAGTCCGCGGCGAGATTGACGCCCGTGTCCGTCACCTACTGACCGAGATTCTCCGTGGATGGATCCACTACGCCTCACAGACTCTTCGCGAAGACGCTCAACGTATACAGCCTCGCGAGGGCCTCGGCGCTCAGACGTCTCTGGAGTTAGAGCAGTATCCGTGAGGAGTGGTGGCGTCGTTGGGGCCCGTTCCGGCAGGACGAACGCTTTGGCCTGCTAGGACCTAGCTGGCCACCCATGCCTGGACGGACTATTAATCCGCGGGTCGCGGGTTCGATCCCCGCCGGGCCCACTGAGGACGCATCGTGCCCGCTCTGGAAAGTAGGTCGGTCATCCCGTCGGACGGAACGGCGGGCGTGCCCCGAGGCCGATACTGATGTCGCGGGCGGCGCTCCCGACGATGTCGACCAGGGCCTCCATGCGCTCGGACGCCATGTACGGCGTCGTCGCGGACACGCTGATCGCGGCGACGATGCGTCCGTGAGCATCGCGCACGGGTGCCGCGACGCAGCGGATCCCGGGTTCGTTCTCCTCGATGTCCATGGCGATCCCGCGCCGAGCGTAGTGCGCCATGAGCGCGGGAAAGTCGGCGTGCTCGTCGCCGGTCGACGAGGGGCGGCAGGAGTGCGCCGCGTCCGCCAGGTGTTCCCAGCGGTCTGCCCCATCAAGCAGCAGCGCCTTGCCGATGCCGGTGCGGATGAGCGGCTCACGGCCACCCACCCGGGAGCGCATCGTGGCTCCCCGGCGGCCGTCGATCTTGTGCAGGTAGAACACGGTGTCGGCATCCTCGCACGCGAGATGGACCGTGTCCTGGGTGGTCTCGGAGAGCTGAGCCAGGACAGGACCGGCCACCTCGGTCACGGGATTCTCGGCGATGGCCGCACCGCCCCAGCTGATCAGTCGGCCTCCCAGGCGGTAGTGGCCCTGCCCGGTCTCGGCGATGATCCGCTCACAGACCAGCCCCTGCGCCAAACGGTGCGCGGTCGACTTCGTCAGGCCCGTTGCGGTCGAGATCTCCGCGAGAGTCCGGGCGCCGTCGGCCACGGCCTGCACCACAGCGAGTCCGCGCCGCAATGCCTGCGTCCCCCGGGGCGGATCGGGGGAATCCAGGGCGGGGGACCGGGAGGATGGCGTGCCGAGAGCAGACATGTCGCACATAGTAGGATGCCTTTTTACATGGTGGGACGCATTCCGGACGATGGCGCGATGCTTCCCCACGCCGCCGTGCTTGCCCGGGCCCCTGAGGGTGCCCCGGCTCGCCCGGGCCTCTGAGGGAACCGACGCCCCACCGCACCAGGCCAAGGAGCCGTACCCCGCATGAGCAACCAGCACACCGGCCTCATCGCCATCCTCCGCGGCCTGACGCCCGCCGAGGCACCGTCCATCGGCGACACCCTCTATGACGCCGGATTCCGGCGCCTCGAGGTGCCGCTGAACTCCCCGGAGCCGCTTAAGACCGTCCGTCTGCTCGCGGACCGGCTCCCGGAGGACGCCCGCGTCGGCGGGGGCACCATGGTGCAGGTCGAAGACGTCGACCGGGTCCATGACGCCGGCGGGACGCTCGTGGTCGCGCCCAACACCGATCCCGCGGTCATCGCCCGCGCCCTCGAGCTCGGCATGGAGCCCAGTCCCGGCGTCGCCACCGCCACCGAGGTCTTCACCGCCCTGCACGCCGGCGCCCGAGCGCTGAAGATCTTCCCGGCCCCGAGCGTCGGCATCCCCGGCATGAAGGCATGGTCCGCGACGGTCCCGGCCGACGCGCAGTTCCTGCCCGTCGGCGGGATCGACGCCGAAACGCTCCCCGGCTGGCTGGAAGCCGGAGCCGCCGGAGCCGGCATCGGAACCACCCTGTACACCCCCGGACGTCGGGCCGACGAGGTGCGCGCCGCCGCCGAGGACCTGATGCGCATCTGGGACCGGCACCACCGAGAGAAGGACCAGGCATGAAGATCACCGCCGTCACCACCTACCAGGTCCCGCCCCGCTGGGCCTTCGTGAAGGTCGAGACCGACGAGGGCATCGTCGGCTGGGGCGAGCCCGTCGTCGAGGGTCGCGCCGCGACCGTGTGCGCCGCCGTCGAAGAACTCTCGGACCATCTGATCGGCCAGGATCCCGCGAACATCGAGGACCTGTGGACCGTCATGTACCGCGGCGGCTTCTACCGCGGCGGCCCCATCCTGATGAGCGCGATCGCCGGGATCGACCAGGCCCTGTGGGACATCAAGGGCAAGGCGCACGACCTGCCCGTCCACCAGCTGCTGGGCGGTCGGGTCCGCGATCGGATCGGCGTCTACTCCTGGATCGGCGGCGACCGACCGGAGGAGACCGCGCGCCAGGCACAGGACGCCGTGGCCCGAGGATTCTCCGCGGTCAAGATGAACGGCACCGAGGAGATGCAGTTCATCGACTCCTGGGACAAGGTCACCAAGGCCGTCCAGAACGTCGCCACCATCCGCGAGACCGTCGGCGACGACATCGGCATCGCGGTGGACTTCCACGGCCGAGTGCACGCCCCCATGGCCAAGGTGCTGATCCGCGAGCTCGAACCCTTCCACCTGATGTTCCTCGAGGAGCCCGTGCTCAGCGAGAACATCGATGCGCTGCTCGAGACGATGCGGACCACCCCGACGCCGATCGCCCTCGGGGAGCGGCTGTTCACCCGCTGGGACTTCAAGCACGTGCTGGCCACCGGCGCCGTCGACATCATCCAGCCCGACCCGTGCCACAGCGGCGGGATCACCGAGACCCGCAAGATCGCCGCCATGGCCGAGGCCTATGATGTGGCACTCGCCCTGCACTGCCCCCTCGGCCCGATCGCCCTGGCCACCTGCCTCCAGATCGATGCCGGCGCCTACAACGCCTTCATCCAGGAGCAGAGCCTGGGCATCCACTACAACGAGGACAACGACCTGCTCGACTACGTCGTGGACCGATCCGTCTTCGACTACGTCGACGGGATGGTGGCGATCCCGACCGGAGCCGGT
Source organism: Brachybacterium fresconis (assembly GCF_017876515.1). NCBI lineage: Bacteria > Bacillati > Actinomycetota > Actinomycetes > Micrococcales > Dermabacteraceae > Brachybacterium > Brachybacterium fresconis. The sequence goes on along the minus strand of NZ_JAGIOC010000001.1, from coordinate 1,724,533 downwards.
CTCGGGATCGAGATCGACGAGGAATACGTCACGGAGCGTGCTGCCGTCGGCCATCGCTGGCGCAACCCGATCTGGCGCCACGCCGACGGATCCTTCGCCGAATGGTGACCGTCGAGGACTGACCCGACCCCCCTCCCGTAACCACCGCTGCGGGATCCGAACACTGCTGGACCCCGTGTGATGAAAGGTGCCCCGATGGACTGGATAGAAGAGACGGGCTGGGTGAGCTGGCTCGGCGCCGGCGGGCTGATCACCGTCGCCGTCGTCGCCGTCTTCCTGCTGCTGTTCCTGGTGATGAAGCTGAAGGTCCACGCCTTCCTCGCGCTCATCCTCGTCAGCCTGCTCACGGCCGTGGCCGCAGGCATCCCGGTCTCCCAGGTCGTCCCGACCATGATCTGGGGCTTCGGAGACACCCTGGCCAGCGTCGCCCTGCTGGTCGCCATCGGAGCCATGCTCGGGGCGCTGGTCGAGACCTCCGGCGGCGCTCGCTCGCTCGCGGAGTTCATGATCAGGCTCTTCGGGGAGAGACGGGCTCCCTTCGCCCTGGGAGTGGCCTCCCTCTTCGTCGGCTTCCCGATCTTCATGGACGCCGCCTTCGTGCTGATGGTCCCGATCGTCTACGCCGTGGCGCGGCGACTGACCGGGAACCTGCTGGCCTTCGGCGTCCCCGTCGCCGCGGCGCTGTCCGTGATGCACGTGTACCTGCCGCCCCACCCGGGGCCTGTCGCCGCCACCGAGTTCCTCGGAGCCAACCTCGGCTATGTGATGATCCTGGGCCTGGTGCTGGCCTTCCCCATCTGGTTCATCTCCGGTCACGTGTGGGGCAAGCGCGTCGCGAAACGTCACCGCATCAACGTCCCGGACGCCGCCTTCGCCGGGCTCACCGGTGACGAGGAGGAGGTCGAGAATCCGCCCCGTGCGGGCCTGATCATCCTGATCCTGGTGCTGCCCCTGATCCTGGTCCTGCTGAACACCGGGCTCGACGCTCTCGGCTCCGCCGGGGTCGTCGATCCGGACGCCACCGTGGTCCAGGCGATGCGGATGATCGGTGAGGTGCCGATCGCCCTGCTGATCACCGTGCTGGTCACCGTGGTCCTGCTCGGCTTCCGCCGCGGCAGGAGCGGCAGCGCGCTCGAGAAGACCATGGACAACGCGCTCGGCCCCGTCTGCTCGGTCATCCTGATCACCGGCGCCGGCGGCATGTTCGGCGGCGTGCTGCAGGCGACCGGAATCGGCGACGCGATCTCCGGCTCGATGAGCGCGCTGGGCATCCCGCTGATCCTGGCGGCCTACCTGATCGCCGTCGCGCTCCGCGTGGCCCAGGGCTCGGCCACCGTGGCCCTGACCACCGCGGCCGCACTCGTCGCCCCCGGTGTTCTCGAGGGTGGCTACAGCCCCATCGAGGTGGCCTGCTTCGTGATGGCGCTCGCCGCCGGTTCCGTGTTCGCGGGCCACGTCAACGACTCCGGCTTCTGGATCGTCGGCCGGCTGCTGAACATGGACGTCAAGACCACCCTGAAGGTGTGGACCGTGCAGCAGGCGATCGAGTCCGTGGTGGCCTTCGCCCTGGTCCTGGTGGTGTACGGGGTCGTGAGCCTCTTCTGATCTGCCCGCGTGCGGCCGGCCGGTCTGCGGGTCGCGGGGGAGTGACCGTCGGGCGGATCGCCCCGACCTTCCCTGTCCTCCCGGCTGCGCGTCACCGGCTAGGCTCGTCAGCAGGGGTGCATGACCGCGCCACGAAGGCCGGCCGCGCGAGAGGGGCACGCATGTCGCAGACGAACTATCCCTACGGTGACGGGGGAAGCCCGAGTTACCCCGGCGGCGGTTATCCGGGTCAGAAATCCGGGCCGAACGGGTACGGCGAGGTGCCACCCGCGTCGTCACCGTTCGAGGGAGCATCCGACTCCGTTCCTCCGGGTCCGGCTTCCGGGCCATCGCTCGGTTCGGCGGCACCGCCCACCTCGCCCTCCTCCGCCGCGCCGGCGCCCTGGGCCGTCTGGGGCCCGTCGGCCTCGGCGGCGCCGTCGGGCGAGCCCGGGACGCAGGCGACGTCGGGCGCGCAGGGGACTCAGACGCTGTCCGCGGCGCAGGCCGGCGCCGCGCTGACGAAGGTCGGCATCGGCAACCCCCTCCCCACCTTCGCGGCGGGCGCGCTCGCCTATGTGGTGGCCCTCGGCGCCTCGCTGCTGGTGATCGTCTCGGCCGTCGTCTCCGTGCTCACCCTCGACACGGGGGAACTGACCGGGGGCGCCGCCGTGCCGACCGATGGCGCGACTTCCCCGTCGTCCGGCGGCGGGTGGCGCGGGATCGTGGGCCTGGTGGGAATTCCGTTCCAACTGGTCTCCCTCGCCTCCTTCGGTTCCTACGACGTCGACCTGAGCATGGGCTTCCTGGGCAGTGCCACGATGAGCTGGCGGGGACTGCCGCTGCTGATCACCGTCGCGATGGTGGCGACCGCCTTCTTCGCCGCCCGACTCATCCAGCGCCGCTGGGGTGCCGGGGGCTGGGGCGGCAACGGCGCGCTCGGTGCCCTGCTGTGGTCGGGGATCTCCGGGCTCGCCGCAGCGATCGTCGCCGTGACCGCCACGCGCATCACCGCGTTCGCGGTCGAGGACGACTCGCTCGGGGTATCGCTCTCGATGCACTCCGCCGGAGTGGACATGTTCGTCGGCACCTGGGTGCTCATCGGTCTTCCGCTGTTCCTGGGGCATGTCGCGGGGGGCGAGAAGCCCGCCTGGTGGCCGGTGGTGGCGGATCTCGCCGCTGCGCCCCGGCTCGCGATCGTCCACGCCCTGGCATTCGCCGTGCCGGTCGGTGCCCTGATGGTGGTGGGCGGAGCGATCGCGATGGTTCTCGAGGGGGACGGGCAGTCCCTGCTTTCCCTGGTCCTGTCACTCCCGGTCTGGGGGCTGACCGGCCTCGCGCTGCTGCCCGGGCTGGGGATGCTGACCGTGCCGATGCATCTGAACGCGCAGGGCGGCGTCGAGAGCTTCGGGATCGAGCGCACCGATGAGTTCCTGTGGTTCTTCGACCTGCCCTGGTACGTGTGGATCCCCATGGTGCTGATCGCTCTGCTGATGCCCGCGGTGGTGTCGCTGCTGTGGCACCGGGACCGCGAGATCGACACCGGGAACATCCTCGCGCTGGTCATCTCCTGGGCGGCGCTTCCGCTCGCCTACTTCGGATGCTCCGTGGTCCTGCTCGCGGTGGTCCGCGCCAGCATGCAGGTGCAGATGGGGATGATGGGCGACCTCGGGGTCACCATCGGCCTCGCCCTCTGGATGCCGCTGGTCGCGTTCTTCATCGGGCTGGTGGTCGAGGTGCTCGCACGGTTCGGTGCTCCGTTCGTGGATCGATTCGTGCCCGGGATGCTCGTGAACTGGTTCCGACGGTCGGCGCGGGCGCGCCGCGCCGACGGGACGCCGGACACGGGCGAGGCGCCCCCGGGCCGGGCGCCGGCCGCACCCTTCTTCCCGGGGGCATGACCGCGGAGCCGGCAGGGCGCTGATTCTCGGTGCCGTGGTCACATCCCGTGCGTGTGAGTCACCGAGAGTGATGGCCGGATACTCCCTCGCAGGTACCACCGCAACCCCTACTCCGGGCCGATGCGGAGCCGTGCTCCCGCTCCTTAGGATCACGGCGTGATACCCGTCGGCCCTCCCGTCACCCGCCCGCCCTACCGGCGCACCTGGGCGCTCGTCGTCCTCATGGCCGTCGCGATCGTGCTGTTCTCGGTGCTGGTGGCGCTGCAGTCCGCCGGGTACGGCACGGCGGTGCCCCTGGCCATCCCGGTCGGCGCGGCCCTGTGCGGGGCGCATCTGCTGGCGCTGACGAGACCGCGGGCGGCGATCGTCGTGTTCAGCGGCGCGGCCATCCTGCTGCCGCTGCTGGCCTCGGCCGAGCGCGATCTGTCCTGGCCGTGGCCGTGGTCCGTCCCCGCGATGATCGCGTTCGTCGTGTTCGTGCTGGTGGTCACGGCCTTCCACGGCTGGCGGACGGGCCTGGCGGCCTGGGGGATCCCGAGCGCCGGGTCGCTGCTGATCGGCTCACTGTTCGCCGGCGCCGTCCCGCGCTCGATGACGGGCGTGGACCTGCTGGTGACGGTCTCCCTCGCCGCCGGCGCGCTCCTGGTCGGCGTGCTGATCGCCGGACGCCTCCGGATCGGTGAGGAGTTGGACCGGGAGCGGGAGCACACCGCCTCGGAGCAGGCGCGGCGGCTGCTGGTCGAGGAGCGCACCCGGATCGCCCGCGAGCTGCACGACATCGTCGCGCACAGCACCTCGCTGATCCAGGTGCAGGCCTCCACCGCCGAGTACCGCATCCCTGACCTGCCGGCCGAGGCCGCCGGAGAGTTCGGCGAGATCGCGGAGACCGCCCGGGGCTCGCTGGTGGAGATGCGTCGGCTGCTCGGCGTGCTGCGCACCGAGGACCACGCCCCGGAGCTCACCCCGCAGCGGCGCCTCGAGGACATCTCGGAGCTGGTCGACGGTGCCCGTCGGGCGGGCGCCGAGGTCGGGCTGTCCATGCCCGTGGGCTCGCCCGTGCTGCCCCCGGGCGTGCAGGTCACCGCGTTCCGGATCACGCAGGAAGCGCTGAGCAATGCTGTGCGCCATGCCCCCGGCGCACCGGTCGACGTGGTGCTGGACGCCCCGCAGGACACTCTGATGATCCGGGTCCACAATCGGGCGCCGGAGGACTCCGCCGTCGGCGAGACCCCGGGCAGCGGCCACGGCCTGCGCGGGATGCGCGAGCGCGCCGCCCTGCTCGGCGGGAGCCTCGAGGCCGGGCCCGACCGCGACGGCGGCTGGACCGTCACGGCCGCGCTGCCGATCACCGACCACCGGGAGGAATCCACATGAGCACCACCGTGCTGATCGTCGACGACGCCGCGATGGTCCGCGCCGGATTCGCCGCGCTGCTGGACGCGCAGGAGGACCTGCGGGTGATCGGCCAGGCCACCAACGGCGCGGAAGCGATCACCCGCACCGCGCGGCTCGAGCCCGACGTGGTCCTCATGGACGTGCGGATGCCCGAGATGGACGGCATCGAGGCGACCCGTCGGATCCTCGACCCCGCGAGCCCTCTCGTCCGTCCTCCGCGGATCCTCATGCTCACCACCTTCGACATCGACGACTACGTCTACGACGCGCTGCTGGCCGGGGCGAGCGGGTTCCTGCTCAAGGATGCCTCGGCCCAGGAGCTCGCCCACGCCGTGCGGGTGGTCGCCGCCGGTGATGCGCTGCTCTCTCCGGGCATCACCCGAAGGATGATCGCGCAGTTCGCCGCGCAGAAGCCCCGACCGCCGCGCGGTGCGGCCCTGATCGCGCGCCTCACCGAGCGGGAGCGGGAGGTGCTCGTCCTGCTGGGGCGGGGCCTGTCGAACCGGGAGATCGGCCTGGAGCTGTTCATCTCCGACCACACCGTGAAGACCCATGTGGGTCGGCTGCTGACGAAGATCGACGCCCGCGACCGGGTGCAGGCCGTCATCTTCGCCTTCGACAACGGCCTCGTAGAGCCCGCCTCCTGACCTCCGGTACGGCCTGCCGCGACGGGCTCACTCCACGGTAGGGGGCGCACATCGCCCGACCGGGCGACGTGCCCTCGGGCGCCGCGCTCCTAACCTCCTCGCGACGATCCGAGGAGGACCCCATGACCCTCAGCCCGAGCCGGCCGCTCCCGCGCGCCGACGCCCCCGCCGCACCGCCGCCCACCCGTCGGCACCCACCGCTGCCCGCGGCGCGGGACACCGGCATCGACCTGGTCCGTGCGCTGTGCCTGCTCGCGATCCTCGTGCTGCACGGTCTGCAGGTCAGCGCCACGGTCGGGGAGGCGGGGCCGGTCCTCGAGTACGCCACCCGGGGCGCGACGTGGTACCCACCGGTCACCTGGGCCCTGCAGGTGATGCCGGTGTTCTTCGTGATCGGCGGCTTCGCAGGGCTGGTGGCGCACCGTCGCTCCCTCGCACGGGGCGGCACCGCGACGGCGTTCGTGGCCGGACGCGTCCACCGTCTCCTGCTGCCCGCGGTGGTGACGATCGGCGTCGTCGGCCTCGGCCTCGCGCTGCTGGCGGGCGCGGGGACCCCGGTCGAGCTGGTCAGGGAGATCGGCCTGCGCTACAGCGAACCGCTGTGGTTCCTCGGGGTGTTCCTCGCCTGCCAGGCCCTGCTTCCCGCGCAGCTCGCGCTCCACGCCCGGGCGCCCTGGGCGCTGTTCGCGGGGCTCGCCGGTGCGGCCGTCGGGATCGATCTGCTGCGTGGCGCCACCGGACTCGACGCGATCGGCTACGCGAATCTCGCCGCCGTCTGGCTCGCCCTGCAGCAGCTGGGATTCCTCCTGGCCGACGGGTATCTCGACCTTCTCTCCGTGTCGGTGCGCAGGGCGGCAGGGATCGCGGCCGTGGCGGTCCTCGTCCTCGTCATCGCCGCGGGGCCGTGGTCCGCCGATCTCATCGCGCACATGAATCCGCCGACGACTGCACTGCTGCTGGTCGGCCTCGCCCAGACCCTGCTGATCTCCCTGCTGCGGGGACCGCTGACGGCTCTCAGCGAGCGTCCCGGCGTCGCCGCATGCACCCGCTTCGTCACCGCGCACTCGATGACGATCTACCTGTGGAACCTGCCGGTGCTGCTGCTGGCGGCGGGGGCCTCCGCCGAGGTCGCCATGCTCCACGCCGGTCTGCTCCTCGAGCCCTCCGGACTCGCGTGGTGGATGACCCGGCCCGCCTGGCTGCTCGGGACCGTTCTGGCCACCGGGGGCGTGGCGTGGCTGCTCGGCGGGATCGAACGCCGGCGCGCACCGCAGCCGACGGATTCTCCCCGACGCGCCCTGCACGGCGTGCTGCTCGGGCTCGCCGCCGTGCTGCTGCTCCTGCTGGCCGGGACCACGCCGCTGACCGCAGCGCTCGCCGTCTGCCTGATGATGATCGCCCTGCTGCGGATCACCGCTCCCGCACCCCGTCGGCATCGTGAGCCGCTCGACACCGCGAAGCGGCGCGGCCGCGGTGATCCGTCGGTGAAGGCCGGGGAGATCCGCGACGAGAGCGACACCCTCCGGCTCGACGGGACGATGGCCCGACCGGCCTGAGCCGGTTCAGCCGTGCTCCACCCGTCGGCGGACCACCGCGGCGTAGAGCAGCGACATCACCGCGAGGAAGCCGATCCCCACCGCGAGCGCCAGGTGGTAGGCGGGCTGCCAGACCATGATGCCGACCGTGAACAGGATGAACGCGATCGCGAACGCCTGCCCGTAGGGCCACAGCGGCACCGGGAACCCCAGCGCCTCCCGCTCGGCGGGGGACATGCCGCGGCGCGACGCGACCTGGGCGAGCAGGATCATCAGCCACACGAAGATCGTCGCGAAGGTCGCGAGCGAGGCGACGATCGTGAACACCGCCTCGGGCAGCGTCCAGTTCAGCACGACGCCGACGACCAGCACGCCGATCATCGCCACCGTGGTGACGACGGGGACGCCCTGGACGGTGCGAGCCATGGCGGGCGGTGCGAGGCGCTGCCGGGCCATCCCCGCGACCACCCGGCCGGCGCCGAACAGGTCCGCGTTGATCGCCGAGAGCGCCGCGGTGATCACCACGACGTTCAGCGCCGCCGCCGCCCAGTTCACGCCGAGGGTGTCGAAGATCTGCACGAAGGGCGACTGCTCGCCGGTGATCGTGCGCCAGGGATTGATCAGCAGGATCACGCCGATCGCGAGCACGTAGAACAGCAGGATCCGCACCGGCACCGTGTTGACCGCCTTCGGGACGGCCTTCCCGGGATCCTCCGCCTCGGTGCCCGCGACCCCGATGATCTCGGTTCCGCCGAAGGCGAACAGCACCAGGATGAAGGCGCTGATCATGCCGCCCGCGCCGTGCGGGAAGAAGCCGCCGTCGGCCGTGAGGTTCGTCAGCGGATTCCCGCCGCTCTGCGCGCCGAGGCCGAACACCAGGATCGCCGCACCGCCGAGGACCATCGCGACCACCGCGGCGACCTTGACGATCGTGAACACGAACTCGAGCTCCCCGAACCAGCGGACGCTCGCGAGGTTCGCGGCGCCCACGATCAGCAGCGTGAGCGCCACCCAGATCCACTGGGCCGTGTCCGGGAACCAGAACCGCATGTAGATCGCGATCGCGGTGAGATCCGCGAGGCACACGATGAGCATCTCGAAGGCGAACATCCACCCGGTGATGTACCCGGCCCACGGACCCAGGAAGCGGCGGGTGTACTCGGCGAAGGAACCGGAGACGGGCATACGCACCGCCATCTCGCCGAGCGCCCGCAGCATGAAGTACACGACGGCGCCGCCGAGCAGGTAGACCAGCAGCACCGAGGGGCCGGCCGCCTGGATCGCGCCGGCCGAGCCGTAGAACAGGCCCGTCCCGATCGCGGAGCCGAGGGCGATGAAGTGGAGGTGGCGGGCCTTCAGGCCGGGCCGGCGCCGGGTTGGGGCGGGTGAGGGGGTGTCCTGCGTCGTCGTGCTCATGGTGGGCGTGCTCCGGGGAGGGGGAGGGTTCTTCTTGTGCCTCTGACACGGTAAGGCCGGCGGGTCCCGCCCCGGCACGTGTGTCCGGCCACGTTCTGTCGCGTCGGGCCGACGGGAGATCGACGACGGCGCCGCACCCCGCGCGGCGCCGGATCGCGGCCATCGCCCGGACACCGACTCGTCACCGGATGTTCGTCCGGCGAACGCGGCGCGGACGAGGCCGGGCCCGCCGCGTCCGTCTACGCTCGATCGCCATGAGCAGTCTCGAGCCGGGACCCCTGCAGGGGCGGCAGCACTGGATGGACCTGCTGCGGGGCGCGGCGATCCTGCTGGTGATCGTCCACCACATCAGCATCGTCCAGCAGGTCTGGGACGGCGGCACCGCGCCCGAGGCCGTGCTGCTCTCCGAGGCCGCCAAGCCGTTCCGCATGCCGGCGCTGCTGTTCGCCTCCGGCATCCTGCTGCCGCGGTCGCTGGAGAAGCCGGCCGGCCGCTTCCTGCTCGGCAAGGTGCGCAGCCTGCTGTGGCCGTGGCTGCTGTGGTCGCTGCTCATGCTGGCGATCATGGGCTGGGGGTTCGGCACCGACCCGCTGTGGTGGGTGAACGGCATGTACACCTGGTTCCTGCTGGCGCTGTTCGTGTACTACGTCGTCGGCCTGCTCACCCGGCGGATCCCACCGATGTGGGTGGCGCTGGCGTCCCTGGTGGCCTGGACCGTGATGCAGCAGTTCGGCTCGGCCCTGATCGACCCCACCTATCGGCCCGACAAGTTCGTGTACTACGCCGTGTTCTTCTTCGCCGGCGCCGCGCTGCGCCGGGTCGTGCTGGCCCGCACGCTGCCGCTCTGGGTCCTCGCCCCCGGTCTGCTCCTGGCCCTGGGGTGGGCGGCTCTCGCCGTGCGGATCGATCGTGACCCCGAGGTACCGGTCCTCTCCCAGCTGGTGGTGCTGGCTGCCGTGCTCTCCGGCGTCGCCCTCGCCCAACGGCTGCCCCGGGTCCGGGCCGTGCGCGTGCTGGAGTGGCTGGGACGCCACTCGATCGTGCTGTACCTCGTCCACCTCCCGGTCATCGAGCTCCTCGCCCGGCACCTCGACCTGCCGCCGAGCCGCGCGACCTCCGCGCTCTTCTTCCTGGTCACGCTCGGGGTCTGCGTGCTCGCCGTGCTCCTGAGGCCGGTGACCGGCTTCCTCTACACCGTCCCCGCACCCCGAGGCACCCGCCGCGTCCCGCCCGTCGCGAGCAACCCATCGGCGGATGCCCAGGAGACGGAGCCCCGGCAGCTCTCGGTACCCTGAACGTCGCAGCGTGCCGCGCTGCCACGACGCCGAGGGCGGGGTCGGAGCGTCCTGGACCCGGCCCTGACCGACGAGACGGTGGACCCTGACGCCCATGACCAGTCCGGAGAGCCTGAACGCCCCGACGACCGAGACCCCGACGACCGAGACCCCGACGAGCGGTACCCCGACGAGCGGTACCCCGTCGACCGGGACTGCCGGAGCCCTGGAGGGCACCCAGCGCCGCACCCTCGTGGTGCTCGTGATCGCCCAGATCCTGGGCACCATCAGCCTGGGCGTCACCCCGACGATCGGGATCCTGCTGGCCGGGGAGGTCACCGACAACGAGGCCTGGGCGGGTCTCGCCCGCACCTCCTCCACCCTCGGGGCGGCGCTGCTCGGGATCCCGCTGGGCAACCTCGCCGCCCGGCGGGGGAGGCGCACCGCGCTGGCCACCGGCTGGTGGGTGGCCGCCGCCGGCGCGGCGCTGCTGGTCGTCTCGGCACAGTTCGAGCTCGTGGTCCCGCTGTTCCTGGGCCTGCTCATGACCGGTGCGGGAACCGCGGCGAGCCTGCAGTCCCGCTTCGCGGCGACGGACCTCGCCGCGCCGTCCACGCGCGCCCGCTCCCTCTCCCTCGTGGTGTGGATGGGCGCGATCGGCAACGTCCTGGGCCCGAATCTCGGGGTGCCGGGGGAGGTGCTCGGCGCGACGACCGGGCTCAGCGTGTACGCGGCGGCGTTCCTCATCGCCGCCGTGGCCTCCCTGCTCGCCGGCACCGTGATCTTCGCTCTGCTGCGGCCCGATCCGCTGCTGGTCCTCGCCCGACGGCAGGCGGCGCTCGCTCACGACGCGGCGGCCGGAGCGCCCGCCCGGCTCCGTCGGGGCGAGCGATTCCGCCGCATGGTCGCCGAGCTCCGGGCGAACCGTCGGGCCCGCACCGCGCTGGTGGCGCTGCTGACCTCGCAGGTCGTCATGGTCTCGTTGATGACGATGACGCCGGTGCACATCGAGCATCAGGGCGGGTCGCTGACCATCGTCGGCCTCACCATCAGCCTCCACGTGGCCGGGATGTTCGGCCTCTCCCCGGTGGTCGGGATCCTCGTGGACCGGATCGGTCACCGCGCCACGATCTCGATCGGCATCGCGATCTTCGCCGGCTCCCTGGCCGCGGCGATCTTCGCGGCGGGTTCCCTCGCGGGCGTCATGGTCTCCCTGGTCCTGCTGGGCCTGGGCTGGTCCTTCATGAATGTGGCCGCCTCCGCCCTGTTCGCCACGGTCATCGCGGACCGCTCGCGCGCCTCCGCGCAGGGCGGGGCGGATGCGCTGTCGAACCTCCTCGGGGCCACGACGTCGTTCGCCGCGGGCCCGCTCATGGCCGCCACCAGCTTCTCGGCGCTCGGGGCCGTCGCCGCACTGCTCCTGGTACCCATCTGCCTGCTGGTGCTGAACCCCGCGCACTGGCGGGCCTGAACACGTCGGGCCCGCTTCTCCCGGCGGGCGTCCAGGGCGGGTCCAGCCGCAGATGGTCGACTTCCCTCATGAAGCTCCGCCGACTGCTCTACGCCGGACGGGCCGCGCTGCGGACCGAGAAGGGGCGCCAGGTCGCCGGGCGCCTGACCGACACCGCGGCCGACACCGCCCGCCGCGCCTCCCCGCGACACAGCGCCACGATCGACAAGGCCCAGCACAGCGCCCGGAGGTATCTCGGCCGCGGCTGACCGTCGGGGTCATCGACTGGTCTTCCGGGGCAGCGTCCGGTCCGCTCGGAGCGTCGACCGACGATCGGTCGCCGGAGCGAGCGACCGGCTCATCGGGCCGTCGACCCGTCTGCCGGGATGGCCGGCCCGCCTACCGAGGGTCGTCGGCCAGCCGCACCAGCGTCTGGACGGCCCGCTCGCGGTCCACGCGCTTGCCGAAGGGGTGGACGTCGGCCTCGACCACGCCGCGCTGCTCGGCGACATATGCCCGCACCTTCGCGTCGAGGGCGTCCGTCGTCGGCGCGTGCATCGAGACCGGAGGATCCAGCACGGCGCCGACCAGCGTCGATCCTTCGGGATAGTAGACGTACAGGACCCGCTGGATGCCGGGCCCGAACAGGTCGCTCTCGGCTGTCGCCGGCAGGCGGCCGAGCACCGTGAACAGCATCGTGTGGGTGTCCGCCCGGGCCGCCGGTCCGCGGCGGACTGCATCGGGCGGGATCGTGAGTTCACCCTGCTCCGCGCGCAGGGCGAGCACGGCGAGCCGGGCATCGTCGTCGTCGACCATGTCTGCCTCCTGAGGGGTGCGGTGGTCCCCAGTATCCGCGTCCGGGCGCGGCGGGTCGAGGGGCGCTGCCCGGTGCGGTCCCGCGGCGGTGGACGTCGGCAGGCCCCCGCCGTCCGTCCGATCGTCCGCCGCCTCCCGGACGCTCCACCCGCTCAATCGAGGCAGAACTCGTTGCCCTCCGGGTCAGCCAGGACGAGGAAACCGATGCTCAGCGGGGCCTCGGGCTCGTGGCGCGCGAGGCGCTCCGCCCCCAGGGCGATCAGCCGGGCGCCCTCGGTCTCCAGCGCCGCCATCCGCTCCTTGCCGCGCAGATCGGAGGCGGTGCGCACGTCGAGATGCACTCGGTTCTTGGCGACCTTGTCCTCGGGGACCTGGTGGAAGAAGATCCGCGGGCCGGTTCCGTCGGGGTCCTCGAGAGCGGAGGAGCTGTTGCGCAGCTCGACCGGGACGTCGTTCGCCTCGAGGAACTCGTCCCACGCGGCGAGGGAATCTGCACCCGGGGCGAGCTCCACCCCGGGCGGGGCAGGATGGACGTAGCCGAGCACCTCCTTCCAGAAGATCGAGAGCGAGCGCGGGTCGCGGGCATCGAATGTGACCTGGATGGTGCTGGACATGGGTGCCTCCGTCATCGCGGTGCTGCGCGGGAGCATCGGGGGCGGCGTGGCAGCTCCGCCCGCCCCGGCATCCATCCTGGACCGGGCGGAGGACAGGTCGTGTCCGCGGAGATGGCATGCAGCCCGGGCCGCGCTCGTCCGCGGGCACCTGCCGCTCAGGCTGCTGGAACGCCTACTGTGGCCCCATGCCGTCTGTGCTGTGTCTGGATCTCGGGACGTCCGCCGCCAAGGCGGCCCTGATCGACCTCGACGGCAGCATCCACGGCCGGGCGAGCTGCCCCTACCCCACGCGCACCACGGCGGACGGGGGAGCGGAGCAGGATCCGCAGGACTGGCTGCGATCCGCCCGCACGGCGATCACCGAGCTCCTGCACGTCCCCGGCGCGACCCGTGACGTCCTCGCCCTCAGCCTCACCGGCCAGATGCAGGACCTCGTGCTCCTGGATCCGGACGGCGCGATCGCGCCCGCGGTCCTGTACAGCGACACGCGTGCCGGGCAGGATGCCCAGGAGATCCATGCACGGCTCGAGAGCGAGGGGATCTCGTGGGATTCCCTGACGGCCACGGTGCAGGACGCCACCAGCTGCGCCGCGATGTTCCGACGCCTGGTCCGAACGGATCCCGACCTCGCCGGCCGCGCACGCGGCATGGTGTTCGGGCCGGCCGGGTACCTCGCGCACGCGCTCGGCTGCGGCCGGTGGTGCGATCCGACGACAGCCGCCGCCACCGGGTTGCTGGAGGCGCGAACGGGGACGTTCTCCGGGGTTATCGCGCGTGCCGCCTCCCTCGACGAGGACCTGCTGCCCGCGCTGACCACCGCGACCGGGCAGGTCGTCGGCCGCACCGATACCGCGGCACAGGATCTGCTGGGCGTGCCCGGCGGCGTTCCGATCGTGCTCGCCCCGGGGGATGCGGGCGCGACGACGCTCGGGATCGTCGGCCTCGAGGTGGGTGACGACTACGCCTACCTCGGCACCAGCGGCTGGCTGGCCGCGGTGATCCCGCGGACCGCGGTCGACGATGGCGGGGCCGACGTCACTCGGGCCGACGTCACTCTGGCTGACAGGAGCGCGGCGACCGCCGAGCAGGCTCCGGTCTCGCACCACCTCGCCCTCGCGGCCGGGGACGACCTGGTCCTGCGGATCTCGGCGCTGCTGGCCGCCGGGGCCGCCGCGGACTGGGCCCGCGCCGCGCTGCTGGGCGGGGCGAGCCCCGCGGAGGCCGATGCACGGCTCGAGGAGCGGGAGGCACGGCAGGGGAGAGGACCGACGGGGCTGCTCGCGCTGCCCTCGATCCATGGTGAGCGGTACCCGGTGCGCGATGGCGACCTGCGCGCCGCCCTCGTCGGGATGGGCCCGCGAACTCGCGACATCGACATGTACGCCGCCGTCCTCGAAGGCGTCGCGCATGCGCTCGTCTCGGCGATCTCGGCCCCGTCCCGGAGCGATCGGAGCACGGGGGAGCGGAGCCGTCCGCTCGCCGTCGCCGGAGGCGGCACCGCCTCCGCCCCGTGGCTGCGGATCCTCGCTGATGTCACGGGCCGGGAGGTGCGCGCGGTCGACGGGGCGGACGCGGCCCTGGTCGGCTGCGCGCTCGCCGCAGCCGACGAGCTCGGCATGGACCACAGCATCCGCCCGCTGGCCTTCCGCTCCGGCGGTCGCACCGTGGCACCGGATCCGTCGGCCGCCCGGGCGCACGCCGTCATGCGCGACGCGCACCGAGCGCTCTATACGGCCGTGGCCGCGGTGCGTGCGCTGCACTGATCCGTCTCCGACGGATCCTGTCGTCGTGCCGCTGGTCGACGTGCCGGCGGACGTCTCCTGGCGGCCGCCGTGCTGCCGAGTGTCGTGCCGGCGGCGGTCGTGCCGCCGGACGCCGTGCGGGGTCGACGTGCAGACTGCAGGATGCGGCCGGCTGCGCTCAGCGGCCCCGTGCGGTCTCGTTCGCGCGGGCGAACTCCTCGTCGCCGACCGGGTCGAGCCACGTCACCGTCTCGTCGGTATCATCACCCTCCTGGATCGCGATGTGGGCCATGAGCTGGTCATCCAACGCCCCGTGCCAGTGCTCCTCGTGCGGTGGGATCCACACGGTGCGACCCGGCTCGAGGGTCACCACGCTGCCGTCCCGGGAGACGACCACGCCGATGCCGTCGGTGCCGTAGAGGGTCTGGCCGACGGGATGGGTGTGCCAGTACGTGCGGGCGCCCGGGGCGAAGTGGACGTGGGCCATGGCGACCCGGGAGCCATCCATCGGACCGCGGATGCCGTCGACCAGCACCGATCCGGTGAAGGTCTCGGCCGGACCGGTCGCCGTCGGTTTCCTCGGCAGCTTCTTCATCGTGGCCTCCTGTGATGGGACGTGCGGACTCGTCCCTCCATCAGATACCGGATCCGGAGTCGGGGCAAGGGTCGGGCGCGGACCGGGCCACGGGCGGATGCCCGAGTAGACGGCGTTCAGGACCCTCCCCTTCATCGTCCTCCACATTGTTTCTGCGCACCCAAAGTGGAGGATGGGTGTTTCTTCGGGGATGGTGCAGGTCAGGGGAAGGGTCCCGGTGACGTGCGGGCATGGTGACGTGGCGGGCGTCGGGTTGCAGGGGTCGGGTTATCCACAATGACCGAAGGTGCTTTCGATACCGTCCTCGAGTGGGCAGGATGGATGCATGTTGATGCCGCCGCCCCCGCAGGATTGTCCCGAGGATCCCATCGCTTCCTCGGCGTGGCTCCTCGCGCTGCGTGAGGGTGGGCCGTCTGCGCTCACGGACCTGCTTGCCGAGGCGGACGTCCTCCTCGAGGCGATCGCCTCGACCCCCGGGGACATGTTCGAGGTGACCGGTCGCGGGCGTCAGGACTACACGCAGCTGCTGGCGAGGATCCAGACCTCCCGCGGCCTGATCGATGCCTTGGAGACCCGCACCGTCGTCGCCCTCGACGACGCCACGCGCAGGGATCGGCGCGGAGCCACGCGTGACGCGAGCGGTCATGAGGCGAACGAGGAGGGGTCGGGCCAGGTGGCCCAGGAGGCCCACGGCATCGCGACCCGGGACCTGTCGCTGACGACGCGACGCTCCCCGGCGGACGCCGGCCGCACCGTGACCTCGGCCCGCCGAATGGTCGAGTCCATGCCTCACCTGCTCTCGGCCATGATCTCCGGTCGGGCTCCGGCCACCTCCCTCTACGGTGCGGCCGATGCGACCAGCGTTCTCGATGCCGACCAGCGCGCGGAGGTCGATACCCTCCTGCACGGGCGACTCTCCACCCTCGACGGCGCCGGGACCAGGAAGTGGAAGGCAGCCGTCGCCACCGCGATCGGCGAGCTCGACCCCGACGGCGAGGCCCTCCGGCACCGACGGGCACGGACCCGACGCCACCTCACGCTCGCGCGCGGGCAGCACGGGATGGCGACCCTGACCGCCCGCATGCCCGCCGCCGACGCCCAGCTCGTCCACAAGCGACTCTCCCTCGAGGCAGAGCGCCGACAGGTCCGGGGCGAGCGCACGGGTCACGGAGCCCTCATGGTCGACGCGCTCACCGACACGGTGCTGGGTCGCGAGGACGGGATGGACCCCTTCCGCCTCGATCTCGGAGTGATGATCACCGATCGCGCCCTGTTCCATCCCGGGGTCGGCGACGTCGCTCACATCGAGGGGTACGGTCCCGTCCCGGCCGAAGCCGTTCGCGACCAGCTGCGCGCTGTCGCCGCGCAGCCCGCCCTCGGACATCGGGATCCCTTCGGGGACGACGGGTCCGCCATCCGGGCGGTGATCAGGCGTCTGTACACCCATCCGACCACGGGGGAGCTGGTGCAGATGGACTCGCGGGCGCGAACGTTCCCGCCCGCGATGGCCCGATTCCTCAGCTGGCGGGACAGCTCCTGCCGCGGGCCCTTCTGCAATGCCTCCAGCCGACAGCGCGACCACGTCGTCCCCCATGCGCGTGGTGGCCTCACCTCGCTCGAGAACGGGCAGGACACCTGTGCGCACTGCAACCAGAAGGAACTCGACACCCTCAACGTCGAGCGGCTCGAGGACGCCGAGCACCCCGGGCATCAGGTCGCCTGGACCGGATACTCCGGGATCACGCGCGTCACCTCGCCGAGTCCGCTCGAGTGCCCCGCCGCTGAGACGGGAACGGCCGCGTTCGCCGACGGAGAGGGCGACGACGGTGCTGATGGTGAGGACGACACGGGTGTCCCCTGATGACTGAGCGGAGAGGTGCCCTGCTCAGGCGCAGATCGTCGTCTGCGCCGTCTCCACGCTGTCGTTGATCCCCTTCATATCGAGGGTCGCCGTCCCGCTCACCAGCTCTTTCCCGGTGAGCCAGGCTTCGCTGTCCTGATCTCCCGCGCCGGCGGCCATGAACAGCTGACCGGCCGCGCCGAGCTCGAAAAGCAGCGGCTCCTCCAGGCTCACCGCGCCCTCCTCGACGGGCAGATCGTCCTCCAACCGATCCAGGATCACGCAGCCGTCGGCGATGTCCTGGCCCTTCCGGTCGCCTCCGCCGAAGCCGCTGGAGGAGATCAGGACGCCGCCGAGTCCTCCGAGGCCCAGGCCCACGAGCCCGGCGACCACGGCGGCGGCCACGGCGATCAGCACGACGGTGCGGGTGCGGTGGGCACCGCGGGTCGGCGAGCCGGTCGCTGAGGGGTCGACAGGTGGTGGTGAGGTCATCATGACTCCACCCTAGGGACCCTGTGGTGCGATGCGGCCCGGAATGCCGAGAGCGCACCGCCCCCGTTGCATCCCCCGGGCGAGGTGCCCGCGGCGCTGGGGGATCAGGCGGACGGGGCGTAGTCCTCGACGCCCGAGGCCTGCTCGTCGGCGACTCGCGGCCCGTCGGCGTCTCGCGGCCCGTCGGCGTCTCGTCGCGGAAGAGCCAGGAAGGAGACTCCTGCCAGGACGATCGTGACCACCATGACGATCCCCATGGGAACCGCGGTGGCCTCGCCGGCGAGCCCTACCAGCGGGGAGACGAGCGCGGCCAGCAGGAACTGGAGGGAGCCGAGGAACGCCGAACCGGTCCCTGCGTTCTGCCCGGTCTCCGCGAGGGCGAGGGTGGTCGCATTGGCGAAGACGAACCCGAGCGAGCCTTGGAAGAGCGCGAACAGCACGAGCGTCGGGAGCGTCGGCACCCCGCTCAGCGCGCAGCCCAGCAGGCCGACGGCGGCGATCGTCCCGGCGGTCAGCCCCCAACGGTCATCCGACGGTAGGCGACCTTCCCGGCCAGGGCCGCGGTGATCGCGCTGGTCACGGTGATCGCCACCGCGTTGACGGCGAACAGCAGCGAGAACGTGGTCGCGGAGAAGCCGAGCATGTTCTGGATGACGAACGGGGAGGCAGCGATGTAGGCGAACAGGGCCGCGAAGGACAGGCAGAACGTCAGCAGGTAGCCGGTGTAGGTGCGATTGGCGAGCACCTCGCGGGCGGAGCGGAGCGTGGCGGGGATGCCGCCGGACGTCCGCTCCTCGGTGGGCAGGGACTCCTGGGCCACCACGACGGCGGCGAGGAGCATCAGCAGCACGAGGCCTGCGACGATCCAGAACACGCCGCGCCAGCCGATGCCGGCGATGATCGCCCCGCCGCCCAGCGGGGCGGCGACAGGAGCGATGACGCTGACGATCATCAGCGCGCCCAGCAGCTTCGCGGCCAGGGCACCGCGCGCCGTGTCCGAGACGATCGCCCGGGCGAGCACGACGCCGGCGGCGCCGCCCAGGCCCTGCAGGAAGCGGGCGCCGATGAGGACCTCGATGCTCGGTGCGACCGCGCAGAGGACGCTCGCGACGAAGCACACGAAGGTGCCCACGAGCAACGGCGTGCGACGGCCGATCCCGTCGGACAGCGGGCCGACGAACAGCTGGCCGAGCGCCATGCCGATCAGGAACGCGGTCATCGACAGCTGGACCCCGGTGGCGGTGGTGCCGAGCTCCTCGGCGATCGTCGGGAACGCCGGGAGGTACATGTCGATCGAGAGCGGCGCGACGGCGGTCAGCAGCACCAGGACCGCGACGAACAGTCGGCCGGGCGGGACGATCACGCGGTCCGCGGTATCGGGGGAGGAGGTCACTGCACACGCCTTCCGAGAGTGAGGAGGAGGGCCCGACAACAAGATGTGGCTACATATATATTAGAAGATATCCAGTAGGGTGCCATGCATGACCCTCGACACGGATCCGGTTCCGCGGCCCCGCGATGTGGCGATGGTGCTGCGCGATCTCGCGTGGAGCATTCACCGTCGGGTGCCGGAGGCCGCCACCGCCGACCCGCTGCCGACCACGGAGCTCGCGCTGCTCAAGCACGTCCTCGACAGCCCGGGTCTCACGGTGGGGGAGCTGGCGCGCCGGCTCGGTCTGCGCCAGCCCAACACCAGTGCGGCGCTGCGCACGCTGCTGGAGCGCGGACTCGTGGTGCGCGAGCCGAGCCTGCAGGACCGCCGGACCTTCCACATCGTGCCCACCGAGGAGGCGCTCGCCGAGGACGAGGCGATCGCCGCCGCCTGGAGCGGACCGCTGCGGGCCGCGCAGGAGCAGCTGTCCCCGGAGCACGCGGCCGCGCTGGAGGGAGCGCGCGATGCGCTCGTCGCGCTCGATGAACTGATCCGTGGGGAGCAGGGGGAGCGGCCGCGGGGGTAGGCGTGGCAGCGGCCGAGGGGACGACGTCCCGGCTGACAGCCGCATAGGCTTGCCCCTGCTCCATGCACACCGAGGAAGGGACCCCGCCACGATGACCACCGCACCTCAGGAGACCCCGCGCCGACTGCGCGCCGGCGTGATCGGCCTGGGCTGGGCCGGCCAGCAGCATGTGGCCGCCTACGCCGCCGACCCCACCGTCGATCTGGTCGCGCTCGCCGCGATGGAGGAGCACCTGCTGGCGCGGTTCGGCGACGAGCACGAGGTGCCGGGGCGCTACCGCGACTGGCAGCAGATGCTCGCCGAGGCCGAGCTCGACGTCGTCTCCATCGCCACCCCGACGTTCCTGCACGCGTCGATGGCCGCCGCCGCGCTCGAGGCCGGGGTGCACGTGATCACGGAGAAGCCGATGGCCCAGAACGCCGAGGCCGCGGCGGGAATGGTCGACGCCGCACGGCGCGCGGGACGCGTGCTGGACGTGTCCTTCAACCATCGCCAGCGCGGAGACGTCACCGCCCTGAAGGACGTCGTCGACTCCGGGGTGCTGGGCAAGCTCTACTACGCCAAGACCGGCTGGATCCGCCGCCACGGCATCCCGGGGCTGGGCACCTGGTTCACCAAGGCCGAGAGCTCCGGCGGCGGCGCCATGATGGACATCGGCATCCACATGCTCGACATGACCCTGCACCTGCTGGGGGAGCCGGCCGTGACCGCAGCCTCCGCTTCCACCCACGCCGAGTTCGGGCCGCTGGGCCGCGGCGGCTCCGGCTTCGGGATCTCCCAGGCGGAGGAGGGTGCGCCCTTCGAGGTCGAGGACCTCGCCACCGCCTTCCTCCGCCTGGACGGCGGCGGCACCCTGCTGCTCGAGTCCAGCTGGGCGCAGTGGATCCCGGAGGACCTCTGCTACGTCACCCTCTACGGGGCCGACGGCGGGGCCACCATCGAATGGGGCGGCACGCCCGGGAACCAGACCATCACCGTGTGGACCGAGGTCGCCGGCATCCCGGCGGAGCTGCAGCCCGTCGTCGGCGAGGACGGGCGCCACGCCGCAGCGGTCGCGGGTTTCCTCCAGAAGGTCCGCTCCGACGACTGGGCGGCGCACGACGGCTCGCTCGCCCTGCGCCGCGCCGAGGTGATCGACGCCTGCTACGCCTCCGCGAAGGCCGGGTCCGAGGTGCGCATCGAGGGCTGATCATCGAGAACCGAGGACGGGCCGGCCGCGACGTCGTCGCGACCGGCCCGTCCTGTGTGGCGTCGGCCGAGGTGTTCAGGCGGCGGTCCGAGTCACCGGTGAGCTGCCGGGTCTCACTCGCCCGGCAGCGGCGGCATGGCGTCGGGGTTCTCCTCGAGCCACTTCTCGACCGCTTCGGCCTCCTGGCCCTCCTCGAACTGGTTGACGACCATGTCCTCGAGCGAGCCGAACTGCTCGTCGTTCATCTTCGCCTGAGAGATCCAATCCGCGGCCTCCGGGAACTCTTCGGTGAAGCCCTTGTGTGCCAGGTGGTGCAGCGCCTCCGGCTCACCGAAGAGGCCTTCCGGGTCCTCCAGCGGCACGACCGGGAAGGCGGTCATCGCCCAGAACGGGCTCCAAAGGGTCACGACGATGTCCTCCTGGGCATCGACCGCATTCTTCAGTTCCGTGAGCATCGCAGGGGTGGAGGACGTGACCAGCTCGTAGTCGTCGAGGCCGTACCCGGGCATCACGTCGTCCTGCGTGGCACCGGTGAGGCCGGCGCCTGGCTCGATACCGTAGATCTTGCCGCCGAAGCGATCGGCCTGGCCCTTCAGATCTGCGATCGAGGAGATGCCTTCGACATAGTCGGGCACGGAGAGGTTCAGCTTCGCCCCTTCGTAGTAGCCGATCAGGTCCTCGATATCGTCGCCGTACTCATCCATGTAGTCGGCGTGAGTGACCTCGGGCCAGGCCGAGGGGTAGACGTTCAGGTCACCCTGGGCGAGGCCCGCGTACAGCAGGGCGGCATCGGCGATGGTTTCGTGTTCGACCGTGTAGCCCATCGCGGTCAGACGATTGTCCAGCAGGTACGCGGTGGACAGGCCGTCGGTCCAGGAGGCGATGTAACCCAGCGTGATGGTCTTGCCCTCGGGGCCGCCACCTCCGCTGCCACCGTCACTGCTGCCGCTGCCGCTGCCGCTGCCGCTGCCGCAGGCGGTCAGACCGAGGCCGCCCAGCAGGCCGGCGCCGCCCACCAGGGCGGCGCGGCGGGAGAGGGAGCTCGGGGTCCAGAGCGAGTTTCGCTTGGTCATGATCAATCATCCTTTCCAGGGGTGTTCGATGGTTACGGAGGGGTCAGGCCGGGGTGGCCGCACGACGTCGCTTCGCCAGGGCGATGAGCGAGGTCTTGTAGTCGCCGGGATTGCCCAGCGCTGCGGTGACGCGGTCCAAGAAGACCGCGAGGGCGACGACGCCGAGACCGGCTTCGACACCGAGCGGCAGGTCGAGGGTGGAGATCGCCTGGACCACCAGCTTGCCGGAGCCGTCGGTGCCGGCCATGCCGGCGATGACGGCCATGGACAGGGCCAGCATGATGACCTGGTTGACGCCCGCCATGATGGTTGGCACCGCCAGGGGGAACTGGATGCCGCGGAGGATCTGCCCGCGGGTGGCGCCGAAGGACTCGCCGGCCTCGACGGTCTCGGCATCGACCTGCCGGATGCCGAGCTCCGTCATGCGCACGCCGGGGGGCAGTGCGAAGATGATCGTCGAGAAGATGCCGGGCACCAGCCCGATCGAGAAGAAGGTGACCGCCGGGATCAGGTAGACGAAGGCGGGCATCGTCTGCATGAAGTCCATGATCGGTTTCACGATCGCGCTGACCGAGGAGTTCATGGCGGCGAGGATGCCCAACGGCACCGCGATGGCCACGGCGAATACCGTCGCGACGATCACCAGCGCCATGGTCTGCACCATCGGCACCCACTGGTCCATGGCCAGCACCGCGAGCATCATGATCAATGTGCCGACGGCCAGACGCCAGGAGCGCACTGCCCAGGCGAGCAGGGCCATCAGCGGGATCATCAGCAGCGCGGGCAGGAACAGCAGCCCTGCGGTGAGGTTCTCGACCAGGAGTTCCATCACCCAGGTGAAGGCGTCGAACGCCCACGCGGCGTTGTCCTTCAGCCAGTCGATGCCGCTCTCGGTCCAGTCGCCGAGTGGGAGGCGCGGGATGAGGGCTTCGTCCGGGTTCATCGGTCACCTCCGAGCGTCTCGTGGGTCGTGTCTCCCAGGGCATCGCCCCCGGTGGAGAGGGTTGGGTCGGGTGCTTCGACGGTCTCGACCGCGTCCCCGTTCTCGTTGTGCCCGGTGCCGGCGGCCGTCAGCAGCGTCACGCGTGGGATCACTCCGAGGAACTTGCCGTCGTCGTCGACCACGACCAGCGGATTGATGTGCTGGGCGGCGGGGGCGAACAGGTCGGCGATGGGGGTGTCGTGGGTGACCACGGGCATCTCACGTCCCGGCGCCCAGGGCAGCTGATCCTGGCCGCGCCGGACGGCTTCGGCGACATCTTCTTCCCACAGCACGCCGCGGGGAGTGCGGTCGCGGTGCAGAGCGATCAGCCACGCGTTCTGCGTCTCGCGCAGCATGCGGTGCGCGGTGCGCGGGCCGTGGTCCTCGCCGAGCGTCTCGGCCGGCCGCTCCAGGATGGCCGCGGCGGTCATGACGCGGGAGCGGTCGACGTCCTGGATGAATCGGGCCACGTAGTCGTTGGCCGGCTCGTTGAGGATCTCGTCGGAGGTGCCGACCTGCTCGATACGGCCGTCGCGCATCATGGCGATCCGGTCACCGATGCGCATGGCCTCGTTGAGGTCGTGGGTGATGAACAGGACCGTCTTCTCCAGGCGTTGCTGGAGCTCGATCAGCTGGTCCTGCATGTCGCGGCGGATCAGCGGGTCCAGGGCGGAGAAGGCCTCGTCCATCAGCATGATGTCGGTGCCGGCGGCCAGCGCACGGGCCAGGCCCACGCGCTGCTTCATGCCGCCGGAGAGGCTGTCGGGGCTGTAGCCGCCCCAGCCCTTGAGCCCGACCATCTCGAGCGCGTCGTTGCCCCTCTTCTCCCGCTCGGAGCGGTTCATGCCGCCGACCTTCAGACCGTAGGCGGCGTTCTCCCCGACGGTGCGATGGGGGAGGAGCGCGAAGTGCTGGAAGACCATCGAGATGCGCTCGCGGCGCACCTGGCGCACCTTCGCGGGGGACATCGTCGAGAGCACCTCGTCCCCGATGCGCAGCTCGCCGGCGCTCGCGGGCAGCAGTCCGTTGACCATGCGGATCAACGTGGACTTGCCGGATCCGGACAGCCCCATGACGACGAAGTTCTCACCAGGTTCCACGGAGAAGCTGGCGTCGATCACGGCGGCGGTGAGCCCTTCGTCGCGCAGTTCGGCGCGGTCCCGACCCTGACGGAGTGCTTCGACTCCGCGGGCGGGCCGTCGACCGAAGACCTTGTACAGGCCGTCGGCGGTGATGACTGGTGGCACTGGGGCTCCTTCGTCGATTGACGTTCGGCAGGTGCGGACCGACTCCTCTCTGCTTGTTCCCCCCAACGTGCAGGGCATCGGTCCGCTCTTCATGATCGCCCGTCCTCTGGGCGTCGGCAAATGGCCCGTGCCCAGGAACAGGGCGTTCACCCCTGAGCGAGGGACGCCCAGGAGGTGGCCCTAGCAGAGCGGAGGCGTTCTGGAAAGCCGTATGGCCTGGGATGACGAGCGATGTGCCCGCGCCGTCGATCGGATGTCCGGACTGTCCGACAATCTGGAGATAACTATTCGATCACGTGCGCAATTGCGTGGCACGCAGGGCGTTCGGGGATGATCTGGCGCACGTCACCGCTGCGCGGCACCTGCGCGCCGACGTCGGCCGGTACCGCGGCGGCGGGCGGCCGTGGCCGGTTGAGCCTGGTCAAGAACGCGTCGGCAGGGTCTCGGTGAGGAAGTCGACGGTCTGCTGCCAGGCGGCCGCGGCCGCGGGGCCGTGATGCAGGAAGGGGTGCGGGTTGTCGAAGGCGTGCCCGGCGCCTTCGTGGAGCTCGAAGCGCACCTGGTCCCGGGTGCCGCCGGCGGTGACCGCCTCGCGGATCTGCTGGACCGTCTCGAGGGGGATGAAGGCGTCGGCCGTGCCGAAGTGGTGCAGGCTCGGTGCGGTCACCTGCGGCGCCCGGTCCAGCAGGGTGGGCAGCGCCGAGCCGTAGTAGCTCACCAGCACCGAGGGGGCGCGGCCCTCGTCCGCTGCGGCGGCGGTCGCCGCGAAGGCCAGGCCGCCGCCGTAGCAGAAGCCGAGCACGCCGACCCGTTCGGAGTCGACGGCGCCATGCGCCCGCAGCGCGTTCAGGGAGGCGAGGGCGTCGGCCTCGGCGCGCTCCCACGGCAGACGCTCGGTCAGGGCCATGCCCTCGGCGAGCCAGGCCTCGGCGTCGTCGCCGTCCTCCAGGCCCACCACCGGCGGGTCCAGGCGGGCGAACAGCTGCGGGGCGAGCACGGCGTAGCCGAGGGCCGCGAGGTCTGCGCAGCGCTCCTGCATGTACGCGGACAGCCCGAAGATCTCCTGCAGCACCACCAGGCCGGGCACCGGCTGGTCGAGGTCGTCGGGGAGCCAGAGCAGCCCGGGCAGGTCACCGGCATCGGTGGGGATCTGAGACGTCGTCGCACTCATCCCTCGAGCGTAGCCGGGTTCTCGCCGCCGCGCGGCAGTGCCCGGTCCTCGCCCGCCGCGCGGCAGTGCCCGCTTCTCCCGCGGCGGGCGGAGAGGTCAGGCGAACAGCGCGAGAGCGTAGAGCACGAACAACAGCAGGTGGACGGCGCCGTGCACGGCGGTGACGCGCTCCGCGGCGACCGAGATCGCCGAGACCGCAAGGGTCGCCCCGAGCAGCAGCAGGTTCGCGCCGGACTCGGCGAGCACCACCTGCTGCCCCGTGAGCAGCGAGATCACCAGCACGGTGGGGATCGTCAGGGCATAGGTCGAGACCAGCGCGCCATGGCACAGGTTCACCACCCGCTGGATCTCCCCGCCCAGCGCCGCCCGCACCGCGGTGATCGTCTCCGGCGTGAACACGATCATCGCGATGAGCACCCCGCCCAGGGCAGCGGGAGCCCCGAGACGGGCCAGGCCCTCGTCCAGCAGGGAGGCCATGTGATGGGAGAGCAGCACGATCGGCAGCACGGTGGCCACGAGCACGGCGGTCCGGGCCAGCAGCTCGGTGCGATGGGTCGCCAGCACCCGGGTGATCGGGTCGGACTCCGGGGGGAGGGGGGCGGCGTCGGCGCGGGTCGACGAGGTCGTGGCGACGGGGGTCGACGGGTCGGGGCCGGAAGGGGCCGACGAGGTGGCGCCGGCGGGCACCTCGACCTCCTGGAAGTCTCCGGCCTGCGCGCCGGCCTGGCGCCACAGGAAGAATCCGTAGAGTCCCACGGCCGCCACGACGATCACCACGGCCTGCACCGCGGTGAAGGATCCGCCGCGGCCGATCAGCGCCGGCAGGGCGAAGGCGAGGGCGCCGAGGGCGACCAGCAGAACAAGATAGGTCGAGGCCCCCACCCGATTCGGCCGCAGGTCGCCGTGCCGGATCCCGGCGACCAGCAGGCAGATCCCGAGCGCCAGGTTCAGGATGATCATCGACACCGCCATCACCGAATCCCGGGCGATGGTGGTGTGCTCGCCGGGGCCGAGCATCACGGCGGCGATCAGCACCACCTCGATCACCACGATGGACAGTGTCAGCACGAGCGTGCCGTAGGGGTCGCCGAGCCGGTGCGCGAGGGCCTCGGCCTGCTGCACGACGCCGCCCGCGGCGACGACGATGACCACCACGATCGCGGCCAGCAGCAGGAGCAGGACCGGGCCGGAGGACGCCCCCGGATCCGGGGCGAGAACGGCGAGCGCGGCGACCGAGGCCCAGCCGAGCACGAGACGGACGAGGACGTCGCGGGTGAGGATCGCGGCGACGAGGGCGCGGCCGGTGAGAGCGGGGGAGCGGTCGAGCGACGGCATGGGACGCATCCTGTTCCGAGGCCGTCCTCGTCGGGTCCCGGCGACCGGGTCGTCCCGGCCGCGGCGCCGCCGGTCCGCTGGCGGTGCAGGTCCCACGATAGGCGACCGGATGCGGGCGGGGAAGCGTCGGTGAGCGACCTGACCATCACCGCGACGCGGCCGGTCCGGGACCGGGCCGCGCCGCGGTCCCCTGACAGACGACTGCGGTCCCGCGCTGTGCGGGGCTGTGGTGCGGGTGCCCGGTCGGACGAACCGGCTCCGACGAGACGGCACCCGGACCAGCGTGCCAAAGAGTCAACAAAAGGTCAAGGAAGCGTCATGTATTCACGAGGAGTGTGCGCCTCCGAGCGGTCACGGACGGGCCACGAGTCCGCGGTCCGGGGCCCCCGAGGCGACGACCGGCCGACGTCGGGCTGCTGCTAGAGTCGCCGACCAGTGACACGGGGTGCCGTCGAGGTGACGGCTGAGAGCACACCCGTCGAACCTGCCCTGGTCCACACCTGCGAAGGGATCGTCACCCATGACTGCCAGCACGCCCGGCATCCGACTCCGGCACGCCCTCGAGGTCCTGCGCGAGCGCAGCCCCCTCGTCCAGTGCCTCACCAACACCGTCGTCCAGCAGATCACCGCCGACGTCCTGCTGGCCGTCCGCGCCGCCCCGGCGATGGTCGATCACCCCCTGGAGGCTCCCGTCTTCGCGGGCGCCGCCGACGGAGTCCTGATCAACGTCGGGACCGTCTCCTCGGACCAGGCCACGGCCATGCCCGCCGCGGCCCGCGCGGCCGCGGAGGCCGGCACGCCGTGGGTGCTGGACCCGGTCGCCATCGGCTCCCTGCCCGTGCGCACCCCGCTCGCCCACGAGCTGCTCGCCCTCGGCCCCACCGCGATCCGCGGCAATGCCTCCGAGATCGCCGCCCTGGCGGGTGACGGCGCGGGCGGCCGCGGCGTCGACGCCACCGACTCCGTCGACGACGTCCTGCGTGCCGCCCGCGATCTCGCCCGCCGCAGCGGCACCGTCGTCGCCGTCTCCGGGGAGCGCGACGCGATCCTCTCCGCCGACCGCACCACGGTGCTCACCAGTGGGGACGCCCTGCTGCCCCGCGTGATCGGGACCGGCTGCTCCCTCGGCGCGGTCTGCGCCGCCCTGCTCGGCGCCATCCGCGGCAGCGACCTCACCGCGCACGATGCGGTCCTGGCCGCCCACGCCCTGCTCGGCGCCGCCGGCACCGTCGCCGCCCGCGAGGCCCGCGGCGTGGGATCCTTCGCCGTCGCCTGGCTCGACGCCCTGGACACCCTCACCCCCGAGGATGTCGTGACCCTGGTCCAGATCCAGGAGGACCCGGCCGGAGTGACGGCATGATCCGGCCCTCCTTGCGCGCGGCGCACGCCGCTGACCTGCGTCTCTACCACGTCACCGACTCGGAGCTGTCCGGCGGGATCGACGCCGTGCCGGCCGTGGTGGTGGCGGCGGTCCGCGGCGGGGCGGGCATGATCCAGCTGCGGGACAAGCACGCCACCGATGCCGATCTCGTGGCGCTGGTCCGCGAGTGTCGCGAGGTGCTGCGGGCAGGACTCGGGCCCCGCGCGGCACAGATCCCGCTGGTGGTCGACGACCGGCTCGCCGTGGCCGAGCAGACCCGCTGCCACCTCCATGTGGGGCAGGACGACGTGCCCCCGTCCCGCGCCCGCGAGATCCTCGGGGACGACCTCATGATCGGCGTGTCCACCGGGACCCCCGGCCAGGTGGACGAGGCCCTGGCCGACGGGTCGGCCGACGTGCTGGGCATCGGCCCGATCCGCGCCACCGACACCAAGACCGACGCGGCCGCGCCGCTCGGCCTCGACGGCCTCGCCGCCTGCCTCGCGCCGTGGGCCGCGGCCCGTCGGACGGCGGGAGCGCAGGGCCGAGACCTTACGTGCACCGTGGCGATCGGCGGGATCGATGCCGTGCTGGCCGGACAGGTGGCCGCGACGGGCGTCGAGGGCGTCTGCGTCGTCTCGCGCATCGCCGCGGCGGCGGACCCGGAGCGGGCGGCCGCCGAGCTGCTCGCGGCCTTCGAGGAGGGGAGCCGTCGTGGATGAATCGCCCGGCGCGGCCGCCCCATCCGCGACCACCCCATCCGCGACCACCCCGTCCTCGACCACCCCTTCCTCCGTCCAGGAGCTCCCCGCCATGCGACCACCGACCTCGCTGACCATCGCCGGCTCGGACTCGGGCGGGGGAGCCGGGATCCAGGCCGACCTGAAGACCTTCACCGCCCTCGGCGTCTACGGCACCTCGGCGATCACGGCCCTGACCGCCCAGAACACGCTCGGCGTGCAGGCCGTGATCCCGATCGCCCCGCAGGACGTCCAGCGGCAGATCACCAGCGTGCTCGACGACATCCCGCTGGATGCGACGAAGATCGGGATGCTCGCCTCCGCCGAGGTGATCGCCGCCGTGGCAGAGACCATCGAGAGCCGGAGGGAGGCGTTCGGCCGCCTCGTGCTCGACCCCGTCATGGTCGCCACCAGCGGAGACGTGCTGCTGCCCGATGTCGCGACGGATCTGCTGCGCGAGCGCCTGCTGCCGCTCACCGACGTGATCACCCCCAACCTGCCGGAGGCCGCGCAGCTGCTCGGGGTCTCGGAGGCCGACGACCTCGAGACCATGAGCGAGCAGGCCGAGCAGCTGCGCGGCTGCGGCGTCGAGGTCGTGGTCCTCAAGGGTGGGCATCGTGCGGGCGACGAGATGGTCGACGTGGTCGCTCATCCCGGGGGGATCGACCAGCTCCGGGACGAGCGCGTGCGCACACGGGGGACGCATGGCACCGGGTGCACCCTCTCCGCGGCGATCGCCGCCCAGTACGCCCGTCTCGCCGTCGCGCGGGATCCTGGTGCAGGGCCGTTGCGGCGGCTCGCGACCACGCAGGACGCGGCGGACGAGCTGGGCGCGGCGGACGAGCGGGGGCCAGCCGACGAGCGGGGTCCGACCCGCGGGCGGGGAGACGACCTCGCGGCGATCGCGGCCGCCCGCGACTTCCTGCAACGTGCCCTGCACGGCGGGGCTGAGCAGCAGCTCTCGTTCAGCCCGCAGGCGGGGAACGGGCCGGTCGACCACCTGGTGACCATTGCTCGTCGCCCGGACCGGAGCTGACCGCGCCGTCGGACACGCCCGCGGGCACGGCGACCCCGGCCCGGACTCCGTGTCGAGGGCCGTGCCCGGGCGAGGGACGGCGATGGCAGACCCGGGGCGAGCGCCTCAGGCGCTGCGTGCGGCGAGAGGCTCGGCGCCGGTGCGGACGGGACCGATGACCGCAGGGCGGGAGCCGGTCGTCTCGACCAGATCGACCAGGTCGTCGGTGCCTACCGCGGGGAGGTCATGGCCGTCGACGGGGGCGGTCTGCGGCGCGGTCTCGGCCTCGAGATAGTCGAAGTGGCCAGCCGCGGTGCCATGTGTGTCGGTGACCTTCATCGGATCCTCCTGGAGACGTCAGACGATGATCACTGGCCCGTCCTGGCCAGGTGAGGACCACCATGGCACCACGACCTCGGATTTCGCGGTACGACACCTCAAAGAATTGTGGACGGCGATGACGTGGGGAGGGTTGATCGGTGATCGGTGATCGGTGATCGGTGATCGGCGATCGGTGATCGGCGTCCGGCACGGCGCGGCGTCGCTCAGCGCTCGTCGTCGTCCCGGTGGAGTGTCGGATCACCGTGCGAGGCGCGGTAGCGGTCGTCCTCGGTGTCCTCGTCGGTCGTGGACCGATCGCGCGTACGCAGCCCGAGCGCGACCCCGAGGGCGACCCCGATGAGGAACCCGGTCGCCGCGCCCACCAGCAGATTGTCGGTGACCGCGAGCGCGGTGCCGATCCCGACGACGAAGCCGATGATCATCCCGAAGGGAAGCCAGGTGGCGTCGAAGGGGCGGCGCGTGCGGTGAGTCATATGTCCTCTGTCCGGTCGGGACCCGGCGGGCGCGGCCCGCTGCTGGGTGGTCCTCAGCGTAGCCCGGTCAGGCGCACCCGCATGCGACGGCTGGCCTCGTTCAGTCCCACGATGTCGACCTCGGTGCCGCGCTGGGTGTACTTGTCGGTGACCGCGTCCAGCGCGGCCACCGTGGAGGCATCCCACAGGTGGGAATCGCGCATGTCGATCACCACGTGCTCGGGATCGCCGGCGTAGTCGAACATCGTGTACAGGTCGTTGGACGAGGCGAAGAACAGCTCCCCGCGCACGGTGTACCGCGCGGTGACCGTGCCGTCCGTGTCCTCGATCAGCGCGCGGTCGACCCGCACGAAATGGGCGACCCGGTTGGCGAAGGCCACCATCGCGACCAGCACACCGAGCACCACGCCGATCGCCAGATTGTCGGTCGAGACCGTGGCCACCACCGTCACCAGCATGACCGTCGTCTCGGACTTCGGCATCCGGGCGAGGGTGCGGGGGCGGATCGAGTGCCAGTCGAAGGTCGCCCAGGATACGAAGACCATCACCGCGACCAGCGCGGCCATCGGGATCAGGGCCACCAGGTCGCCGAGGGTCACCACCAGGATCAGCAGGAACACCCCGGCCAGGAAGGTGGAGATCCGGGTGCGGGCGCCGGCGGCCTTCACGTTGATCGTGGTCTGGCCGATCATCGCGCAGCCGCCCAGGCCGCCGAAGAACCCGGTGACGATGTTCGCCGCGCCCTGGCCCCACGCTTCGCGGGTCTTGTTCGAACGGGTGTCGGTGATGTCGTCGACGAGCTTCGCGGTCATCAGCGACTCGAGCAGGCCCACGACCGCCATCGCCAGCGCGTACGGCCCCACGATCTCCAGCGTCTCCAGAGTCAGGGGGACGTCGGGGAGGAACAGGGAGGGCAGCGACTCGGGCAGGGCGCCCTTGTCGCCGACGCTCGGGATGTGGTCCCACCCGAACGCCACCACGAGCACGGTGAGCACGAGGATGGCCACCAGCGGCGCCGGCACCGCCGTGGTCAGCCGCGGCAGCCCGAACACGATCACGCCGGCGAGCAGGACCAGGGGGTAGACGAGCCACGGCACCCCGAGCAGCTCCGGAACCTGCGCCAGGAAGATGAGGATCGCGAGCGCGTTGACGAAGCCGACCATCACCGAGCGCGGGATGAAGCGCATCAGGCGTGCCGCCCCGACCAGCGCGAGCACGATCTGCAGGACGCCCGCCAGGATCACGGCGGCGATCAGGTACTGCAGGCCGTGGGAGGCCATCAGCGGGGCGATCACCAGGGCGACGGCGCCCGTCGCGGCCGAGATCATCGCGGGACGCCCGCCGAGGATCGCCGTGGTCACCGCCATGGTGAAGGAGGCGAACAGGCCGACGCGGGGATCGACGCCGGCGATGATCGAGAAGGCGATGGCCTCCGGGATCAGCGCCAGGGCGACCACCAGACCACCCAGGATCTCCGTCTTCAGCCAGCCCGGGCGCCGCAGGGTGAGGCGGACGCTCTGGCGCTCCAGGGGCGTCGGCGAGTCGGAGGTCAGGACAGCGGACACGGTCGTCTCCTCGGGAGAGGGCGGGATGGCGAAACCTTGACGAAGGGGGAAGGTTCCGGGAACACCTTAACGGAGCGTTAAGGTTGGGCGCGAGCCGTCGTCCGGTGTGGTCGGACACAGCCCGAGCCGCAGGATGTGGCCGGACCGAGCGCGAGCCGCAGGATGTGGCCGGACACAGCAGGAGCAGCGGGAAGGAGCCGGGATGCACATCGGGGAGTTCGCCGAGAGGACGGGGCTGTCCTCACGCACCCTGCGCCACTACGAGGAGATCGGGCTGATTCCTCCCACGGGGCGGACCGAGGGCGGCTTCCGCGTCTACACCGAGAGCGACCTGCGCCGGATGCTGACCATCCGGCGGATGAAAGCCCTGGGATACTCCACCACGGAGATGGGCGAGCTGCTCGAGCTGCTCGATGTGCTCGAGGGGCCGGCATCCCGGGACGACAAGGAGGCGGCGCGCGCGCAGCTGCACGCCACCCTCGAGGACTCGAGGGCGAGGCGCGAGAAGCTGGCGCTCCAGGTCGAACGGGCCGACGAGTTCCTGGGCATCCTCCGCGACCGACTCAGCTGAGATCCTTCCGAGGGCGCGCAGCAGGTGGGTGGCTGCTGCAGGTGGGTGCCGGGGTGGCGGTCGGGGTGGCTGCGAACTTTCGGCATCATGCGTGACCTCACAGGCGTATAGGCATTGAGCTCACGCAGGGAGCCGAATCTCAGCAGGCGGAGCGGACAGGCCGGGGTGCGCCGCAGCAGAGGGGGCCCGTCAGCCCGGACAGCTCACCAGGGCAGCACCTCGGGGATCGGGTCGCCGCCGAGGACGTGCTGGTCGCAGAAGGCCAGCACGGCCCGGTTCCAGGCCAGGGCGTTCGACGGGGTCAGCACCCAGTGGTTCTCGCTGGTCAGCTGCAGGAACCGGTGCGGCATCGTCTGCGGCGGGCCGTCCCACCCCGAGACCAGGTCCCACCACAGCCGCAGCGCCTCGCTGATCGGCACCCGGTAGTCGCGGTTGCCGTGGGTGACGAGCATCGGGGTGGTGATCGAGTCGGCGGCGCGATGTGGGGAGTAGGCGCGATACCAGTCCGGGTCCTCGTCCTCGTGGCGGTGCACGCGCATCTTCGACGCGGCGGCGTCCGTGGTGCGGTGCTGCTGCTCCAGCGCCCACAGCCCGGCGTGCGTGACGATCGCATCGAAGCGGTCCGTGTGTCCGGCGATCCAGTTCGCCATGAACCCGCCGAACGATGCACCGAGCATCGCGGTGCGGGTGCCGTCGAGCTCCGGACGCTCCAGCATGTCGTCGAGGAGCGTCTCGCATTCACGGAAGACGACATCGGGCCGGCGCGGCCAGCCGCGGTTCAGCCCCGCGTCCCCGTAGCCGGTGGACATCGCCGGATCCGGCATCAGCACCGCGTAGCCGCGCTCCACCGCCAGCCAGGGGCACCAGCGCCAGCTCCAGGCATTGTAGGAGCCGTGCGGGCCGCCGTGGATCCACAGCATCGCCGGCGCGGGGGAGGCGGCCGAGGCGGAAGCCGGTACGCACAGCCAACCGCCGACGCCGACCCCGTCCACGTCGGTCTGCACCCATTCCAGCGTGCCGGGCAGGGCGGCGACGGCGCCCGGGGCGGGCAGCTCGCGCAGGACGCCCGGGGCGGACTGCTCGCGGGCGGCGCCGGCGGACCGCTCGGCCGCGACGTCTGCAGCCGTGATCCGCAACGGCCGGGCCGGGGTCCCGATATCGCTGCGCAGGGCGAACAGCGACCCGTCGGGCGCCGGGGCGAGAGCGGAGAAGACCCCGTCGCCCGCCACCGTGCGCACTTCTCCCGTCGCCGGATCGATGGCGAGGATCGCCCCGGAGGAGTGCAGATCACCGGCCACCAGGAGGGTGCCGTCGGTGGTCCACTCCACCTCGCCGATGCTCAGGTCGCCGAGCTGGGCCGTGGCCGGCTCGCCGCCGCCGATCGGATGGATCTCCAGGCGGCTGTAGCTGGTGTCCGTCGGGCTCGAGGCGGTCGAGCGGATCACGGCCAGGTGCCGACCGTCGCGGGAGAACTGCGGGCTGTCGTACTGGGCCTCGTCATCGCCCTGCAGCAGCACGACGCGGCGCAGCGTGGCGGTGTCGATCAGCACGATCGAGCTGCGGGTCTCCCCGCCGCCCACGCGCTGGGTCCAGGAGGCGGCGACCGTGGCGCCGTCGGGGGAGAGGTCCGCGGACGCGGTATTCAGGGTCACGGTGCCGACGTCCGGGGTGAGGTCGGTGAGGTCGCCGCTTTCGGAGACGAGCACCAGGCGGCGGCTGCTGTCGCCGATCTCGTGGTCCCACTGCCGGATCGGCAAGCCGGTGTGCCAGATGGTGGTCCGCTTCGCGTCCTGGCGGGCGGTGCGGCGCTCGGCGTCGTCCTCGAGGGTCCCGCCCGGCAGCACGGAGGTGGCCCCGAGCATCGAGCCGTCCTCGGCGACGGCCAGCAGTGTCAGCCCGGCCGGGGCGGAGGCGACGACGGCGGCCTCGCCGGTGCGCGGCAGACGCCAGATCGCGGAGGTGTCCTCCTCGGCCTCCCCCTGCGGGTCGGGCCGGGCGGAGCTGAACAGCAACGACCCGTCCTGGGCGAAGCGCGGGGAGCTCTCGCCCTGGGCGGAGAAGGTCAGGCGCCGAGCCGGCTGTCTCCCCCCGGGGTCGAGCTCCCAGAGGGAGGAGACGAGCTTCGCGCCGTGCTCGTCGGCCTCCTGGATCGCCGCGACCACGCGGCCGTCGGGGCCGGCGGCCAGCGAGGTCAGGCGAGGGATCCGCAGGAAGCCGTCGATATCGCAGAAGTCCGAGAACGCCGTCGGTGCGGCAGGGTCGGTGGGCGCGGAGGACTCAGGGGCAGAGGTGAGGTGGGGCACTCCGTCACGGTATCGCGCACCCGGGGAGCGGTACACGAAGATCGGTCCCGTCGTGCGCCCGACACCCTGTTCACCGTGGCGGCGACACCGCGTGGGTCCGAGAGTCCGGAACAAGGAGAAGTGCACCCTCTCCGGGTGCGCAGCCCAGAAGCAAGGGCGAGCCAGGAACAGCGACCCTTGCGGGGGCCCTCATACCGCGGAGAGCTGCTGCACCCTCTGGCGGGACAGGCCTAGAAGCGTTGCGATGTCGGCTTGACTGAGCCCCTGGGAACGCAGCTCCTGGACCGCCTTGCGACGCAGCGCTGCAGCTTCATCCAGCGCAGCCCGACCTCGTTCCTCGCGTTCGGCAGCGCTGTGCACAGCGGTTTCTACCCCGTCGGGGAGTGCGTAATGCACGCGCACTTCGATATCGCCGTCATCTGTCCAGAGGTCGATCACGTCACGAGCTTCCCGTGCTACATCCTCGGCGCGTCGCGCTTGACCCATGGCGACGATGTTCCTGCCCTTCGCCGGCGCGGGGGACGTGAGGGCAGGGATCTCGAAGGTCCACCAGGGTCCGTCCCGGTAGCTGGTCACGTCGTAGACGGTCATGGGAACCTCACTTCCAGTTGGCCGGCGTGCCGGGGAGCCGTTCGATGATCTGTCGCACGACTCCGGCAGACACCTGGGAATGGTGGGGAACGCTTTGCTTCTCGCCATGTGGGCCCTCCCACATCTCGTGTGAGCCTTTGGTCCTGACGTGCCGCCACCCTTGCGAACGGAGGAATCTCGCGACGTCCCGGTACTTCTGGGGCTTGACCATCACATTACGCTATCCCCCCTGGCAAGCACAAGGCAAGGGGGACTAGCCCGGTGTGGATGGAGCAGAGATCCACATGCTGGCGAGGCTCCGTTGAGGCGAGGGTGGACGGGGTCGCGGGTCGGCGCCGTGGGGTGCGCGTGAATGCTGGTGCGGAGCGTGTGCGGACCGCCGATGCGTTCAGGTGTCGGACTGTGCATCCTCGCGAGTTTCTGACCTGCTACTTCTCAGTGCCCCCGGCGCGAATCGAACGCGCGACACCCGCTTTAGGAGAGCGGTGCTCTATCCCCTGAGCTACGGGGGCCGATCGGCCCGCGGACGACGACACAGGGTGCCCCACGGACCGCCGACATCCTAGCGCCCGTGGGAGGATCGCTCCATGTCGAGCTCGGAGCACGAGAGAACCGCCACCACCGCCGCGATCATCCTGGCGGGCGGGGCCGCCTCGCGCATGGGCGGGCAGGACAAGACGCGGCTGCCCATCGCCGGGGCCACCGCGCTCGAGCGGGTGCTGCGCGTCGCCCCGGCAGATCGGCGCATCGTCGTCGGCCCCGGTGGGACGGACGGGGACGCGCTCGCCGCACGCCACGACGCCCGCTTCGTCCTCGAGGACCCGCCGCGCTCCGGGCCGCTGGCCGCGCTCGGGCGAGGGATCGCCGCCCTCGAGGACGCCGACCCGAGCACCACGGTGCTGGTGCTCGGCGGCGACATGCCGATGCTGCGCCGGGAGACCCTCACCGCGCTCGCCGCCACCAGCCGGGCGGGGCAGAAGGTCACCGCGCTGACCGCAGAGGACGGCCGCCTCCAGTTCCTCTGCGCCGCCTGGCCGCTGGCGCGTCTGCGCCGCGCCCTGGCCGACGTCGAGAATCCCGGCGGCGGGTGGGCAGATCTCAGCCTGCGGCGCTTGTACGCCCGGCTCGAAGACGACGAGCTGGTCTCCCATCGGGCCAGCGGAGCGGAAGGGGCCGACATCGACACCCCCGACGCCCTCGAGCAGGTGCGCCGCGCGGCGGGCCCTCGCATCGCCCTGGCCCAGATCGAGGTCAGCGAGGACTACGGGACCACGGCCGGGATCGTCCGTCGGGCCGTGGCGGACGCGGCCGCCGCCGGCGCCCGTCTGGTGCTGCTGCCCGAGGCCACCCTGACCCCCTTCGGCACCGACCTGCGCGCAGCCGCCGAGGCCCACCACGAGGAGTTCGCCCAGCTGATCCAGGAGCTCGCCACCGATCACGGCCTGGTGGTGGTCGCCGGATCCTTCACCCCGGCCGACGGCGCTCGGGTGCACAACACCCTCATCGCACGCGGCCCTCGGAGCAGCCCCGGGAGCGGCGCTCAGAGCGACCCCGGGAGCAGAGTGGAGGGCGGCGACGGGGGAGTCGGCTCCGTCTGCGCCGAGTACCGCAAGATCCACCTCTTCGACGCCTATGGCGTGCGGGAGTCCGACACCGTCGCCCCCGGCGACCAGCTGATCACGCTCGACCTCGACGGCGCCCGCCTCGGCCTCGCCACCTGCTACGACGTGCGCTTCCCGGAGCAGTTCGCGGCCCTGGCCCGTCGCGGAGCGCACGCCGTGCTGCTGCCGATGGCCTGGGGCGACGGCCCCACCAAGTCCGAGCAGCTGCGGCTGCTCGTGGGGGCCCGGGCGCTGGACTCGACCGCCGTGGTCCTCGCGGCCGACCAGGCCCCGCCGCCCGGGCATTGCGGCCGGACGCCGCGGGGGATCGGTCAGAGCGCCGTCGTCGGCCCCCTCGGGGAGATCCGTCAGGAGCTCGGACGCGAGCCCGGGATGCTCCTGGTCGACCTCGACCTCGCCGAGATCGAGTCCGCCCGCGAGGCCCTGCCGGTGCTCACCCACGCTGTCGAGCTGCCCCGGCCGTGAGCTCCTGCGACCTCCCTCACCCTCCAGGATCGGCTCCGACCAGCTGGCGTAGCCTGCTGGT
This sequence comes from Brachybacterium fresconis, assembly GCF_017876515.1. Classification (NCBI taxonomy): domain Bacteria; kingdom Bacillati; phylum Actinomycetota; class Actinomycetes; order Micrococcales; family Dermabacteraceae; genus Brachybacterium; species Brachybacterium fresconis. The sequence goes on along the minus strand of NZ_JAGIOC010000001.1, from coordinate 1,687,169 downwards.
GTGACCACCCTGACCAGCCGCCCTGCCCGCCCCACGGCGCTGCTCGCGCTCGCCGCCGCCCTGACGCTCGCCGTCCTGGCGGTGCTCCCGCTGCCGGCGCACGCCCACGACACCCTGATCGAGACCGATCCCTCCGACGGCGAGACGCTCGAGACCTCGCCCGAGGCGATCACGCTGACCTATTCGGCGGACATCCTCGAGGTGAGCCCGGTGGTGCGGATCGACGACGCGGACGGGGAGACCGTCTCCGAGGTGACGCCCACCGTCGACGGACCGACCGTGACCGCCGAGCTCGAGGAGCCGCTGGCGGCCGGGACCTACACCGTCCAGTGGCGCGTCGTCTCCAGCGACGGCCATCCCATCGAGGGCAGCTTCACCTTCGACGTCGAGCAGGACACCGCCGGCGCGGCGGCTCCGAGTGACGAGGAGTCCGCGGCCGGCGACGGCGGCGGATCCGAGGCGAGCGACGCCGGGGGCGCGGAGGGATCCGCCTCGAGCACCGCGTCCGACGCAGGCGGCTCGGCCGAGGACGGGGCCGGCGGGGCTGCCTCGGAGGACGACGCCTCCTCCGAGGCATCTGCCGGCGAGGACACCGGCTCCGAGAGCTCGGCGATGCCCCTGCTGCTCGGCATCGTCGGGGTGGCCGTGGTGGGCGTCGCGATCGCCGCCTTCTTCACCCTGCGCAAGCGCCGCTGAGCCGGGCGGAGGCATCGTCCTCCGGAACCGCCGTCCGGAGCCCGCGGCGGCCGGCGGCCCCGCACGCTCGCGGACAGGCCGTCCCAGGGTGCGTGGAGCATCCGGCCCGCGCACGCCCCGACACCGACCCCGCGACACACGAAGAGGCCCCCGATGCCGAAGCATCGGGGGCCTCTCGACGTCAGAGAAGAGAGGAGGTCAGTTGCCCCCTTCCTCGCCCTCTCCCTCGCCGCCGCCGAGCCCGAACTGCTCGCGGGCGGCATCGGCACCGGAATCGACGTGCTCGTCGACCGAGTCCGGAGTGCGCTCCTTGATCTGCTCGGTCGCGGCGTCGATCCCCTGGTCGACCTTGTCCGAGTTCTCGCCGGCGAGATCCTTGGCCTTGTTCAGCGCGTCATCGAAACCCATGATCGGTGTCCTTTCGTTCGCGGAACCGCCCCGTGCAGGGCGACGTCGTCAACATACGTCGGCTTCTCGCGGTGACTCAAATGTGACCTGGACATATGGCTGGATCTGACGAATCCTGACCGCTTTGCGGACAAATCCTGACCAGCCGCGCAATACTGGGTGCGTGACTGTGCATAATTCCGAAGCTGACGAGAAGTCCGATGCGGTCCGAGAGCCCGCCTTCCGCCTTCCCCGGGACCGCTCGGCGCGCTGGGACCACGTCCTGACGCTGCTGTCGACCACCAAGCGCCTGAGCGTCGCGGAGGTCGCGCGGGAGCTGGGGATCAGCGAGTCCACCGTGCGGCGCGACTTCATGGAGATGGAGCGGGCGCAGCTGGCTCGTCGTACCCACGGGGGGATCGTCGCCGTCGATGTCGCCTACTCGCTGGCCACCGTCCCGCGCAGCACCGATGAGGGGTCGGCATTCCGCGAGCGGGTCGCCGACCACGCCGCCACCCTGGTCGAACCGGGGCAGATCATCGGCTTCAACGGCGGGCGCACCACCACCTCCACCGCCCGGCGGGCCGTGGCGCGCGGAGATCTCGACTCCCGCGACGGCTCCCCCGGTCTGACGGTGGTGTGCGCCGCGCTGAACATCGCCACCGAGGCGGTGCTGCGCCCGTCGGTGCGCACGGTCGTGCTCGGCGGCGTCGCCGAGCCCTACTCCTTCGAGCTCACCGGCCCGCTGGCGACCGCGACCATGCGGGATCTGTGGTTGGACACCATGTTCGTGGGCACGGTCGGCCTCGACATCGCCGCGGGGCTGACCTGCAACTCCGACGCCGAGGCCGGCGTCACCCGGATCATGATCGGGCACGCCCGCCGAGTGGTGGGCCTGGCGACGCCGGACAAGTTCGGTCATCGCGCCCTGGCGGGCATCTGCCCGGTCTCCGTGCTCACCGATCTGATCATCCCCGGCCCCGTGCCCGACGAGCTGAGGGCCCACCTCGAGGAGGCCTCGGTGACCTTGCACGAGGTGTGAGCAGGACGGCCGCCCATCGGCGGCACGCCTGCACGAGGTCGGGCCACGGCCCCGGTAGCGTGAGGTCCCATGTGGAGACTCCTGCGCGGCAAGAAGCGCCCAGACAGCACGGTCGAGGACGCGGACGCGCGCGACGACGCCCTGTCGGCCCTGGCCCGTGAGCGTCGCGACACCGCGCAGCGCGGCGCGCAGGACCAGCAGGAGGCGCAGGACCAGCCCAGCGTCGCCGGGCAGCGCGATCGCGCCTCGGCATCGCCGGCCCGGGAAGCCGGGACGGGCACCGGCGGCTACGACGTCGTCGTGGACCGCCATCTCGACGAGGTCGGGGCCGGGATCGCTCCCGAGCAGGACGAGGACGACTTCCCCGCCGAGCCGCGCGAGCACCGACCCCTCAGCCGCGAGGACCTCGTGGCCGACGCCCTGGACGGCTGGGCCCAGCAGATCACGGGCGGCGTCACCGCCCCCTCCTTCCTCACACAGATCCGCGCCGGCTCGGCCGTCCTGGACCTGACCCATTCCCACCCCTCGGGCCTCGCACAGCTCCTGGCGGGCCGCGGTCCGACGCGCCTGTCCTCGCTGGTCCGCGAGGTCGGGGCCCTCGCCGACGCCCGCGCCCATGCCCGCGCCATCCGCGAGATCGCCGAGCGTCATGCGGAGGAGGTCGGGCTGACCACCTGCCACCTCGGCATCGGCGAGGCCACCTGGTTCCCCGAGGACGGCTCCGCGCCGATCCACGCCCCGGTCCTGGTGCGGCCGGTGACGCTGCGCCTGCGGGGCAACGCCCGCGAGGACGTGGATCTCGAGGTCGACTCCACCGCCGACCTCAACCCCGTGCTGCTGCGCTCGCTGCGTGAAGCCGGGGTCGCGGTCGATGCCCGGGCGCTGCTGGCGACCACCGACGGCGCCCACGGGTTCGATCCCAATCCTGTCCTGGACGCCTTCCGCTCCCTCGGCCAACCGCTGCCGGGCTTCCGCATCACCCACGCCCTGGTGGTCGGGAACCTGATGGATGCCGCCGGCTCCGTCGCCGAGGACCTCGTCGAGGACCGCCCCGACTGGGTCGCCTCCCCGCTGGTGGCCGCCCTCGCCGGCGACGCCGGGGCCCAGGCCGTGGTCCGCGGCGTCGAGGCCGAGCAGGAGGTACCCGACGTGCCGGAGGACGAGCTCGTCTCCGCCGTCGACCCCGACCACCGCGCCGTCCTGGCCCGGGTGCTCGCCGGTCAGGATCTGGCCGTCGCCGCTCCTCCCGGCACGGGCAGCCTCGACCTCGTCGTCGACCTCGCCGAGGAGCTCAATGCCCGCGGCCGCAGCGTCCTGATCGTCTCCCGGCGCCGTCGCAACCTCGCTCAGCTGGTCGCCACCGCCCAGCAGCGGGGCCTCGAGGAGCTCGTCTTCGACCTCTCGCCGGACCCGTCGCTGCAGCGCAACGCCTCCGCGGCGCTGCTGCGCAGCCTGCGTCGGGCCGGATCCCACGGTCTCGGGGCCGAGGACACGGCCCCGGCGGAGCTCGGCGAGATGCGCGACATCCTCGTCGGCCACGTCGAGGCCATGCACCGCACCCAGCAGCCCTGGAACGCGACCGCGCACGACGCGCTCTCCGCGCTGGCGGCCCTGACCCGCCTGCGCCCGTCCCCGCGCACCCCGGTACGGCTGAGGGCCGACGTCGCCGCGCAGATGGTCGGGTCGGACCGGGAGCGGTTCACCACGTCGCTGCGCGAGGCCGCGGACGTGGGGCTGCTGACCACCGGCCCCGAGGAGACCGCCTGGTACGGGGCCCCCATCAGCTCCGACACCCAGGCGGCCCGGGCCGAGGAGCTCATCGACCAGCTGCGCGATGAGATCATGCCCCAGCTGCGCACCGTGTACGCCGAGGTCGGCGGCGACCTCGGGCTCCGCGAGCCCACCACGCTCGAGCAGCTGACCGAGCGGCTCGCCCTGCTGGACCGCGTCCGTGCCCTGCTGGGCACGTTCCAGGCGGCCGTGTTCTCCGCCCAGCTGGCCGACCTCGTCGCGGCCACGGCGGACAAGACCTGGCGCGCAGAGCACGGGGTGACCATGGGGTTCGGCCTGCGCCGTCGGCTGCGCCGGGACGCCGCCGCGCTGCAGCGCCCGGCCTCGCTGACCCCGGACCTGCACCGCGATCTCAGCGAGGCCCGCCGGGTCACCGACGCCTGGCGCCGCGCGGCGGTCACCGGGGAGGCGACCCGCTCCGAGGGCGGGGTCGAGACCACCACCCCCTCTGCCCCGTCGGGCCCGGCGCTGCCCGCCGACCTCGACCGGGCCCATCGCGCCGCCGAGCGCACCCAGCGGATCCTCGATGAGCTGGCCGTGCTGCTGGACGGCACCCCGGCCGGGACGGACCTCGCCCGCACCGACATCGAGGAGCTCTCGCGCCGGGTCGAGGCGCTCGCCGCGGACCGCGGCGACCTCGAGTCCCTGCCGCGGCGCACCGAGCTGCTGCGGCGCCTCAGCTTCGACGGGCTCGGCGACCTGGTCGAGGACCTCCGTGCCCGTCGGGTGCCGATCGACCAGGTGGGCCCCGAGCTCGAGCTGTGCTGGTGGAGCAGCGTCCTGGAGCTGATCGCCGGCGCCGAGCCCACCATCTCCCAGTACGACGGCACCTCGCTCTCGCAGGTCGCCGAGCGGTTCCGGCGCCTGGACGCCGAGGACCTGGCTGATGCGTCGGCCCGGGTCCATGCCGCGGCCGACGAGATCCGTGTGGCGACGATGAAGACCTACCCGGACACCTCCCGCGCCGCGATCGGCGAGCTCGCCCGCTCCTCGACCGTCTCGATCCGGGACCTCGCCGCGAAGTATGAGGACATCCTGTTCGCGGCCCGGCCCGCCTGGCTCGCCTCCCCGTACCTGGTGCCGCAGGTGATCCCGCGCGGCCGCCACTTCGACGTGCTGATCGTGGCCGACGGGGGACGTCTGCCGACCGCCGCCGCTCTGCCCTCGATCGTGCGCGCCGAGCAGACCGTCGTGGTCGGCGATCCGCTCGAGTACGGCGGAGACGCCGCACCGAGCCTGCTCGACGACATGCTGCGCATCGCCCCGCACATCGAGCTGCTGCGCGATGCCCACCCCGCCACCGAGGGTCTGCGCACCTTCGCCCAGCGCCGTGCTCTGGTGGGCGAGGTCGTCGCCGTGCCCAGTCCGATCGCCCCCGAACCCGACCGCCTCGTGCGGGTGGAGAACGGCCGCGGACCGGTCACCGAGGGCATGGAGTACGTCGAGAGCACCGAGGCCGAGCTGCGCCGGGTCACCGACCTGGTCATCGAGCACGCCCGCTCCCGCCCGGAGCGCTCCCTGGCGGTGCTGACCTTCACCGAGGACCACGCGCGCCGCCTCATGGACCGGATCATGAGCACGGTCTCCGTGATCCCCGCCCTGCGCGAGTACTTCGACCCTGCGGCCCGCGAGGTGTTCACGGTCCTGCCGGCCGAGCAGGCCAGCTCGATCCTGCGCGACGACATCATCGTCTCGATCGGGTTCGGCAAGACCCCGCACGGGAGGCTGCTGCACCGCTTCGGTCCGCTGTCCGAGGTCGACGGCCGCAAGGCCCTGGCCACGGTGATCACGCGGGCGCGCGGACGCACCACCGTCGTCTCGTCGATCGACGTCGAGGACCTCGACCATGCACGTCTGCGCAGCGACGGCGCCCGCGACCTGCGCGCCATGCTGTGGGTGCTGCGCGGCGGTCCCGACATCCCCGTCGTCCCGCACGTCGCGGCGCTGACCGGACGCGACGAGCCGATCGACCCTCCGCAGCCCGAGGCCCCGCGCTCCTCGTTCGCCGCCGTGGCCCCGCACGGGCAGGACCCGGAGAGCTCCGGCGCCGCAGGCGTGAGCGCTCCCGCCGCGATGGGAGCATCGGCCGGCGCCGGCTCGGGGCTCGCCCCTGACCAGGATCCCGCCGACGCCGAGCACGCCGCCGCCGACCACGGCGGCGAGGATCTCTCCGATGAGGACCTCGACGCCGCGATCGCGGCCGCCGTGGCCCGCAAATCCGGCGATGCGCCGGGCAGCGCCGATGCGTCCGCGGAGTCCCCGTCGGCGGCATCTTCGTCGGCACCGTCGCCGACCGAGCAGGCCGAGTCCCCGGCGAGCCCCGCCGCCGAGAGCACGGATCCGGTCGCCGAGTCGGCCGAGCCCACGGAGGCACCCGCGCCGCGCGAGCTCGAGACCGATGCGCTGGTGCGCGACCTCGCCGACCGGCTGTGGCGGCTCGGACTGCTCGTCGAGAGCGACTTCGGGGCGACCTCGGACCGTATCGAGCTCGCCCTGGGCCATCCTGACCTGCCCGGACGCCTGCTGCTGGCCGTCGACACCGACGGCGCCCGCTACGTCGGGACCACCAGCCAGCGCGAGCGCGACCGGTTGCGGGCGGAGCGGCTCGAGGCCGCCGGCTGGGCCACCGAAAGGGTCTGGTCCTGGGCGCTGTTCATCGACCCCGACGGCGAGGCCGAGCGGATCCGTCGGGCCGTGGAGCGGGCGCTGCGCCTGGTCCAGACCGAGGAGCGCTCGGAATCACCCACCGGGGTGGGCACCATCCGTCATCGCCTGCCGCGCCCGCAGATCCCCGCCGGGCACCAGCTGTCCTTCTACTCCAGCGAGGACTTCGATGCGGTGGTGGAGTACATCTGCTCCGACGGCCGAGCCCGTCTCGAGGAGCACCTCGCGACCGAGGTGCGCAGCTTCCTCGGCTTCGAGCAGCGCTCCGTGCTGCTGGACGTGTCCGTCTCCAGCGCGATCCGCCGCTACCAGGAGCGGCAGTGACCACGTCCTCGTCCGATGACGGTGCCGGGTCCGGCAGGGCATCGGTGCACCGGGGGACGGACCGGGTCGTCATCTCCTCGGTGACCGGCAGGCCCATCGCCTGGGACGAGCCCGAACAGGCCCCGGAGGGCGGGAGCGCGCCGCAGCGGCGTCCCCACGTCCCCGACCGCGTCGCCGAGGACGCCCCCGAACCCGGGACCGACGAATCCAACGACGTCCGCCTCCGCGGAGGCGTCCCTCCGCACTGGGGCGGCGGCCGCTGAGCGACGCTCACTGCTCGAGGATCTCCAGCCCGTCGCGGCGACCGTGCTCCTCCGGCCGGACGGTCCGTCCCGTCAGTGAGCACGACCACTCGTGATCCCGACTCCTGAGGTGTGCGGGGCCCGGTTTCGTAAGCTTGTCCACCATGACGGATCCCGCCCCGGACACCGCGCCCGAGCCGGCCTCCGAGCCGGCGGGGACGCCGATCCGACCCCGACACCGCAACCCTCTCGGCAATCTCCTGCGCGGAGCGCTCATCGGCATCGTCGAGACCGTGCCCGGGGTCAGCGGCGGCACGGTCGCCCTGGTCACCGGCATCTACGACGAGCTGATCGATGCGGGACACCATCTCGGCGCCGCCGCACGCCGTCTGCTGACCGGCCCGGACCGGCGCGAGGCGATCCGGGACCACCTGCGCGCCGTGCCCTGGGTTCTGGTGCTCCCGGTGCTGGTCGGGATGGCCGCGGCCGTGCTCACCGTGGCCGGTCCGATCGCGGGCCTGGTCGAGGGCCACCCGCAGCTCATGCGGGCGGCGTTCTTCGGTCTCGTGCTCGGATCGGTGCTGGTGCCGATGCGCCTCTCCGGGGGCTCCTGGCGAGCGCCCGAGCTCCTCCTCGTCGCTCTCGGTCTGCTGGCGGGACTGGCGGTCACCTCCCTCCCCACGACCGGGCTGGAGCCCAGCCCGTGGATCATCGCGCCTGCCGCCGCGGTCGCCGTGTGCGCCCTCGTGCTGCCCGGGGTGTCGGGCTCGTTCATCCTGCTCAGCCTCGGTCTCTACCAGCCCACCCTGCAGGCCGTCGACGACCGGGACCTCGGCTACCTCGCCTGGTTCGGGCTGTGGGCGGTCGTCGGACTGGTCGTGATCGTCAAGCTCATGCGGCACCTGCTGACGCGCCACCACCGCGGGACGATGGTCGTCCTCGCCGGCGTGATGATCGGTGCTCTGCGGAGCCTGTGGCCCTGGCAGGACGCCGCCGGCGCCCTCCGCGGACCCGGGGGCGACTGGCCGCTGCTGCTGGCGATCGCCGCGCTCGGCGTCCTCGCCGTGCAGCTGCTGGTCCTGGTCGAGTCCCGGCAGGCCGCCGGGCCGGACTCGACGGCTGCGCCGGACGGGACCCGGAGCGCGTGATCCGCCCCGGGCCCGAGGTCCCCGGCCCGGGAGGCCGCGCCGTACCCTGGATCGTATGAACGCCACCCCACAGCCCACGGCCTCGGACCCCGATCAGAGCTGCGCGCCCCAGCTCGACCCGCTCCACGTCGCCGTGATCGGGGCCGGCAACATGGGCGGTCCCGTCGTCCGCGCCTTCCTCGCCGCCGGAGTCCGGCCCGGCAATCTGGCGATCGCGAACTCGACCCCGGCCAGCAGCGAACGTGCCGCGGCCGAGCTCGGTGCCACCGCGGCCCCCTCCCGCGCCGAGGCGCTGAAGGGTGCCGACGTGGTGGTCCTCGGGGTGAAGCCGTACCAGATCCTCGATCTGGCCGCCGAGATCGGCGAGCAGCTCCCAGCGGGCACCCTCGTGATCTCCCTCGCCGCCGGCATCACCCTGGCGCAGATCGAGGAGGTGCTGCCGACGGGGCAGAGCGTCGTGCGCGCCATGCCCAACACCCCGATCTCGGTGGGGGAAGGGGCCGTCGGCCTGATGCGCGGCAGCGCCGTGACCGACGAGCAGCATGCCCTCGTCCACGCCCTGTTCTCCCGCGCCGGCGTCGCCGTGGACATCACGGAGCAGCAGGTCCACGCCTTCATCGGCGCCGCCGGGTCCCTGGCCGCCTTCGTGTTCTCGATCATCGAGGCGATGACGGACGAGGCCGTGCGGCTGGGACTCAAGCGCGACCTCGCCGACTCCATCGTGCAGCAGACCGTGCGCGGGGCGGCGACCATGCTGCTGGAGAGCGGGATGCATCCGGCCGTCGCGAAGAACGGGGTCTCCAGCCCCGGCGGCACCACCGTCCAGGGCCTCGCGGCGCTCGAGCGGGAGGGCGTGCGCCCCGGTGTCGCCGCGGCGATGGCCGCTGCCGCGCAGACGTCCCGCGAGATGACCGGGGACTGATCGGCCCGCTGCGGTCTCGGAACGGACGCTCGGGAGCACGGCCCCGGGGCCTGGCGGCCCGTCAGGGCCGGTTGGAGAACTTCTCGATCAGGTGCGTGTGGCCGGAGACGATCACCAGATCGTGCGCGGCGACCGTGGTCTCCGGCACCGCATAGGTGAAGTCCTTGCCCGGGGACTTCACGCCCACGATCGTCACCCCGAACTTCGCGCGGATGTCGGCCTCCGCCAGCGTCATGCCCTGCACCTCGCGCGGCGGCCGCATCTTCACGATCGCGAAGCCGTCGTCGAACTCGATGAAGTCCATCAGCTTGCCGCCCACCAGGTGTGCGACGCGTTTGCCGGCGTCGGCCTCCGGGTAGACCACGTGGTGGGTGCCGATGCGCTGCAGGATCCGGCCGTGCGCGGCGGAGATCGCCTTCGCCCAGATCACCGGCTTGCCGAAGTCCACCAGGTTCGCGGCGATCAGCACGCTGGCCTCGATCGAGGTGCCCACCCCGACCACGGCGAGGGAGAAGTCCCCGGCCCCGATCTGGTCCAGCACCTCGGGCTGGGTGGCATCGGCCCGCACCACATGGGTGAGCTGACCGGAGTACTTCTGGACCAGCTCCTCGCTGGAGTCGACCGCGAGAACCTGCGTGCCCAGCTTCTCGAGCGTCAGGGCGATCGAGGCGCCGAAACGGCCCAGACCGATCACCAGCACACCGTTGTCGCGCGCGCCGCGAGCCATGTCTCCTCCTCCGCCCCGGCCGGTTGCGCGGGGATCCGCGGGTCGGGCGAGCACAGTCTACGGTCGGACCGTCCGCGCCCCGAGCTGATCAGCCGACGATCGGACGCTCGTACGGAAGCTGGATCATGAGGGTGCGGTGGCGCAGGGCGAGCGCGGCGCCGAGCGTCATCGGACCCAGACGGCCGATGTACATGCAGGCGATGATCACCCATTTCGCCTCGGTGGGCAGCACCGAGGTGATTCCCGTGGACAGGCCGACGGTGCCGAAGGCGGACAGCACCTCGAACATCGACTGATCCAGCGTGAAGCTGGTCATCCGCAACAGGGCGAAGACCGACACGAACACCACCGTGGCGCTCATGACCAGCACCCCGATGGCCTGTCGGATCGTCTCATGGGGAATGCGTCGGCCGAACACCTCGACATCGGGATTGCCGCGGATCTCGGCCCAGATCGAGAGCATCAGCAGCGCGAAGGTCGTCACCCGGATGCCACCGCTGGTCGAGCCCGAGCCGCCGCCGATGAACATCAGCAGGTCCGTCAGCAGGCGTGACTCCGCGGTCATCGATGCCACGTCGATCGTCGCGAAGCCGCCCGAGCGCGGCATCACCGCCGCGAACCCGGAGGCGAGGAGCTTGGTCGGGATCGGGTCGTCGCCGAGGGTGGCGGGGTTCGCCCATTCCATCACCAGGTAGCCCAGCCAGGCCGCGCCCAGCAGCAGAGCGGTGGTGGTCAGCGTGAGCTTGGCGTGCAGGCTCCAGCGGCGCGGGGTGCGCAGCTTCTTGACCACCACCAGGATCACGGGGAAGCCCAGGGAACCGACGAACACCGCCAGGGCGACCGGGATGGAGAAGAACGGATCGCCCAGGTACTGCTCGACCCCCTGCGCCTCGGGGACGAAGCCGGCGTTGTTGAAGGCGCTGATGGCGTAGAACAGGCCCAGGAACAGCGACTCGCCGACGTCGTGCTCGGTGACGACCATGTACGGCGCGAGCGCCACGAACGTCATCACCTCGAAGGCGGTCGAGGTGACCAGGATGATCCGCAGCACGCCCCCGACCTCGGCCAGCCGCTCGGCTCGCGTCTCGGTCGCCGTCATCACCCGCTGGGCGAGCCCGAGCCGGTGCATCACCGACAGGCTCAGCAGGGAGGCCAGCGTCATCATGCCGAGGCCGCCCACCTTCATCGCGATCATGATCACGGTGAGCCCGAAGGTCGACCAGTGGGTGCCGGTCTCCACCGTCACCAGACCGGTCACGCAGATGGCCGAGACCGCCGTGAACAGCGCATCCACGAACTCGGTGCGCTGGCCGGACGTCGTCGAGGCCGGGAGCGACAGCAGCACGGTGAACAGCGCGATCATCCCCGTGAACACGGCGAGCGTGAACCGGGCGGGGGTCACCTTGGCCAGCGAGGCCAGGGCGGAGCGCCAGGACGACGCCGGCTTCCGGCCCCGGGAGGGCCGGGCGCCGTGCGCCGCGGACCATGCCTCGCGTTCGCTCATCGTGGTGTGTCCCCTCGGGTCCGGGCGATCTGGAGTCGCGTCCGCGGAAGTCTACGACCGTCCCGGCCCGGTCCGAGGCAGGCCACGCGCCTCCCGGCGGCGCACTGGGTACGCTCGAGCCATGCCCGACGCCGCGCCCGCTCCCGAGACCGATGCTCCGACCGATGCCGCCGCCTCGGGCGGCTGCGGGATCGTCTGGTCCGACGACCTGTGCGAGTACGACTTCGGGCCCTACCACCCGATGTCCCCGGTCCGGCTCAGCCTCACCCGGGAGCTGGCTCGCTGCGCCGGCGTGCTCGACCGCCCCGGAGTGCGGACCATCGAGCCCGTGGTCGCCACCGACGAGCAGCTCGGCGCCGTCCACGACCCCGACTACGTCGCGGCCGTGCGTGCGGCATCGGCCCCACGGGAACAGCTGCGGCACGACAGGGACGAGGGGGACGGTGACGACGGGGGAGCGGGCGACGGCGTCGACGCGGACGATGACGGGGCCGCGCGGTTCGAGCACCTGATCCGCTTCGGCATCGGCGGGGACGACGTGCCGGCCTTCCCCGGCATGCACACCGCCTCGGCGCGCATCGCCGGCGGCTCGATCGCGGCCGTCGACGCCATTCGCTCAGGACAGGTGCGCCGCGCCGTCAACATCGCCGGCGGTCTCCACCACGCCCGCCCCGCGAGCGCGTCGGGTTTCTGCGTGTACAACGACGCCGCCATCGCGATCCGTCACGCCCTGGACCAGGGCGAGGAGCGGGTCATGTACGTCGACGTCGATGTGCACCACGGCGACGGCGTGGAGCTGGCGCTGTGGGACGAACCGCGGGCGGTGACGCTCTCCGTCCACGAGACCGGCGAGCGGCTGTTCCCCGGCACCGGGTTCGTCCAGGACACCGGCGGTGCGGACGCCCGGGGCACCGCCATCAACGTGCCGCTGCCCCCGCGCACCACGGCCGACGGCTGGGTGCGGGCGATCCGTGCCACCGTGCCCGCCCTGGTGCGTGCCGTGAAGCCGACCCTGCTGGTCACCCAGCACGGGGCCGACACCCACCGGGTGGACCCGCTGGCGGACTTCTCCGTCACCCTCGAAGCGCACCGCGAGGTGATGATGCTGCTGCGCGAGCTCGCCGACGAGGTGTGCGACGGACGTTGGCTGGCGCTCGGCGGCGGCGGATACGCGGTCATCGACGTGGTCCCGCGCTCCTGGGCGCAGCTGCTCGCGGTCGCCAGCGGGGACGCGATCGACCCCAGCACGCCGCTGCCCCTGACCTACCTCGAGGCGGAGTCGCGGGTGCGCGGAGAGCACGGACTGTCCCCGGAACCCGCGATCCGCATCTACGGCGACGGTCGACCGCTCTCGGTGCGCGACTGGGAGAACGGCTTCGACCCCGAGGACGCCCTGGACCGCGCCATCCAGGCCGCACGGCGCGGTGCCTTCCCCGAGTGGGGCCTGGACCCGTTCGTGGACTGACTGTGAGGATGGCGTTATCGGCCTCGTGCTGATGGGGTGTGTTCGACGGCACCGTGCGTGACCCGTGGGCTGACTGGCTTCGTGCCTTTGCGCGGACTTGTCCGTTCGGTGTCGTCGGACCCGGCCCGGTCGGAGCTGACTGGCCTGATCAGGAGCTTGACCGCGGGCGTAGCCGCGCCCGCGTGTCCCGTCACAGTCCTGCCGTGACTCCTCCCGGACCGGACCCATTTCGTCCGCTCCGGAGCTAGGAGGAACGCATGACCAGTCTGACCGATATCGCAGAGATCGTCATCGGGGTCGACACCCACGTCGATACCCACACCGCCGCCATCGTCGAGACCGCCACCGGTGGAGTACTCGCCGAGATCACGGTGCCCACCACCCCGGCCGGCTACCAGGAACTGGTAGAAGTGGCCGAGGAACACTCACCCCTGCGGGTGTGGGCCATCGAGGGCACCGGCGGCCACGGCGCCGGCCTGACCCACCTGCTGGAGCGTGGGGACGAGGTCGTATTCGAGCTCGACCGCCCCCAGCGGGCCAAGCGCCGCAATGGCGCGAAGTCCGATCCGCTGGACGCGGTGCGCGCCGCCCGTGAAGCGATGGCACGCCCGCATCGCGGGACCCCGCGCACCGGTCCGCAGCGGCAGGCTCTGTCGGTGCTACTGGCAGCTCGCCGCTCCGCGGTCGACGCGTCGACCACTGCACAGCGGCAGCTGTTCAGCCTCGCCATCGCCGCTCCCGAGCGCCTGCGTGCCAAGCTGCGCGACCGGAAGCTGCCCGAGATGGTCGAGATCGCTTCCCGGTTCCGCATCCATACCTCGTGGGATGCGGAGACCGCCACCACCGCCAGGGTGCTGCGCGATCTGGCCCGCCGCGCCCAGGTGCTGCAGGCCGAGTCCAACGAGCACGAGAAGCAGATCCGGGCGATCGTGCGGTCCTGGCGTGCCGATCTGCTCGCTGAGAAGGGCGTCGGGCCGATCGTCGCGGCGACGGTGCTTTGCGCGTGGTCCCACCCTGGTCGCGTGCGTGACGAGGCCGCGTTCGCGATGCTCGCCGGCGTCGCCCCGTTGCCGGCCAACAGCGGCAAGACCACCACCAGATACCGGCTGAACCGGTACGGCGATCGGCAGCTCAACCGCGCCCTGCACACGATCGTGCTCTCACGCCAGCGCTACGACCAGCGCACTAAGGACTACACCGCCCGCCGCACTTGCGAAGGAAAGACCCCGCGAGAGATCAAACGTTGCCTGAAGCGATACATCGTCCGAGACCTCTACCGACTCCTCGAGAACCCACCGCTACCCGCTTGACACACCATAGGAGCGTCCGCGTCCCGGATGCGATCCGCCCCTGCTCGCGCCCGGCCCTGCCACAATGTCGCGTGGAGGTCCTGCCCATGGGGCTGCGTCGCGACGCACCGGGGGTCGGGACACGCCACGGTCACGACTCGCCGAGGGCCGGGGCCGCGCCACGACTCGCCGCACCATGACCACCGGGGGATGCATGACGACACAGCCGACCACGGTGCTCGACGCCTTCGCCGAGCACCTGCGTGCCCTCGAGCTCCCTCTGCCCGTCGATGGCGCCGACCGGGCCCGCGCCGAGGTCTCCGCAGCCCTCTCCCAGCTCGGCGACCACGTCATCCCGCGCCTGGAGTCCCTGGACGCCCCGCTGCTGGCGGTCATCGGCGGCTCGACCGGGGCCGGGAAATCCACCTTGGTCAACGCCCTGGTCGGGGAGGTCGTCAGCCGCTCGGGCGCGATCCGGCCCACCACCCGTCGGCCCGTGCTGCTGCACCATCGTGACGACGAGCCCTGGTTCACCGGCACCCGGATCCTGCCCGGCCTGGCCCGCGTCCACGCCGGTTCAGGCCCGGGTGCCGCCGGCGAGCGCACGAACCCTGCGGGCGCAGTCCCGGCTGCCGCGGGCGAGGACCCGGAGGCGCCCCACGCCGGGGACACCACCGGGGACATCGATCCCGCCACCAGCCTGGAACTGCACGCCGAGAGCCGCATCCCGCCGGGCCTGGCACTGCTGGACGCCCCGGACATCGATTCCGTGGCCGCCGGCAACCGCGATCTGTCCCGGCAGCTGCTGCGCGCCGCCGACCTGTGGCTGTTCGTGACCACCGCGAACCGCTACGCGGACGCCGTGCCCTGGGAGGTGCTGCGCACAGCGGCCGAACGCGACGTCACGGTGGACGTGGTCATGAACCGCATCCCGCAGGGCGCCGGCATCTCCGAGGAGCTCGCCGACGACCTGCGCGGCATGCTCGAGCGCAACGGCATCGAGGTCGCGCGGCTGTTCCTGGTCCCCGAGACCGAGCTGGACGAGAGCGGGATGCTGCCGCCGACCGCCGTCGCCGAGCTCCAGGAGCACCTCACCCGCCTCGCCGCCGATGCCGAGGCCCGCGGTCGCATCGCCCGGCGCACCCTCGCCGGCGCCGTGACCGCCCTGGCCGGTTCCACCCGGCAGATCGCCGAGCACGCGAGCGCCCAGCAGGCCGAGCGGGAGCGACTGCGCCAGGAGGCGACCGAGGCGTTCACCGGCTCCCGCGAGCGCATCGACGAGGCGCTCGGGGACGGCTCCCTGCTGCGCGGCGAGGTGCTCGCCCGCTGGCAGGACGTCGTCGGCACCGGAGAGATGATCCGCGGCCTGGAGAGCTTCGTGGCCCGGGTCCGGGACCGGGTGGGGCTGGCCGTCTCGGGCAAGCCGGCTCCGTCCGTCGCCGCCGAGCAGGCCCTGGGCACCGGGCTCGTCCACGTCGTGGTCGACGAGACCGCTCGCGGCGCGGAGCGGGCCGAGGCCGCCTGGCGGGCGACCGCCTCCGGCCGGTCCCTCGCCGAGGGGCAGGACCTCTCCCGGATCCCCGAGGGCTACCGCGAGGAGGTCGCCGCCGGGATCCGCGCCTGGCAGGGCGACGTGCTCGACCTCGTGCGCGAGGAGGGCTCCGACCGCCGCACCAAGGCACGGGTGCTCTCCCTCGGCGTCAACGTCGTCGGCGTCGCCCTGATGGTGGTCGTGTTCGCCTCGACCGCCTTCATCCCCACCGGGCTCGAGGTCGGGGCGGGCGCCGCCACCGCCGTCGTCGGCCAGAAGCTGCTGGAGACCGTGTTCGGCGACGAGGCCGTCCGACGCATGGCCCGGGTGGCCCGCGAGCGTCTGACCGCCCGGCTCGACGCCCTGGTCGCCGAGCGCTCCACCCCGTTCCTCGAACGTCTCGACGACCTCGGCCGGACCGGCTCCGAGCAGCAGCTGGAGTCCGACGCCGCGGCCCTCGAGCAGCTCGCCCGAGAGATCAGGGAGGCCGCATGAGCCCCCTGCTGACCCGCTCCGCTCCCGCGCCGGCCCCGCTGGCCGAACGGCTCGACGCCCTGACCCGGGCCGCCGACGCCCTGGACGGCATCGCCCCCGGCGGAGAGGTGGAGGCCGCCCGGGAGGTCCTCTCCCGGATCGACCGCCGCCGGGCCCTCTCGGCCGAGCACACCGTGATCGGCCTGTTCGGCGCCACCGGATCCGGGAAGTCCTCCCTCATCAATGCCCTGGTCGGCACCGACATCTCCCGCGCCGCGGTACGCCGGCCCACCACCTCGGCACCCGTCGCGGCGGTGCTCGGCGCCGCGGACAGCGATGCGCTGCTGGACTGGCTCGAGGTCGAGGACCGCCATCACCTCGACGGCACCGGCACCGCCCTGGAGGCTGCCGCCGAGCCGGGACGCCGCGGCCGACGGGCACGGCGCAGGGACCCGGGCGCGGCGCCCGGCATCGTGCTGCTGGACCTGCCCGACCTCGACTCGATCCAGGCCGGCAACCGCGCCATCGCCGAACGCATGACCGGCCTGGTCGACGTGCTGGTGTGGGTGACCGACCCGCAGAAGTACGCCGATGCCGTCCTGCATCAGGAGTTCGTGCGCCGCTTCGCCGGACACGACGCCGTCACCGTGCTGGTCCTGAATCAGCTCGACCGGCTGCGCGAGCAGGAGCGCGAGGGCGTGCTGGACTCGCTGACGCGGATCGCCTCCGACGATGGCCTCGAGGAGGCCCTCGTGGTCGGGACCTCCGCGAGCACGGGGGAGGGGATCGAGGACCTGCGGGAGCACCTCGTCGGCCTCGCCCGCAGCCGCGAGGCCGCCGCGGCCCGTCAGCGCGCCGACGTGCGCGAGGCGGCGGAGCGGCTGCAGCAGGCCGCGGATCCCGACGGGCTCCCCGCCGACGCTGCGACGGAGGAGGTCGACCTCCTGGTCGAGGACCTGGCCACCGCCGCCCGCGTCGACCCGGTCGCCCGGGCGGTCGGTGCTTCCTACCGGTTCCGGGCCGCCGGACGCGTGGGATGGCCGGTGCTGCGCTGGGCGCGGCGGATGCGACCGGACCCGCTGCGACGGCTGGGCATCGCCGCCGAGCGCGATGGCGAGGGTCTGGAGCGCACCTCCTTGCCCGAACCCGACGCGGCCGCCCGGGCCCGCGCATCGGGCGGAGTCCGCCAGTTCGCCGATGCGGCCTCGGCGGGCGGCAGCGACCCGTGGCGCGCGGCGGTGCGCGGTGCCGCGCGCTCCCGGGAGGACGAGCTGCCCGACGCGCTGGACCAAGCAGTGGCCGGGGCGGATCTGCGAGCCCGCGGCTCCTCGTGGTGGTGGCCCGTCCTCGACGTGCTGCAGTGGCTGGCGATGCTCACGTGGGTGGTGGGTCTGGGCTGGCTGACGCTCAACGTCGTCCTGGCCCTCCTCCAGATCCCGCCGCCGCCGATGCCGATGATCGAGGATCTGTGGATCCCGATCCCGCTGCCCACGGCCCTGCTGGTGCTGGGCATAGCGGCCGGCATCGTGATCGGCGCGGCGGGCGGCGGCCTCGCAGCGCTGACGGCCATCGGCCACCGCCGCCGGGCCCGTCGGGTGCTGCGGGCACGGGTCCAGGAGGTCGCCCTCCGTCTCGTGGTCGAGGAGGTCGACGCGGAGCTCGCACGCGCCCAGGGCGCTGCGAGGGATCTCGCACTTGCGCACGGAGATCCCCCCGGGAGGCCCGTGTAGAATGACTGGTCGACCGTGGCGCCGGACCCGCGCAGTGCCTCTGCAGATCTCTGTGCAGTCTCCGCGGGCCGCGCATTCTGATCGCCGCATCATCCCCGCAGGCGCAGGCCTGCAGAACTGAGGCTTCCTATGGGTTCTGTCGTCAAGAAGCGACGCAAGCGCATGTCCAAGAAGAAGCACCGCAAGCTGCTTCGCCGCACCCGCCACCAGCGCCGCAACAAGAAGTGAGCGCTGCCTGACGCGCAACGGCCCCCGCCGATCGGCGGGGGCCGTTGCTGTCGCGGGCACCGATGGCTCAGGCGCGACCGGTTAGGCGCCGCCACCACGAGCGCTTCGCCAGCGCTGCACGCAGCTGTTCGGCATCCACGCGGTAGCGGGCGTGGACCGCGCCGTCGACGATGATCACGGGAACGTCGTGATCCCAGTCCGCGCGCAGCGTCTCGTCGGCGTCGATGTCCTGCACCTCGACGCCGGTGCCCGCCCGATCCGCTTCGGACCGGACCACGGGCAGGGCGTCCTCGCAGAGGTGGCAGCCCTCCCGGGTGAGGTACAGGACCCGGGTGTCCGGGTCGGTGGGAGCGGGGATGCGGGGGGTGGTCATGGGGCGCACCTTATCGAGAGGATGACGGTGTCGGCATCGGGCCGGACGCCGGGACCGCACGGGATGGGCACGGCGGACCGAGGTCGACCGGACGATCCGGGCCGGCCGCCACGAGCAGGAGGGTGATGTGAACGCGGGGGACGTCTGCAGACGACGACGGGCCGCCCGCGGTGTGCGGACGGCCCGTCGGTGCCCTGCGGCGAGGGTGTGCTCGCGCGGGGCGCGGGGGGAGAGATCAGGCGGCGGTCGGCGCCGTGAACTCGGCCTCGATCGAGATCTTGACCTCGTCGGACACCATCACGCCACCGGCCTCGAGGGCGGCGTTCCAGGTCAGGCCGAACTCCTTGCGGGAGATCTTGGTCTCGCCGCTGAAGCCGGCGCGGTAGACACCGAAGGGATCGGTCGCGGCGCCCTCGTAGGCGAAGTCCAGGGTGACCGGCTTGGTGATGTCGCGGATGGTCAGGTCGCCGACGAGGGTGTCGCCCTCGACCTTGGTGGAGGTGAAGGTGATCGTCGGGAAGTTCTCGGCGTCGAAGAAGTCGCCGCTGCGCAGGTGGTTGTCGCGATCCTCCTGGGAGGTGTTGATCGAGGCGGTCTTCAGCGTCGTGTTGAACGCGAGGTTCTGGCCGCCCTCGCCGACCTCGAGGGCGCCCTCGACGTCGGTGAACTGGCCGCGGGCCTTGGAGATGCCGGCGTGACGCACGGTGAAGCTCGCGGAGGTGTGGGCCGGGTCGAGGGTCCAGGTGCCGGGGGTGAGGTCGTTCATGAGGTGTCTCCTTGTGTCGGGTCCGGTGTGCGTGACCGAGGTGACGATCACGAGGCGTATGCTTGAAACATAAACTAGACTCGGGAGTGACGCAAGAAGCGGCACCGCAGAAACAGGAGAGAGTGATGAACAGCACGCAGCCCCACGATACGGACCGGGCCTCGCGGCCGGAGGATCTCTGGCTGACCCGGACGGAGCAGACTGCCTGGCGCAGCTTCCTGTACGCCACCACGCTGCTGGCCGACCGTTTCTCGGAGGCGCTCCAGGCGGACCCGGAGATCGACCTGACCCTCGGCGAGTACGAGATCCTCGTGCGGCTGTCCGAGGCGGATCAGCAGTTCCTGCGGATGTCGGAACTCGCCGACCGGGTGGTCCACTCCCGCTCGCGCCTGACCCACACCGTCTCCCGCATGGAGAAGCGCGGGCTGGTCGAGCGGGTGCGCTGCTCGGACGACGGTCGCGGACGCCAGGCGCAGCTGACGGATGCGGGCGTCGCCCTGCTGACGAAGGCGGCACCGACCCATGTGCGCTCCGTGCGCGAGCTGCTGCTGGACGTCGTCGGCCACGACGACTTCCTCGAGCTGGGGCGGATCCTGGGCCGCGCCATCCCGGAGGACGCGCCGATCGGGATCGGGAGTCCGGCTCCTCACGTCCCGGCCGCCTCCCAGGACTGATCGGAGGTTGGGTTGGTACCATGAAGCGGCTCGAGGCGGCTCGGCCCGACCGACCGCATCGATCCAGCTGATCTCCTGAGTGAGGACCGCGCACCCGTGACCACCACCGCCGTCCACCTCGTCCGCCATGGCGAGGTGCACAACCCCGAGCGCCTGCTGTACGGACGCTTGCCCGGGTACCGCCTGAGCGACCGCGGGCAGCAGATGGCCCAGCGGGTCGCCGACCACCTCGTCGGCTCCGACGTCGCCCTCGTGCGCTCCTCCCCGATGCTGCGCGCCCAGCAGACCGCCGCGCCGATCGCCGCCGCCCACGGGCTCGACGTCACCACGGACCAGCGGATCACCGAATCGGGCAACCACTTCGAGGGGCAGCGCATGGGGTACGGCACGGCGAAGCTCAGCGATCCCCGCAACTGGCGCTGGTTCCTGAACCCGCTGCGGCCCTCCTGGGGCGAGCCGTACCGCGAGCAGGTCGCCCGGGTGACCGCCGCGATCCACGACGCCCGCGCCGCGGCCGAGGGGCACGACGCGGTGCTGGTGCTGCACCAGCTCCCGATCTGGGTGACCCGCCGCAGCGCCGAGGGCAAGCCGCTGTGCCACGACCCGCGCCGCCGCCGGTGCGGACTGTGCTCGGTGACCAGCCTGCGCTTCGTCGGCCCCCATCTGGCCGACGTCTCCTATGCGGAACCCGCGGCCGAGCTGTACGCCGGAGCGGTCGACGCCACCGGAGGACAGCTGACGTGAGCGCGCAGTCCCGTCCGCCACGGCCCAGCCGCCGCGGCCTGCTCGGCGCCGCCGGCGCGGCGTCCACGGCGCTGCTGCTCGCCGCCTGCGGAGCCGACACCAGCGGCCGCTACGAGTCCGGATATGTCTCCGGCGACGGCGTGACCACCGAGATCGCTCCCGCGGAGCGCGATGAGCCGCTCGAGTTCTCCGGCGAGACCTTCGACGGCGAGGACTTCTCCTCCGCAGATCATCGCGGGGAGCTGCTCGTGGTCAACGTCTGGTACGCCTCCTGCCCGCCCTGCCGCAAGGAGGCTCCCGACCTGCAGGCCATCCACGAGGAGTACGCCGACCAGGGAGTCTCCTTCGTCGGCATCAACGTGCGCGACAGCGCCGGGCCCGCGAAGGCCTTCGAGGAGAGCTACGGGATCACCTATCCCTCGCTGCCCGACCAGGACGCGGAGATCATGTACGAGCTGCGGGGCCAGGTCGCCCCGAACGCCGTCCCCTCCACGCTGGTGCTGGACCGCGAGGGCCGCGTCGCCGCCCGCATCTCCGGCGGCATCGATCCCTCGACGCTGCGCTCCATGATCGACAAGGTGCTGGACGAATGATCACTGCCGAGGTCGGAGACGCCTTCCAGGCCACCGCGCTGTCCGGCTCCCTGCTGCTGGCGGTGGCCGTCGCCGCCGCGGCCGGTCTGGTCGCCTTCCTGTCCCCGTGCGTGCTGCCGGTGGTGCCCGGGTATCTCGGCTACGTCTCCGGCCTCGCCGGGCAGGGCGCCGTCGGCACCGGCGGGGCCGGCCGGGTCGGCGGCGGGGGCCGCCGCCGAGCTGCTCCCTCGGGCGGCCGCGCCGGGAGCGGCCGCATGCTTGCCGGCAGCATCCTTTTCGTCGCCGGCTTCGCCGTGGTGTTCATGATCCTCGGCGGCTTCGCCGGAGCGCTCGGCTACCTGCTGCAGGCCTACAGCGTGTGGATCAACCGCATCGCCGGGGCGATCGTGCTGCTGATGGGTCTCGTGTTCCTGGGGGTGTTCCCCGGGCTCGGGTCGAACCGTCCCGTGACCAGCAAGAAGCCCGACGCAGGGCTCCTCGGTGCCCCGTTGATGGGGCTCGTGTTCGGTCTCAGCTGGACCCCGTGCATCGGCCCCACCTATGCCGCGATCGTCGCCCTGTCCCTGGACGGCGGGGGAGATGGCGCGGCACTGCGCGGCGGGATCCTGGCCCTGGCCTACTCGCTCGGCCTCGGCATCCCCTTCGTGCTGTTCGCGCTGCTGTTCGACCGGGCCCTGGGCCTGTCCAAGAAGCTCGCGCGGCACCGACGCACCATCGGCCTGCTCTCCGGGGCGCTGCTGATCGCGATCGGCGTGCTGCTGATGACCGGTGTGTGGGCGGCCTGGATGAGCGAGCTGCAAGGGCTTGTCGCGACCTTCGAGCCGGTGGTGTGATGCGCGAGAAGGACGACGGGCCCGAGACGGCCCCGGACAGGACGGATCAGACCCTGGACCACGACCCGAACGACCCGAACGACCCGAACGACCCGAACGACCCGAACCACCGCCGCGGACCCCGCGATGCCGGCGGCCCGACCGGCACCGACCGCGGCACGGACATCGCCGCCGACGCCTGGAGCAGCAAGCGCGACAAGGACGCCCCCCGCCCGCCGCGGCGCGGTGCGAACGCCCCCGCGCTCGGCCTGCGGGGCACGCTGCGCTTCCTGTGGCGCCAGCTGACCAGCATGCAGACCGCCCTGATCCTGCTGATGCTGCTCGCCATCGCCGCCGTGCCGGGCTCGTTGTACCCGCAGCGCAGCGTGAACCCCTCGCTGACGCAGGAGTTCCTCGACGAGAACGGCCGCTGGGGCGAGATCCTCGACACCTTGGGCTTCTTCGACGTGTTCTCCTCGCCGTGGTTCTCGGCGATCTACCTGCTGCTGTTCATCTCGCTGATCGGCTGCATCGTGCCGCGGGTGGGGGTGCACCTGCGCCAGCTGCGGGCCCAGCCGCCCCGCACGCCCTCGCGGTTGACCCGCTTCACCGGGTACACCCGCCTCGAGCTGCCGGGGGCGGACGCCGACAGCCTGCTGGAGGCGGCGCACCGCTCCCTGCGACGTTCGCGCTACCGCACCGTCGTGCGCGAGGAGAAGCGCTCGCGCTCGGTCAGCGCCGAGCGGGGGCTGCTGCGCGAGAGCGGCAACCTGCTGTTCCACATCGCGCTGGTCGGCGTGCTGATCTGCGTGGCCGGCGGCCAGCTGACCAGCTACCGCGGGCAGATCACCGTGGTCGAGGGCGAGGGCTTCTCCAACTCCCTGACCCAGTACGACTACTTCGAGTCCGGCGCCTGGTTCGACTCCTCCGCCATGCCCCCGTTCCAGTTCACCCTGGAGGACTTCCGCGCCGAGTACGTGCTCGAGGGCGCCGACGAGTCCCGCGTGGGCCAGCCGCTGTCCTTCGAGGCCGATATCGCGGTGACCACCCCGGGCGAGGAACACGAGAAGCGCACCCTGCAGGTCAACAAGCCCTTGCACGTCGACGGCAGCTCCATGTACCTGCTCGGCAACGGCTACGCCCCCGAGGTGACGGTCACCGACCCCGAGGGCACCGTGGTGGCCGAAGGGCCCGTGATCACGGTGCCGATGGGTGACACCGGGTACACCTCCCAGCTGGTGATCAAGGCGCCCGACGCACAGCCCGAGCAGACGGCCGTGGTCGGCTTCTTCCTGCCCACCGGGCAGATCGACGAGAAGGGCCCGCATTCGATCTATCCCGATCTGATGAACCCGATGCTGGCGCTGACCGCGTACCACGGTGATCTCGGTCTGGATGCGGGCATCCCGAAGAATGCCTACGAGGTCGATGTCAGCTCCCTCGACCAGGTCACCGGCGAGGACGGCTCGCCGATGCTGATCAAGCTCACCCCCGGCCAGCGCTTCGAGCTGCCCGACGGCTCCGAGATCACCTTCGACGGCGTGCGCCGCTTTGCGGCCTTCGACGTCGCCCACGATCCGTTCGAACGCTGGGTGCTGGTCAGCGCCCTGACCGCCACCGGCGGACTGATCCTGTCGCTGTTCGTGCCGCGTCGCCGCCTCTGGGTGCGTGTCGGCCGTTCCGAGGGGGTCCACGGCACCGACGGCACGGTCGTGCTGGAGGTCGCCGGACTCGCCCGCAGCGACGATCCCGCGCTGCCCGATGACGTGGCGGCGCTGGCGCAGAAGCTCGCCGCGGAGCAGGATGGGCCCCGGCCCTCCGAGACGACGGGGCCGGAAACGGTCACCGACCCACCCCCCGAAGGAAGTGCACAGTGATTGACCAGCAGCTGGCGGAGATCTCCAATCTCCTCATCGTGGTGACGATCGTGCTGTACGTGCTGGCGCTGATCGGCTTCTCCGCCGACCTCGCCTCCACCTCGCAGCGCCGCAGCGACGAGCGTCTGGCGGCCCGCGAGGAACAGCATCGGACGGCGCGCGCTGCTCAGCCCGTGACGGTCGGCGGCGCCTCCGGGACCTCGAGCCTGCCCGCGGAGGCCGACGAAGCCGGGGACGGGACCGACGCGACCGCCGGCGGTGGGTCCTCGGGCACGATGACGTCCCAGCGCTTCGCGTTCCTCCTGGCCCTGGCGGCGACGGTCCTGCACATCGCGGGCGTGGCCACCCGCGCGATCGCCACCCAGCGTGTGCCCTGGGCGAACATGTACGAGTTCACCACCACCAGCAGTGCCGTGGTGATGGCCGTCTTCCTGATCTTCTCCATCAAGCGCGCCGAGCTGCGGGTCCTGGGCACCTTCGTGGTCGGCCCGGTGCTGCTGGCGATGCTGCTGGCCCAGACCCTGTGGATCGTCCCGGCGGCAGCGCTGACCCCGAGCCTGCAGAACTCCCACTGGATCTACATCCACATCTCCGTCGCCATCCTCTCGACCTCGCTGTCGATCCTCGGCGCGGTCGTCGCCTCCTTGCAGCTGCTGCAGGCGCGCCACGAGCGCGCCCTGGTCCAGAAGGCCGAGGCCGGGGACGCGCCGGAGGAGCACTGGGGACGCTTCGGTCACGTGCTGGACCGTCTGCCCAGCTCCACGGTGCTGGAGGCCCTGAGCTTCCGGATCCACTCGGTCGCCTTCGTGGGCTGGACCTTCACGCTGATCTTCGGGGCGATCTGGGCCCGAGAGGCCTGGGGCCGCTACTGGGGCTGGGACCCCAAGGAGGTATGGACCTTCATCATCTGGGTGATCTACGCCGCCTATCTCCACGCCCGCGCCACCGGCGGCTTCCGCGGCAGCCGCGCTGCCGGCCTCGCCCTGGCCGGCTTCGTGGCCGTGGTGTTCAACTACACCATCGTCAACACGGTGATCAACGGACTGCACTCCTACTCCGGTCTCTGAGCCGGAGAACCGGGTGGCTCAGGTGTTCGGGGACCCGCTGGGGGAGCCGCCCGTGCCCTCGCCGCCCTGGTCGCGCTGCCGGCGCTCACGACGCTCCCGGCGGATGTCCTCGTCGAGCCGGCGCAGGAACTCGGGGTCCTCGTCCGGCGCGGTGGGTCCGTCGCGCCGCGGGCGGTCGGTCCCGCCCTCGTTCGGCCGGTCCTTGCCGACGACCAACCAGGTGATCGGCCCCACCCAGGGCAGCAGCACGATCAGGACCACCCAGGCCCATTTCGGGACGCCCCGGACCTTGTCCTTCTCGGTCTGGACGCAGTCGGCCAGAGCGAACACCGTCAGAGCGATGGATAGCACCACCAGGAAGCCGCGAAGCATGACCGGAGTCTACTGAGCGGACCTGAACCCGGGCAGGGTCGGGAGTTCCCATCCGGGAGAACTACCCTGGGTCCATGCGAGATATGGCCCTGTTCGCCGTCATCCGCCTGCTTCTGTGGGTGGGGATCTGGTGGCTCCTCACCCTGTTCGATGTCGGCCTGCTGCTCGCGGCCGCGCTGGCGGCGCTGATCGCGATGCTGATCTCGATCCTCTTCCTGGATCGACTGCGCTCCTCCGCCGCGCTGCGCTGGAAGGCGGCCGACGAGCGGCGGCGCGCGCGCAAGGGGCGACCGGTCGACCACGACGCCGATGCGGAGGACGCGGCCCTCGACGAGGACGGGACGCACGACGAGGTCCACGACGGCCCGGACGAGGACGACGCGGACGAGGACGACGCGGACCAGGAGCGACCGGGCGCGGGACCCGCGGTGCTGCCCGATCTCGCCCACGAGGCGGGCGAGGTCGACGACGCGAGCGCCGGGGGCGAGCAGGACGCGGCAGGCGATCCCGCGCCGGACACGGTGGGCGAACCGGAGCCGGGCACGGAGAGCAGGCGACGGCGCAGCTGACTCGCGGCGGCGCTCAGGCCGCGGAGCCCGTCGGCCTCAGAGTGCCAGGCCGAGCAGGAGCAGCAGCGAGAACACCAGCTCGAGCCGCCCCGTCCTCCCGAGCACCGGGATCAGGTCGCGGCCGCGGGCGCCGCCGAGGACCGCACGCACCGGCCCGTAGGCGAGCGGCAGGGCCACGAGCACCAGCAGCACCGGCCGGTGGGCCACCATCACCGGCACCATCAGCACGAACGGCGCCAGCAGGTTCACGGTGAACAGGGCGCGGGTTCCGCGCTGTCCGAGCCGCACCGCGAGCGTGCGCTTGCCGGCGACGGCGTCGGTGGGGATGTCGCGCAGGTTGTTGGTCAGCATCAGGGCGACGGCCAGCAGCCCGATCGCGATCGAGGCCAGCAGCGCGACCCAGTTCGGGTGTGGCGTGATCGCGTAGGCGGTGCCGTTCACTGCCACCAGGCCGAAGAAGACGAAGACGAACACCTCGCCGAGCCCGCGGTACCCGTAGGGTCTGCGCCCTCCGGTGTAGAACCAGGCCGCGGCGATGGCGGCGGCGCCGACCACCAGGGCCCACCAGATCTGCGCAAGGGCGATCAGGGCGATGCCGAACACGGCCCCGGCGGCGAGGGAGCCGACCGCGGCGCTCTTCACGGTGCGCGGGGCGGCGGCGCCGGAGCCGGTGAGTCGGAACGGGCCGACCCGGTCGTCATCGGTGCCGCGGATCCCGTCGGAGTAGTCGTTGGCGAAGTTCACGCCGATCTGCAGGCTGAAGGAGACGGCGAGGGCGAGCAGGGCCCGGGGGATCACCAGGGCCCAGTCGACGGAGCCGGACTGCTCGCCGAGCTGCCAGATCGCGACCCCGGTCCCGGCGGCGACGGGCGCCAGCGCGGCGGGCAGGGTCTTGGGGCGGGCGCCTTCGACCCACTGCGACAGGCTGGCCATCGTGCTCCTCACGCGATCGGTGGCCGCCCGGTCGGGGGCCTCCCCGAGGATACGCCCCGGTCAGGGCGCGTCTCGGGACCGTGGCGGAGAGCACAGGTCCCGGGCCGTCCGGGTCCTCAGCGTGCGGCGGCGAGGCGGCGTGCGGCGGCGCGGTCGATCTTGCCGATGCCCAGCAGCGGCAGCTGGTCGAGCACGTGCACCCGCTTGGGGATCATGTGCGCGGGCACGTCGCTGGTGCGCAGGGCCGAGCGCACCAGGGCCGTCGCCTCGGCAGGTTCCGCCCCGTCCTCGAGGGTGACCAGTGCTTCGACCCGCTGGCCCCAGTCGGGGTCGTCCACCCCGACCACGACGCTGGAGCGCACCAGGCCGCGCAGCATGAGGGAGCGGTCGATGGCCTGCTCGACGTCCTGGGGGAGCACCTTGCGTCCGCCGGTGTTGATCACGTCGTCGGCCCGGCCGAGCACGGTCAGCGCGCCGTCGGTGTCCAGCTCGGCGAGGTCCGAGGTGGTGAAGGTGCGTCGACCGTCCGGGGTGCGCGCGAAGGGTGCGGTGTCGGTGCCGCCGTCGGCGGTGAGATACCCGAGCGCGAGGGTGGGGGAGGCGATGACCAGTCGCCCGGCCCCGCTCGCGTCGGGCGTCTCGAGGTCCAGCGCGACGCCGGGCAGGGCGGTGCGGTCGTAGACGCAGCCGCCCGCCGTCTCCGAGGAGCCGTAGGTGGTGCGCACCGGGATCCGCTGGGCGGCGGCCCTGGCGAGGATCTCTCGACCGGTGGCGGCGCCGCCCACCAGCACTGCGGCGAATCGCTTCAGGACGGAGCGGGCCCGGGCGTCGGCCCCGGTCGCGCCGGTGACGATGCGGGTCAGCTGGGTGGGCACCAGCGAGGTGAACGCGGGCAGACCGGCCTGCTCGGCCTGGGCGAGGGCGGGCTCGGCGAGGGCGACGAAGGCGGCGGCGTCGAAATGGCCGCGCAGGTCGGGCAGGGGATCGGGCAGCGCCGGGCCATCCAGACCCAGCACCTGGGCGGTGCGGTGGGCGCGGGCGATGACCTGCACGCCGGCGATGTGCGTCGGGGGAAGCAGGGGCAGCCAGAGGCCGTGCCCGTCGGTCGCGGTGGCCGCGGGGTCGACGGCCATCAGGCGGGCGGTCGCATCCTGCGAGGCGAGGAGGGCATCGCGGGAAAGGGCCACGGCTTTCGCGGTGCCGGTGGACCCGGAGGTGGGCACGACCAGGGCGGTGTCCTCGAATCCTGTCGGCAGCGCGGTCGGCGGCGCGAAGGGTCCCCGCCACAGTCGTCCGGTGCCGGCCATGACCTCTCCGATCGCGCGGGAGTGGGCGGTCAGCGAGGCGGCGGAGGCGTCATACGGGTCCGGCACCAGCCACGGCCGACCGGCGACGTCGTGCGACGCTGCGGCATCGCGCGGATCGGTCCGGTCGTGCGGGGCGGCCGGGTCGCGCGGATCGGAGGCGTCGTGCGGGACGGTCATCGTCCCTCAGCCCTGCGGGTGGGGGAACCGGGACCAGTCGGGGGAGCGCTTCTCGAGGAAGGCGTCGCGCCCTTCGGCGGCCTCGTCGGTCATGTAGGCCAGCCGGGTCGCCTCGCCGGCGAAGACCTGCTGGCCCATGAGGCCGTCGTCGGCCAGGTTGAAGGAGAACTTCAGCATGCGGATCGCCTGCGGGGACTTCGTGGCGATCCGTGCGGCCATCGCCAGCGCCTCCACCTCGATCTCCTCGTGATCGGCGATGCGGTTCACCGCGCCCCAGTCGTAGGCGTCCTGGGCCGAGTACTCCTCGGCGAGGAAGAAGATCTCCCGGGCGCGCTTCTGGCCCACCTGCTTGGCGAGATAGGCAGAGCCGTAGCCGCCGTCGAAGGAGCCGACGTTCGCATCGGTCTGCATGAAGCGGGCGTGCTGGCGCGAGGCGATCGAGAGGTCGGAGACCACGTGCAGGGAATGCCCGCCGCCGGCGGCCCAGCCGTTGACGACGGAGATCACGACCTTGCCCATGGTGCGGATCAGACGCTGCACCTCGAGGATGTGCAGGCGGCCGCTGGAGCCGGCGCGCACCCGGTCGGTCTCGCCGAGCTCCTCGGCCTCGGCGTACTCGTAGCCGGAGCGTCCGCGGATGCGCTGATCCCCGCCGGAGCAGTAGGCGCGGCCGCCGTCCTTGGGGGAGGGGCCGTTGCCGGTGAGCAGGATGACGCCCACCCCGGTGTCGAGCCGGGCGTGGTCCAGGGCCCGGTACAGCTCATCGACCGTGTGCGGACGGAAGGCGTTGCGCACCTCGGGCCGGTCGAAGGCGATCCGGACCGTGGGCAGATCACGACTGGTCCGCTCGCCGTCGGGACTCTCGACGCGCTCGACGGCCCGATGGTAGGTGAGGTCGGTGAAGGCCGACCCGCCGTGCTCGGCGGCGCCCACCTCCCGCCACAGCCGGGGGTCGAAGGTCTCGGAGACCTGGCGGGGCAGCGGATCCGGAGGCGTGGTCATGCCTGCCAGGGTAGTCCGGCCGCGGTGGTCATCGCCCCCGGGCCGCGGCGGGGTCGTCCGCCGGCCGCGGGGGGGGGCGACACGCCCGGGGCGCAGGGCTCAGCGCCCCCAGGGCAGCTCCGCAGTGGCGGGAACCGGATCGGAGACCAGGCGCCCATAGGTGTGCACATCCTGGCGGGCACCGTCGATGAGGAACTTCTGCCGCTCGAGGAGCCCATCGGTGTCCCGGCGGGCGATCGCCGTCCCCCGGCGGCCGGGAGCGGACAGCCACCGCACCATCTCCTCGGCGTCCTCGAGGGTGGCGACCTCCCCCTGGCGGGCCATGTCGGGAGCGGCGAGGAAGGCCTCGAGGATCGCCGAGGCGTCGTCCTCGCGGACGGGACGGAGCTGGTGAGAGGTCATCGCGGCAGAGCGTAGCCGGCATGCGTCCTCGCGCTCCATCCCTTTCTCGCGACCCGCCCACCGGCTTTCGCGGCACCGGCACCGGCCCGCTAGCCTCGAGGGATGCACATCCCCACCGCCCTGCGCGAGCGCGGCATCGACCGGGCGCTCGCATGGACGATCCCGATGACCACTCGTTTCCGCGGCATCACCGAGCGGGACGGCGTCCTGCTGCACGGTCCCGCCGGCTGGGCCGAGTTCTCGCCTTTCTGGGACTACGGCACCGAGGAGTCCGCCCCGTGGCTGCGCTCCGCGCTCGCCGACGCCACCGAGCCCCGCCCCGCCCCGGTCCGCGAGCGGATCGCGGTCAACGTCACCATCCCCGTGGTCCCAGCCGTGCTGGCCCACCGGATCGCGACCGTCGGCGGCGCACGCACCGCGAAGATAAAGGTCGCCGACCCCGGCTCCAGCCTCGCCGAGGACGCCGAACGGCTCGAAGCCGTGCGGGACGCCCTGGGGCCCGACGCCCGCCTGCGCGTCGACGCCAACGCCGCCTGGACCCTCGAGCAGGCCCTGGAGGCGCTCCCGGTGCTGGACCGCGCCGCGGGCGGCCTCGAGTACGCCGAGCAGCCCTGCGCCGAGATCGAGGACCTCGCCGCCCTGCGCCGCGCCCTGGACGTGCCGATCGCCGCCGACGAATCCGTGCGACGCGCCGAGGATCCTCTGCGGGTGGCCCGTGCGGAGGCGGCTGACGTGCTGGTGATGAAGGTGCAGCCGCTGGGTGGCGTGCAGCGGTGCCTGGACCTGGCCGAGCAGGCGGATCTTCCCGTGGTGGTCTCCTCGGCCCTGGAATCCGGGGTGGGGCTCAGCGCCGGGGTCGCCCTCGCCGCCGCCCTGCCCGAGCTTCCGTACGCCTGCGGTCTCGCCACCGCCACCTTGCTGACCGGCGACCTGGTCACCGACCCGCTGCTCGCGGACGGCGGCACCCTGCCCGTCGTCCGGCCGGAGCCCGCGCCCGACCTCCTTCAGCGGCACGCCGCACCGGCGGATCTGGCCACGGCCTGGACGCAGCGCCTGGCGGAGTGCGCCGAGCAGCTCTGAGTCGCGGTCCCGGACCGACGTGCCGCCCCGGGGCGGCGGACGGGACCGCGCGCCGGGACCGCGCGAGCCGGGCACCTGGCGAACTACGCTGATCCCATGCACGTCAGCGATCGCTCCGCCCCGGACGACGGGATCCCCCTGCCCACCCCGACGGGTTCCGGCGCGGTCGACCAGGCGATCGTCCTGTGGAGAGCGCTGGCCGCACTCGGCGTCACCGATGCGGTCCTCGCCCCCGGGTCGCGCTCCGCGCCGCTCGTCTACGGCCTCGCCGACCCACAGCTCGCCCAGCCGCAGACCCCGGACCCGCAGACCACAGACGCGCAGACCACAGACCCGCAGCGCACCGGCTCGCGGCGTCCCGGACGCATCCGTGCCCACGTCCGCATCGACGAGCGCGCCGCGGCCTTCACCGCCCTCGGCCTGTCCCGATACGACGTCACGCATCCGGCGGTCGTCGCGACCACCTCGGGCACCGCGACCGCCCACCTGCACGCCGCCGTCATGGAGGCCCACCACGGCCGGATCCCGCTGATCGTGCTGACCGCGGACCGCCCCGCCGAGCTGCGCGACGTCGGGGCGAACCAGACCACCCGCCAGGTCGGCCTGTACCGCTCCCTGACCCGGTTCGACGCGGACCTGCCGGCCCCGACCGCGACCGGTGCCACACCGGTCGAGCTGCGCACCGCGGTCTCCACGATCGCCCGCGCGGTCGCCGCCGCGACGGGCGAGCATCCCGGCCCCGTGCACCTGAACCTCGGGTTCCGCGACCCGCTCGTCCCGCGAGCAGCACCCGCCGCCGAGCAGGCGGCACAGACCCCGCCCGCCGCGAAGGCGCCAGCGGCCGGCGACGCGCCGCAGCGCCTCGTGCTGACCCGCCGCACGCGCCCGGCCCCGCCGCCCCCGCAGCCGGTGCCGATCTCCTCCCGCACGGTCGTCGTGGCCGGGGACGGGGCGGGGACCGCGGCGCGCGAGCTCGCGGAGCGGCATACGCTGCCGCTGTTGGCCGAGCCGAGCTCGGAGGCACGCGGCGGACCGTCCTTCGTGCGCGGATATCCGGCCCTGCTCGGACGGATCATGGCCGATCAGCAGCACCCGCTGCGCCCCGACCGCGCCATCGTCCTGGGCCATCCGACGCTGTCCCGCCCCGTCGTCGGCGCGCTGCTGGGGGCCGAGGACGTCGACGTCGTCGTCGTCGATCCGCACCCCGACTGGGCCGACGCCGCGCGCCGTGCCCGGCTGGTGGTGCCGGCCGCGATCGGCGACGACGAGGCCGACGCGGGCGACGAGGCGGAGCATGCCCGCCGCCGTGACCACCTGGCCGCCTGGCAGGAGGCTGCCGTCTCCCACGGGGGAATTCCCGCCGACTGGCAGCAGCGGGCGGCGCTCGCCGTCTGGGAGGCGACGGGGGAGGGGGACATCCTGGTCCTGGGGTCCTCGAGCCTCGTGCGCGACCTCGAGCAGCATGCCGGGACGACGTCCGGACGGGTGCTCGCCAATCGCGGGCTCGCCGGCATCGACGGCACCACGTCCGTCGCCGGCGGCATCGCTCTCGCCCAGCAGGGGGCCGATGGTGGCACGAGCCGAGTGCGCGTGCTGATGGGGGACCTGACCGCCCTGCACGATCTCACCGGGGTGATCATCGGTCCGGAGGAGCAGGCCCCGGACCTGGACGTGATCATCGTCGACGACGGGGGAGGGCGCATCTTCTCCGGGCTCGAGCACGCCGCGGCTCCGCCCGAACTGCTGCGACGCTTCTTCACCACCCCGCACGGCACCGACATCGCCGCAGCGGCGGCTGCCCTGGGCGCGCGCGTCCGACGGGTCGGTCCCGACGGCCTCGCCGGCGCTCTGGCGCAGAGCGATCACGGCCTGCGGGTGCTGCTCGTCCAGGAAGAGCACAGCGCACATTCGTAGAACCTGGTGATGGAGGTGATCCCATGGCAGACATGAAGGACGTCAACGACCCGTACGAGACCCCGCAGAACCGGTCCGGGCAGGACCACTCCGGCCAGGACGGGACTGCCCGACCGCCGGAGCAGGCCTGGCCGCACTTCGACTACGGCGAACCCGCCGCGGGCGATCCGGCCGTGAGCAGCCCCGCCGCGGGCGGCCCCGCTGCGCCGACGCCGTCGCCCGCTTCGACCCCGTCGACCACGGAGTCGGGATCCGCCGGCACCTCCGCCACGCCGCCCACCGAGCGCCTCGACCCGTACACCCCGACCGATGCCCCGGGTTCCGCGCGGCCGTGGTCGCCCGCATGGGAGGACCGCGACCGCTTCGGCTATCCCGCGACCTTCGGGGATCCCTACGGGAGCGCCCCCTCGACCGGGCCGATCGGGCCCGGCGTCCAGGCGGCCGCCGCCTCGACCGGCCCGTCACCGACCGCCGCGACCGCCGCGACCGGAGGGCCCCCGGGGAGCCCGCGCCGTCGCGGCCCGGGCTGGGGCGGGGTGACCGGCCTGGTCGCTCTCGGCATGCTCGTCTCCAGCGGGTTCACGCTCGGCGGCGTCGTCGCCTATGACCAGCTGCTGAGCCCGGACCCGACGTCGACCGCGCAGGAGGCCCCGCCCAGCAGCGCCGACGCCAGCCCCGCCTCGGTCTCCACCGTCGACGACCCCGACTGGGCCTCGGTGGCCGAGCAGGTCTCTCCCAGCACGGTCGCGATCGAGGTCTCCACCGGCGGGGGCACCGCACAGGGCACCGGCGTGGTGCTCGATGAGGACGGCTCCATCCTCACCAACAACCATGTCGTCCAGGACGCCCGCGCCGTACAGGTGACGATGAGCGACGGCCTGAGCTACACCGCGTCGATCGTCGGCACCGATCCGAACACGGACCTGGCGGTGATCCGGATGGACTCCCCGCCGGAGGAGCTGCAACCGGCCACCTTCGCGGACTCCTCGACCGTCGCCGTCGGGCAGCCCGTGATGGCGCTGGGGACCCCGCTGGGACTGGAGAACACCGTGACCACCGGGATCATCTCCGCCGTGGACCGACCGGTCTCGGCCACCGGGGAGGCGGGAGGCTCGCAGGCGACCTACACCTCCGCGATCCAGACCGATGCCGCGATCAATCCCGGCAACTCCGGCGGCCCGCTCGTGGATGCCGCCGGTCAGGTGATCGGCATCAACTCCTCGATCGCCGGGATCCCGAACTCCTCCGGCCAGGCCGGCAGCATCGGCCTGGGCTTCGCGATCCCCGCGAACACCGCGACGATGATCGCCGAGCAGCTCCAGGAGGACGGCTCCGCCGATCATGCCTTCATGGGAGTCACCAGCACCGACGGCACCGTCACCCTCGGGGACGTCGCCCACCACGGCGCCGAGGTGGTCAGCGTCGAGCCCGGCAGCCCCGCCGCGGAGGCCGGGCTGCGCACGGACGACCTGATCACCGGGATCGACGACACCGAGGTCGGCGGCGCCGCCGCCCTGACCGGCATCGTGCGCGGGATGGAGGTCGGCTCGGAGCACACCCTGACCGTGGTGCGCGGACAGGACCAGCAGACCCTGGAGATCACCCTGGGCAGCAGCCCGAGCTGATCGCTGCGTCAGGTGAGGTCGGACGGCTCCTCGTGGGGATCTCCCCGCAGCGCCCGCAGCATCGGTCGGCACTTCGCCAGCACCTCGGCGTGCTCGGAGACAGGATCGGAGGCCGCCACCAACCCACCGCCGGCCTGCAGCGTCACGGTCCGATCGTCGCCCAGATGCGCCATCCGCAGGGCGATCGCCCATTGCCCGTCGCCCTGGCCGTCCATCCAGCCCACCGGGGCGGCGTAGCCACCCCGATCGCGCGGCTCCAGACGGGCGATGATCTCATCGGCCGCCTCGCGCGGAGTGCCCGACACGGCGGCTGAGGGATGCAGTCGTGAGGCGACGTCCAAGCTGGTCACACCGTTGCGCAGTCCGGCGGAGACGTCCGATGCCAGATGCTCCAGGCCCGGCAGACGCAGCACGAACGGCTCCGGGGAGACGTCGATGCCCTCGGCCAGGCCCGCCAGCCGCTCGACCACCGACTCCACGGCGAAGGCGTGCTCGGACAGCTCCTTGGCGTCGGAGCGGAAGGCGCGGCGGTCGATCTCGTCCAGCTCGCCGTCATCCGCCACCGGACGGGTCCCGGCCAGGACCCGGGAGAACACCCGGCCGTTCTCGGTCTGGGCCAGCATCTCCGGGCTCGCGCCGATCACATCCTCGAGGTGGTACACCCAGGTGCTCGGGTAGGCGCGGGCCAGACGGGCCAGCAGCACGGCCGGTCGGATGTCCTGGGACGCACGGACCGTGGTGCGCTCGGAGAGCACCACCTTGGCGGCGCGGCCCTGTCGGATCTCGCCGACGGCTTCGTCGACCAGCGCCTGGTACTCATCGGGGGTGTGATCCGCCTCGACCTCCAGCGCGTCGGCGGTCGCGGGGCCGACGGGGGTGGAGGGGAACAGATCGTGCCACGAGGTGGGCAGCACCGGGTCCTCGTCGACGCCGACCACGGTCAGGAACGACTCCCCGTCGTGCACGCCGAGCAGCGCCCGCGGGACCATCAGCTGGGAGGCGCGCTCGGAGGTGTCGGCGTAGGAGAAGCTGCCCAGGGCGATCAGGCCGCTGGTGCGGGTGCGGACCTCGTCGTCCACCCGGGCGCGGGAGGCCAGGTCCTGGAAGGCGGAGCTGGCGGCGGCGAAGCGGTGGGGGCCGGTGGTCCGTGCGGACCAGGCCGTACCGAGGGCGACCACGCCCTGACCGTGGCGCAGCCAGGCGCCGCTGACCGCAGCGGGGATATGGCCGACGAGGTCGACGGACTCCTCGAGGCGCAGGGTACGGACGGACAGCGTCACCGGGTGCTCGGTGTCCTCGGGACTCAGATTCGGGGCGGGCATCGCAGTCATTATGCGACACCGACCCTGCCGCGCGCCGTGACCCGCGTCCCGTTCCGGGATGCACGGCTCGGGCGCGCCGGGGTGCGACCATGGAGCGCGACCCCGAGTGCGGGGTCATCGGACCCGCCTCGGATCCGCTTCCCCCTGTCGTGACCCGCCCAAGGAGCAGTTCGTGAGCAGCACCCGCGACAGCATTGCGACACCCCTGGTCCGCGGGGCGCTCGCCGCAGCGCTCTCGCTGGGAACCGCGCTCGCCATCGTCGTGGTGCCCGCGCTGGCCGCGCAGGTCGCCGGGACCCGATCGACCGCGAGCGTCCTGGACGCGATCATCA
This sequence comes from Brachybacterium fresconis, assembly GCF_017876515.1. Taxonomy (NCBI): domain Bacteria; kingdom Bacillati; phylum Actinomycetota; class Actinomycetes; order Micrococcales; family Dermabacteraceae; genus Brachybacterium; species Brachybacterium fresconis. The sequence continues at coordinate 1,651,064 of NZ_JAGIOC010000001.1, read as the reverse complement.
TCGCGCTGAACGTCCTGGTCCTGGGCCACGGGGGCGGCATCATCCTGAGCACCGGGGTGATCGACGGAGCGGTGACCCTGACGCCCTTCGGACTGCTCGCCCTGCTGCTGGTCCTGGCCGCGTTCGGGATGCGCCGGGTGGGGCGTGCGCTGCGCCTGGTCCGGGACGACGGCGTGCTGCGCGTGCGTGCCCTGCGCGATGCCGGTGGGGCGCTGGGGGCCTACGCCGCGATCTATGCGATCGGGGTGGGGGTGCTCGCCGGGATCGGGCGCAGCATCGATACCAGCCCCGTGGTGACCTCCGCCGTCGTCTCCGGCGCGATGGTGGCGGTCCTCGGTGGGCTGACGGGACTGCTGTGGTCGCTGCGCCGTGAGGCCACGTCCACGGTGCCCGGTGTGCGGGTGCTCGATCTGCTGCCGGCCCCGTATGGCGATGTCGCCCGAGCGACCCTCATCGCGCTGCTCGGGCTCCTGGGCGTCGGGATGGCGATGACCGTCGTGATGATGCTGGTGTCGATGCCCGCGCAGGCCTCCCTGTTCGGGAACCTGGACCCCGGGATCACCGGCGGGATCGTGCTCACCCTCATCCAGCTGGCGCTGCTGCCCCTGCTGGCGGTGTGGGCCCTGGTGGTCGTCGCCGGCGGCACCGTGGGTCTCGGCACCTCCACCTCGCTCTCCCTGGACGGCGCCGAGACCGGGGTGATGCCCGCGCTCCCGATGCTGGGTGCCGTTCCCGGCCCCGGTGATTTCCCCGGCTGGGCCTGGGCGCTGCTGGTGCTGCCGGTGATCCCGATCGCGCTCGGCGCGGTGCGTCTGGTCCGGGACGTCGAGGACCTCGAGCGGCGCGACCGGGTCACCGCCTGGATCGCCTATCCCGTGGTCGTCGTGATCGGCGTGCTGCTGCTCGCAGGCTTGTCGACGGGCGGTATCGGCGAGGGGAGGCTCGTGCATGTGGGGCCGCAGATGGGGTCCCTCCTGCTGCCGCTGGTCGGCCTCGTCGTGCTCGCCACCGGTGGGGTCATCGGGGTGCTCGCGACGCCGCTGCTGCCGTGGGTGCGCACGAGCGTGGCGTCCCTGCGGCAGAAGGTCGAGCGGGCCGAGACGCAGGAGCGCAGCGCTCCGGAGGCCCGCCCCCGGCCTGCGCCGGCACAGGCGACGTCCGCGGCATCGGCGACGTCCGCATCCTCGGCAACATCTGCGGCATCGGCGACGTCCGCCTCCTCGGCATCGTCCGCCCCTTCGGCGACATCCCCTTCCCCGGCGACGTCCGCAGCATCGCCTGCACCGCCCGCATCGGCAGCATCGCCTGCGTCTGCGGCGTCCCCCACGTCACCGGGAGGTGCGGCGTCGGCGGTCTCCCCAGCTCCCGCCGAGGAGACAGTCCTGGACGGAGAGATCGTGGACGGGCAGGACGTCACGGATGCCTGGTCCGATCCCGAGCACGACGCGGAGGAGAACGGCGGCGTCAGCCGCCCAGCAGATCGCTGACCCAGCCGGCCATGGAGTCCTGGGCCTCGGTCTCGCACTGCGACTGCGCCTGCTGGGTGATCGCCGTGGCGCGGCACTCCTCGACCTCCGACATCGGTCCGTAGAACACCAGCGAGAGCAGGGATCCGACCACGATCATGACCGTGGCGGGCACGCCCACCAGCACCCCGATCAGCCCCATCCCCCAGCGACCCTGGCGGAAGGACTGCACCGAAAGCAGCACCAGCAGCACCATCGCCACCAGGGCGGTGACGCCGGCGGCCAGCGAGAAGGGCAGCGGAGCCATCAGCAGCAACCACGATGCGAACATCGTCACGACCAATGCCCCCAGCAGCCGCCGGGAGCGGGCTGCGGCCTCGTCGGAGGGGCGCCGATCCTGATCGTCATGGTGCTCGTTGCTCATCGAACCCATTGTGCCCGGTGCCCCTGGGCGCAGGCCCCGAGGTCCACGACGGCCCGGCCGCGCACCCGCCCCGGTCCCGCACGGCGACAGATTCCCGCCCCGGCCCCGCATCGAGCGGCACCCGCCGCGGGCTCGCACGGCGACTACCCTGATCGGGTGACCCGCACCCCCATCGCCGTCCTCATCTCCGGCACCGGCTCCAACCTCGCCGCCCTGCTGGGTGCGGCGCAGGAGCCCAGTTGCCCCTTCGCCGTCGTCGGCGTGATCGCCGACCGCGAGGCCTCGGGCCTCGACCACGCGCACGCCGCCGGGATCCCCACCGAGGTGGTGCGCCTCGGCGACCACCCCGATCGCCCCGCCTGGGACCGCGCTCTCACCGCGGCCGTGTCCCGTCTGGACCCCGAGCTGGTGGTGCTGGCCGGGTTCATGAAGCTCGTCGGGCCGCCTCTGCTGGCCGCCTTCGGCGGACGCATCGTCAACACCCACCCGGCGCTGCTGCCGGCGTTCCCCGGCGCCCACGGCGTGCGCGACGCCCTCGCCCACGGCGTGAAGATCACCGGCGCGAGCGTCATCGAGGTCGACGCGGGCGTGGACACCGGTCGCATCCTCGCGCAGGTCGCCGTCGACGTGCTCGACAGCGACACCGAGGACACCCTGCACGAGCGCATCAAGGCCGCCGAGCAGCCCCTGCTGGTCGACGTCGTCCGACGGCTCACCGCCGCCGGCTGACACCCCGGACGGGCCCTGGGTGCCGCTACAGTGGTCGTACACGACTGGCGAAGGTGGGCGACCACCGGGGAGTGACGGTTGTGGGCATCGACCGCCTGGGTGCCCGCTGGAGAGTCAGATCCGCACAGCCCGATCCGAACAGGAGCACGCCTCGTGACCACCGCACCGCGCCGCCCGATCCGCCGCGCCCTCATCTCCGTCTTCGACAAGACCGGCATCGTCGACCTCGCCCGCACCCTCCTCGAGCACGACGTCGAGATCGTCTCCACCGGCTCCACCGGTGCCACCCTCCGCGAGGCCGGCCTCGCGGTGACCGACGTCGAGGCCGTGACCGGCTTCCCCGAGATGCTCGACGGCCGCGTGAAGACCCTGCACCCCCGCGTCCACGGCGGCCTGCTCGCCGACCAGCGCCTTCCGTCCCACCGCGCCCAGCTGGCCGAGCACGACATCGCCCCCTTCGACCTGGTGGTGGTGAACCTCTACCCGTTCAGCGAGACCGTCGCCGCCGGCGGCACCTTCGACGAGATCATCGAGAAGATTGACATCGGTGGGCCCTCCATGGTGCGCGGTGCCGCGAAGAACTTCGCCTCCGTCGCCGTGGTCGTGGACCCCGAGGTCTATGCGACGGCCGGAGAGGCCGCCGCGGCCGGGGGCTTCACCCTGGCCGAGCGCCAGGAGCTCGCCACCATCGCCTTCACCCGCACCGCCGAGTACGACGACGCGATCAGCGACTGGATGCTCGACCAGCTCCCCGAGGTCGACGCGGAGGACGAGGGCGATACGCCGTCCGAGGACCAGGACGCCGCGGCCGACGCCCCGCAGAGCATCCTCGACCTCAGCGACGAGGATGCCGCCCAGCTCGGCTTCACCGCCACCCTGCGCTACGGCGAGAACCCCCACCAGCGCGCCCGCCTGGCCGTGACCGACCCCGAGGAGCCCGGCATCGCCGGCGCCGAGCAGCTCGGCGGCAAGGCGATGAGCTACAACAACTACGTGGACGCCGACGCCGCCGTGCGCGCCGCCTTCGACCACGAGCGTCCCAGCGTCGCCGTGGTCAAGCACAACAACCCCTGCGGCATCGCCGTGGCGGGCGAGGGCGAGGACATCGCCGCCGCTCACCTGCGCGCCCACGGCACCGACCCGCTCTCCGCCTACGGCGGCGTCATCGCCACCAACCGACCCGTGACGCTCACCATGGCCCAGCAGGTCAAGCCGATCTTCACCGAGGTCATCCTGGCCCCCGCCTACGAGGACGCGGCACTCGAGCTGCTGCGCACCAAGAAGAACCTGCGGATCCTGCGCCTTCAGGGCGAGTACTCCCGCGAGGTCGAGATGCGCGAGATCTGGGGCGGCATGCTCGTCCAGGACACCGACTCGATCGATGCCGAGGGCGACGACCCCGCGAGCTGGACCCTGGCCGCCGGGGACGGGGCCGACGAGGCGACCCTGGCGGACCTCGCCTTCGCCTGGCGCTCCGTGCGGGCCGTGAAGTCCAACGCGATCCTGCTCGCGACCGGCGGAGCCGCCGTCGGGCTCGGCATGGGCCAGGTCAACCGCCTGGACTCCTGCCGCCTGGCCGTCTCCCGCGCCAACACCCTCGGGGAGCATGCCGAGGGCGAGACCGCCCCGGAGCGCGCCCGCGGCGCGGTCGCGGCGTCGGACGCCTTCTTCCCCTTCGCCGACGGCGCCCAGATCCTGCTCGACGCGGGGGTGCGTGCGATCGTCCAGCCCGGAGGCTCCATCCGTGACGAGGAGGTCATCGAGGCCTGCCGCGCCGCGGGAGCGACCCTCTACCTCACGGGGACCCGCCACTTCGCGCACTGAGGCGGGTCAGCGGCGGGACGGGCACGTTCACCGCAGCGTCATCCCTGCCCTCTACAGTTGGGGCATACACCAGCGTGATGCCGAAGGAGTGGCCGTGAGGATTCCCGAGAACCAGAGCCTGCGCGAGTACATCGAGCATCTGCGCGACGAGGGGTACACGGTCGCGGACGGTCATACGCCCGATCCGGACCTCATCGATCCGCAGGGCAACCCCGTCTACACCTGGCAGGAGGGGTACCCCTACGAGACGCGGATGGAGCGCGAGGAGTACGAGCGCGAGAAGTACAAGCTCCAGGTCGAGCTGCTGAAGTACCAGTACTGGCTCGAGGACAACGATCAGAAGTCGATCATCCTCTTCGAGGGGAGGGATGCGGCAGGCAAGGGCGGCACGATCAAGCGCTTCACGGAGCATCTCAACCCCCGCACCGCCCGCGTCGTGGCGCTGAACAAGCCCAGCGACCGCGAACGCGGGCAGTGGTACTTCCAGCGTTACATCCAGCATCTGCCCACCGAGGGCGAGATGGTGCTGTTCGATCGGTCCTGGTACAACCGCGCCGGCGTGGAGCGGGTCATGGGCTTCGCCTCCCCGGAGGAGTACGAGACCTTCATGAACCAGGTGCCCTTCTTCGAGCGCATGCTCGTCGACTCCGGCATCTACCTCACCAAGTTCTGGTTCTCCGTCTCCCAGAAGGAGCAGCGCACCCGCTTCGCGATCCGTCAGCTGGATCCGGTGCGGCGCTGGAAGCTCTCCCCGATGGACCTGGAATCCTTGGACCGCTGGGAGGCGTACACGCAGGCCAAGGAGGAGATGTTCCGTCGCACGGACAAGAAGTATGCGCCGTGGACCATCATCCGCTCCAACGACAAGAAGCGGGCGCGGCTGAACGCGATGCGTTACTTCCTGTCCCAGTTCGAGTACGAGGACAAGGACCACGAGGTCGTCGGCACCCCGGACCCGAAGCTCGTCATGCGCGGCAAGATGGAAGAGGCCGACGAATGAGCGGCATCGGGGACGCGTGAGTCGTGGCGGGACCCGGTGCAGGAGTCCCGGGAGTCGGCGGACCGGCCCCGGGCCCCTGCACCGCGGAGCCCCGGCGGACCCGCGCCTCAGATATCGGCGGGGAACTCCATCGGGAGCCGGGTGATCTCCCCGGAATCCAGGCCCGGATCCTCGACGGCCGGCACGGTGCCGGTGGGGGTCGCCCGGTGCGGGGCGGTCATCGACGCGGGGGACAGCAGCGCGTTCAGCCGGACCTCGTCCAGCAGCCCGCGCTCGAGCACGAGGTCGGCGACCGGACGGTCCGTCTCCAGCGCTTCCGAGGCGACCTCCGTGGCGGCGGCGTACCCGATCACCGGGACCAGGGCGGTGATCACGCCGATCGACCGGCGCAGATTGTCCTCGAGGATGCTGTGGTTCAGCGTGATCCCGGAGATGCAGCGATCGGCCAGGGTGTTCATCGCCCGGGTCATGATGCGGGTGGACTCGAGGATGTTGAACCCGATCACCGGCTCGAAGGGGTTCAGCTGGAGCTGACCGCCCTCCGCGGCGAAGGTCACCGTGAGGTCGTTGCCGATCACCTCGAAGGCCACCTGGTTCACGACCTCGGGGATCACCGGGTTCACCTTGCCCGGCATGATCGAGCTGCCCGGTTGGACCGAGGGCAGATTGATCTCGTGCAGACCCGCCCGGGGACCGGAGGACAGCAGGCGCAGATCGTTGCAGATCTTGGAGATCTTCACCGCGATGCGCTTGAGGATCCCCGAGTAGGTCACGAAGGCACCGGTGTCGCTGGTGGCCTCGACCAGGTCTGCGGCGACCACGAAGGGGACCCCGGTCAGTTCGGAGAGCTCTCGGGCGGCCAGCTGGGCGTAGCGCGGGTCGGTGGTGATCCCGGTGCCGATCGCGGTGGCGCCCAGGTTGATCTCCTGGAACAGGGTGGCGGTGCGGGTGAGGCGCTGGACGTCCTCCTCGATCGTGGTGGCCCAGGCGTTGAACTCCTGGTCCACGGTCATCGGGACCGCATCCTGCATCTGCGTGCGGCCCATCTTCAGGACGTGGTCGAACTCCTCGCCCTTCTCCCGCAGCGTGGTGATCAGATGGTCCATCGACTCGGCCAGGGCGGGGAACGTCAGCATCATCGCCAGGCGCAGCGCCGTGGGATACACGTCGTTGGTGGACTGGGCCAGGTTGACGTGGTTGTTCGGGTGCAGGAACTCGTAGTCGCCCTTGTCCCGGCCCATGATCTCCAGCGCGCGGTTCGCGATCACCTCGTTGGCGTTCATGTTGGTGCTGGTCCCGGCACCGCCTTGGATCATGTCCACCACGAAGTGCTCGGTGAGGTCACCGCCGGCGATCTCCGCGCAGGCCTGCTCGATGGCGGCCGCGCGCTCGTCGTCGAGCGCTCCCAGGCGATGGTTGGCCCGCGCCGTGGCCCGCTTGACCTGCGCGAGCGCCTCGATCAGCCGGGGGAAATGGCTGAGCGGCACATCGGTGATGTGGAAATTCTCCTGCGCACGCAGGGTCTGGATGCCGTAGTAGACGTCCGCGGGGACCTCGCGATCGCCGAGCAGGTCGTGCTCCATGCGCGTCGCGGTGTCAGGCGTCGAACCGGGGCTGGTCATGTCGAGGAGTCCTCCAGGTCGCGAAGTGGTCGACGGCGGTGCCGACCTCCTGGCCAGCGTAACCGGGCGGGAGACGTAGCATGGCCATGTGCGTGCCCAGAGTTCTCCCTTCACCGTGGCTGCCGCCTGCCGTCGGCAGTGGGTGCTGGTCCTGTCGATCCCGACCGTGATGGCGATCGCGGTGGTCGGGACCGTCGTCGGCGCGCCCCTGGCCGGTCAGCTGCTGGCCGCGCTGCTCGCAGTGCTGGCCCTGCTGCGGGCCGTGCTGCCGGTGCACGCCGCCGGGGCGCTCGCAGTGCGCACCAGGCTGATCGACGTCGGCGTGCTCGCCGTCCTCGCCATCGGGATCGGCGTGCTCTCGACGTCCCCGAACCTCTGAGTCGGACCGGGCGATCCGCACCCGTCGGACCTCCTGGCCCGTACCCGTCGGAGCCTCTGATCCGCACCCGTCGGCCTCCTGGTCCGCGCCCCGTCGAGCCCTGCCCCTGACCCCGTCGGAACCCCGTCCGGGCAGTCCGCGGGCGGTCGGGTGCGGTGCCGCGTCGGACGCCCGGAATGTGACGAGCGCCAGGGTCCCCAGATCTGTGTCCTGAGCTGGTCCGTATGGGACGATCAGTCCCGTGCCCACCGATCTTGTCCGGCTCCATGCCGTCTTCGACCTCGCGATGAGAGTCGGCGTCGGGCTGCTCGGCAACGGCGCGGCCGCCTCGGAGGTGACCGCGACCGTCCTGCGGATCACCAGCTCCTCCGGCCTGCGCAACGTCTCCGTCCAGGTGACCTTCGACGAGGTGATCATCTCCTACCTCGCCGACGAGTCGGCGACCCCGTTCACCAGGGTCCGCGCCGCCAGCGCCCGCACCCAGAACTTCGCCCGGCTCTCGGCCTTCGAGGACATCACCCACGACTACATCAGCGGTGAGATCCCCCTGGAGCAGGCCCGCCGCGCGGCGGAGAGCGTCCCGCAGACGGCACCTGCCAACAAGCTGCCGCTGGTGGTGCTCGGCTTCGCCGTGATGGGCGGGTCCCTGTCGCTGTACTTCGGGGCGGACCCGCTCGTGCTCGCCGCCGCGACGCTCGCCTCGGGGCTGCTGACCGCCGCCGGGCAGTTCCTGGCGCGGATGCACATCCCCGCCTTCTACGGGCAGGCCTTCGGCGGCTTCCTGGCCGTCGGCGTCGCGGTGCTGGTCGGCATGATCAACCCCACCGTCAACTCCTCGATCGTGGTGGTCTCCTGCATCATCGTGCAGCTGACCGGCCTCGCCTCCATCGGCGCGGTCCAGGACGCGGTCACCGGCTGGTACCTGACGGCCGCCGGGCGAATGCTGGAGACGCTGATGCTCACCGTCGGGATCGTGGCCGGTGTGCGCGGCGGCATGCTGCTCGCGGACGCGCTCGGCACCGACATCTCGGTCAGCGCCTCGATCCCGATCTCGCTGATCACGGTCGTCTGGGTGCTCGTCGCCGGGCTCGGGATGGGTCTCGGCTACGGCGTGGGTGCCCACGTTCCCTGGCGGATGCTGCCTTGGATCGCGGGGGTGTCGCTGGTGTCCGGGTTGGTCTCCCACCTGCTCTCCGGGCTCGTCCTGGATCGCGTGTACGCCGTCTCGCTCGCAGCCTTCGTCTCCGGCATGATCGCCGTGGCGCTGGGCGACCGCCTGCGCGCCCCGGCCCTGGTGTTCGTCATGGGCGGGGTCATCCCGCTGGTCCCCGGCAGTCTCATCTACCGCGGTCTGCTGGGTCTCGGCGACGATGTCCGCTCCGGGGCCGCCGACCTGTTCAGCGCCGGCGAGATCGCGGTCGGCATCGCGGCCGGGCTCGTGCTCGGCCAGCTGCTGGCCGCCCGGATCGTGCCCTACTTCCGGCGCAGCGCCATCGCCTACACCCCCAGCATCTCCACGCCGTTCACCACGCTGCGCCGACGCCGCCTCTCCCTGGGCTCGCGCCGACGCCGGCGTCGTGACGGCCAGGAGGTCGTCGAGCCCTCTACGATGACGGGCGAGATGACAGCGCTGTCCGCCTCGATGTTCGAGGACCTGGAAGATCTCGAGGACCTGGACCCACCGCAGGAGGACCCGGGACGGCGAACCGACTCCGAGGAGAACCCATGAGCACCACCGCGACCATCGCCGTCGGCAGCTACTCCCGCAGCGGGAGCGGTCGGGGCTCCGGCCTCGAGCTGCTGCACCTGACCCAGGGCGACGGGACCGAGACGGGGGAGGGCGCCGCCCTCACGGTGCGGCGGGGGCCGACGGTCGAGCTGCCGGATCCGTCCTTCGTGCTCTGGAGCGCCGACGGCAGCCTGCTGTACGCGGTGCTCGAGACGGACCCCACCCGAGTGGTCGCGGTGCGCGTCGCGCCCGACGGCTCCACGGCCGAGCTCGTCGCCGACCTCGCGCTCGAGGGATCCGGCGGCTGCCACCTCGCCCCGGGCCGGACCGCGGGGACGCTGCTGGTGGCCGACTACGGATCCGGCACGGTCGAGACCGTGCGACTGGACGCCGACGGGGTGCCCGTCGAGCTCATCGACGTCGATCACCACCGCGATCTCGGGGAGGACGGCACTCCCCACCCTCACCAGGTCTCCGCCCTGCCGGGCACGGACTCGCTCGCGGTGCCTGACCTCGGCCTGGACCGCGTCTTCCTGTACCGCCAGGACGCCGAGGGACAGATGGGACTGGTCGGCGAGATCCCCCTGAACCGGGGCAGCGGCCCGCGGCACCTCGCCGCGGACCACGAATCCGAACAGCTGCACATCTCCTGCGAGCTCTCCGGCACGATCGCGACCGCGGTGCGCCGACCCTCCGAGCACGAGCCCGGCACCCCGCCGGTCCTGCGCGGATCCAGCCACCGCTGGAGCGTGCGATCGGTGATCCCCGGCAGCCGGACCGAGGGCGAGAACGCGCTCTCGCACCTCGAGCTGACGGCCGACGAATCGATGCTGCTGGTCGCCAACCGAGGACCGGGCACCCTCTCGGCACTGTCGCTGACCATGATGCGTCCCGAGATCACGTCCGAGATCGCGGTGGGTGCGCATCCGCGGCACTTCACCCAGCTCGGACAGCTGGTGCTGGTCGCGGCCCAGGAGGGCGACCGGATCGACGTGCTGCGCCGGGACGGTGACGAGCTCTCGGTGGCCGCGGATCCGATCCCCGCCCCGTCGGCCGCCTGCCTCGCCGTGCGCCCCTGAAACCCGCACGGCGCGCTCCCGGACCTCGCACGGCGCGCTCCCGGACCTCGCACGGCGCGCTCCCGGACCTCGCACGGCGCGCTCCCGGACCTCGCACGGCGCGCTCCCGAGGGAACGTTCCCGGAATCTTGTCGCGGTGATGGTTAGACTTTCGCACGCTGTGCCGGAGATCGCCCCGGGCCCGTCCGGGCGATCCGGCCCCGACAGTTCGGAAGGAACATCGATGAACACTGCCGCAGACGCCGGCATCGATCCCGCTCGCACCTCCGCCGGCACGGCCGTGGAGACCGCTGCGGTGACGCTCTCGGCGGCACCGGACCGCGAGGAGGCCGCCGCCCGCGCCGAGGCGCTGTTCGTGGAGGCGTTCGGGTACGCGCCCGACGGTGTGTGGTCGGCGCCGGGCCGGGTGAACATCATCGGTGAGCACGTCGACTACCAGGACGGGCTCTGCCTGCCGATGGCGATCTCGCACCGTTGCTTCGCCGCGGCCGCCCGCACGCCCACCGACCGCGTGCGACTGCGTTCGGCACAGGACGACAGCGTCCTGGACCTGGACGCGCGCGAGCTCACGCCGGGCGCCGTCGAGGGTTGGCCGGCGTACGTCGCCGGGGTGCTGTGGGCGCTGCGCAAGCACATCTCCGGGGCGGCCACGCAGGGCATGGACATCATGATCGACGGCCAGGTGCCGCTGGGCGCGGGACTGTCCAGCTCGGCCGCCCTGGAATGCGCCGCCGCGGAGGCGATCGATGCGCTGCTGAGCCTGGGGACGCGGCCGCTGGACAGGGTGCGGGCCGCGATCACCGCGGAGACCGGCTTCGCCGGTGCCTCGACCGGCGGCCTGGACCAGTCGGCCTCCGTGCTCTCCCGCGCCGGGCACGCGCTGTTCCTGGACTGCCGGGACTTCTCCACCCGTCCCGTGCCGTGGGACCTGGCCGCCCAGGGCCTGGCGCTGCTGATCACCGACACCCGCGCCGAGCACTCCCATGTCGACGGCGAGTACACGGCCCGCCGTGCGGACAGCGAGCGGGCGGCCGAGCTGCTGGGCGTCCCCACCCTGCGCGACGCCGACGTCGAGCACCTCCAGGACCTGCTGGACCGGATCGACGACGAGCTGGTGCGCCGTCGCGCCCGGCACGTCCTCACCGAGATCCAGCGGGTGCGGGAATTCGATGCGCTGCTGGCCTCCGGGACGGTGCGGGCGCACGTCGCCGAGCTCGGCGCGCTGCTGAACGCCTCCCACGACTCGCTGCGGGACGACTACGAGGTGACCGTCCCGGCGCTGGACGTCGCCGTGGACGCCGCCCGGCAGGCCGGGGCCCACGGAGCCCGGATGACCGGCGGTGGCTTCGGCGGGTCGACGATCGCGCTGGTCGAGGCCGAGCAGGCGGAGTCGGTGGCGGCGGAGATCGCCGCGGCCTTCGCCGCGCACGGCCTCACGGCGCCGGAGTTCTTCCTCGCGCTGCCGTCCGAGGGCGCCGGCCAGGACCGCTGAGCGCAGCCGTCGTCCCCGGCCCGGGTCCGCGGCTCGGGTCGCCTCGTTCGGTGCGGTGCGGTGCGGTGCGGTGTCGGTGCTGGTGCCGGTGCTCAGGCCGGGTCGCGCGGCACCGGGGCGGCGAGCCAGTCGCGCACCCCGTCCAGCAGGCGCTGCCGGGTGGCGGCATCCGCGGCGGAGATCCTGATCGAATCCGCGGCCAGGTGCGCCAGCTCGGTGTCGCTGAGACCGATGTCGCGCGCCGTCTCGTACTGCTGCACCAGGCGGGAGCCGAACAGCAGCGGGTCGTCGGCGCCGAGGGCGATCTGCGCGCCGGCGTCGAGCAGCTGCCGCAGCGGCACGTCGGCGGCGTCGTCGACCACCCCGAGCGAGGCGTTCGAGGCCGGGCACACCTCGAGCCCGATCCCGGCATCGACGATGCGGGCCAGCAGCGCCGGATCGTCGGCGGAGCGCACCCCGTGCCCGAGCCGGCTCGGGGCCAAGTGGTCCAGGACGTCCTCGATGTGCGCCGGTCCCAGCAGCTCCCCGCCGTGGGGGACCGAGAGCAGCCCCGCCTCCCGGGCGATCCGGAACGCCGGTTCGTAGTCCGCGGTCGTGCCGCGACGCTCGTCGTTGGACAGCCCGAAACCGATCACGCGTCCCGCGTGGAGCGCCGCCAGCCGTGCCAGCGTGCGGGCATCCAGCGGGTGGCGCGTCCGGGACGCGGCGACGATGATGCCGATGCTCACGCCGGTCTCCTGCTCCGAGCGCGCAGCCTGGTCCAGCACGATCTCCAGCGCGGGGGTGAGGCCCCCGACGAACGGTGCGTAGCTGGTGGGATCGACCTGCAGCTCGAGCCGGCCCGATCCTTCGGCGGCATCGTCGCGGGCGGCCTCGTCGACGATCCGGCGCATCGCCGCCTCGGAGTCGACCACGGCGCGCGCCGCGTCGTACTGGCGTTGGAAGCGGAACCAGCCGCGCCGGGTGGGCTCGACCTGGAGCGCGACGTCGTCGGTCAGGGACCTCGGCAGGCGGATCCCGCGCTCGGCGGCCATCTCGACCAGGGTCGAGGGGCGCATCGACCCGGTGAAGTGCAGGTGCAGATGGGCCTTGGGCAGCGCGACCAGGTCCCGGCCGGCGATCGCTGCGGTCATCGGGTCCTCGCCGTCCTGCCGCCGCCGGGCAGTCCCGGGCTCACTCCGCCAGCAGCGCGGCCACGCGGTCGATGCCCTCGACGAGTTCCTCGTCGTTCAGGGCGTAGGAGAAGCGCAGGTGCCCCGGGGCGCCGAAGGCCTCCCCGGGCACGGCCGCGACCTCGGCCTCCTCGAGGATGACCGTGGCCAGCTCTGTCGAGGTGGTGACCTTCCTGCCCCGGATCTCCCGATCCAGCGCCCCGGAGACGTCCGGGAAGGCGTAGAAGGCCCCGGTGGGGGTGGGGACCGTGAACCCGGGCACGGCGGCGAGCTTCTCGACGATGGTCCGACGGCGGCGGTCGAAGGCGGTGCGCATCTCCTCGACGGGCCCCATCGGGCCGGTCACCGCCGCGATCGCGGCACGCTGGGCGATGTTGTTCACGTGCGAGGACAGATGCGACTGCAGGTTGCTCGCCGCCGCGATGACGTCCTCGGGGCCGACCATCCAGCCCACCCGCCATCCGGTCATGGCGAAGGACTTGGCCACCCCGCCCAGGATCACCGTCGTCCCGGCGAGCTCCGGGACCGCCGCGAGGATCGAGGTGAAGGGCACGCCGTCGTAGGTCAGGTGCTGGTAGATCTCGTCGGTGACGACCCAGATCCCGTGCTCGTGGGCCCAGCGTCCCAGTTCCGCCAGCTGCTCGGCGCTGAGCACCACACCGGTCGGGTTCGACGGGGAGCAGACGACGATCGCGCGGGTGCGCTCGGTGCGGGCCGCCTCGAGCTGCTCGATCGTGGGCACATAGCCCTGGTCGACGCCGGCCAGCACCGGCACCTCGGTGGCGCCGGCCAGACGGATCGCCTCGGGGTAGGTCGTCCAGTAGGGGGCTGGCAGCAGCACCTCGTCGCCCGGGTCCAGCAGGGTCGCGAAGGTCTGGTAGACGGCCTGCTTGCCGCCGTTGGTGACCAGGACCTGCGCCGGCTCGATCGGCAGGGACGTGGAGGCGGAGATCGTCTCGGCCAGGGCCGCGCGCAGTTCGGGGAGTCCGGGCGTGGGGGAGTAGCGATGGTTGGCAGGGACCGGGGCCGCCTCGATCGCGGCCTCGACGATGTGCGCGGGCGTCGGGAAGTCGGGCTCGCCGGCGCCGAAGCCGATCACCGGTCGGCCAGCCGCCTTCAAGGCCTTGGCCTTGGCATCGACCGCGAGGGTCGCCGAGGGCGAGATCGCGCCGACCCGCTTCGAGATGCGCTCGTGCCCAGCAGGCGGAGCGGAGGGAGAAGTGCTGGCGGTGGGGATGGCGTCGTCGGAGGTCACCTGCCTATCGTGGCAGAGGTCTCCCTCTCGTGCCAGGACGACCAGCGATCGGATGTCGATCCCTGGCGCAGATGAATGGGCGGAGGGGGTAAGGTCCTTCCGGTCGGCGACGGCACCGGCCCCGGGGCACTGATGGTGCGATGTGATCTGACGCCAGCGGATTCGCACCGGGTCGCCGAGGCTTGTATGCTGGTCGCTGGTCAGAATCGCGAAAGTCCTCCGGGGCGGCGCGGAACGACCTCGCGGGGGCTCCCCGTGTGAAGGGCAGTGGCGCAATTGGTAGCGCAGCGGTCTCCAAAACCGCAGGTTGCAGGTTCGAGCCCTGTCTGCCCTGCCGATCCGGCCGGGTCCACCCGGTCGGATGCGGATGACCTCGATGAGATCGGACAGTCCTGACGTGAATTCCAGCCAGAACGCCTCGTCGGCGCCCACCAAGGGCGACGCACCAGGCTCCGGGTCGAAGAACCCGTTCCTGGCCATCGGTCTGTTCATCCGCCAGGTTCTTGCGGAGCTCAGGAAGGTCGTCGTCCCGACCCGCACGGAGCTGGTCGTGTACTCGATCACGGTCCTGGCGTTCGTCGTCGTGATGATCATGCTGATCTTCGGCTTCGACGCCGCGTTCAGCTGGCTGTCCCGGATCGCGTTCTCGGACCCCGACGCGGGGATCTGAGGCCGGTCCGCGCCGCAGGAAGTACGCGTACCGTGCCCGATCAGTCCCCAGCCGTCAGGAAAGCAGGTTCCCGCTGATGAGCGACCAGACCTCATCCCCCGAAGAGTCCTACCAGGACGTCGACGACTCCCTGTCGTTCTCGTCCTCCCCGCAGGCAGCGACCTCCGCACCCCAGGGCGAGGAGGCCGCCGAGGCGAGCCCCGACGTCGCCGACGAGCCCGAGCAGGCGACCGCCGCGGAGGAGCCCGCCGTCCCGAGCGGGTCCGCCGACGAGGCCGGTGAGTCCGCCGACGGGACCGAGTCCGCCGCGGCCGACGGAGACTCCGCCGATGGCGACGCCTCCGACGAGAGCTCCGCTGACGAGGGCTCCGCCGACGAGGATTCCGCCGACGGCGCCGTCGGCGAGGGCGAGGACGCCCCCACCGAGGTGCCCGACGAGGAGGACCCGCTGGTCCAGCTGCGCCGTCACCTGCGCGCCGCGCTCGGCGAGTGGTACGTCGTCCACTCCTACTCCGGTCACGAGAACCGCGTGAAGACCCAGCTGGCCACGCGGACCGAGACCCAGGACATGGAGGACTACATCTTCGAGGTCCAGGTCCCGATGGAGGACGCGACCGAGGTCAAGAACGGCCAGAAGAAGATCGTCCGCCGCGTCCGCATCCCCGGCTACGTGCTGGTGCGCATGGACCTGACCACCGAGTCCTGGAGGGTCGTGCGGGACACCCCGGGCGTGACCGGGTTCGTCGGCAACGCCACCGAGCCGACGCCGCTGAACTTCGATGAGATCTACTCGATGCTCGAGCCGTCCGTCGGCCTGCCCGAGAAGAAGCGCAGCTCCGGCTCGGCGAGCAAGCCCGCCGCCGCGCAGAAGATGCCCGACTTCAACGTCGGCGAGTCCGTCACCGTCATGGACGGCCCCTTCGAGACCATGCCGGCCACGATCTCCGAGATCCACACGGAGTCGCAGAAGCTGCAGGTCCTGGTGTCCATCTTCGGCCGCGAGACCCCTGTCGAGCTCGCCTTCGACCAGGTCGCCAAGATTTGATCGGCACCGCGGCCCCGGCCGCGGGAGTACGACCAGGATCACCCCTGATCCCGGTCGACGCCGACGCGACGTGCAGGTAACGTCGCACCGGACCTCCCCCCGCCCCGTGCGGGAGATGGTCCAGCTGTGGGAGGAGCGCATGATGAGCCCCGCCCGAACCACGACAGATTGAGGAAGAGCAATGGCTCCCAAGAAGAAGAAGATCGCGAGCGTCATCAAGCTCCAGATCCAGGCCGGCCAGGCCACACCTGCGCCGCCCGTGGGTCCCGCGCTCGGCGCTGCCGGCGTGAACATGATGGAGTTCGTCAAGGCCTACAACGACCGCACTGCGGATCAGCGCGGCAACATCATCCCGGTGGAGATCACCGTGTACGAGGATCGCTCGTTCACGTTCATCACCAAGACGCCGCCGGCCGCTGAGCTCATCAAGAAGGCCGCCGGCCTTCAGAAGGGCTCGGCCACCCCGCACACCGACAAGGTCGGCAAGATCACCCAGGCGCAGATCCGCGAGATCGCGGAGACCAAGATGCCTGATCTGAACGCGAACGACTGGGAGGCCGCGGCGAAGATCGTCGAGGGCACCGCTCGGTCCATGGGCATCACGGTGGAGGACTGACGACAATGGGATTCCGTAGCAAGGCATTCAAGGACAGCGCGGCCAAGATCGAAGAGGGGCGCGAGTACGCGCCGCTGGACGCTCTCCGTCTCGCCCAGAAGTCCTCTCCCGCGAAGTTCGACGCGTCCGTCGAGGTCGCCATGCGTCTGGGCGTCGACCCGCGCAAGGCCGACCAGATGGTGCGCGGCACCGTCAACCTGCCCAACGGCACCGGCAAGACCGCGCGCGTCATCGTCTTCGCGACCGGCGCGCAGGCTGAGGCCGCGCTCGAGGCCGGCGCCGACGAGGTCGGCGACGACGAGCTGATCGCGAAGGTCGCCGGCGGGTGGACCGACTTCGACGCGGCCGTGGCCACGCCGAACCTGATGGGCAAGGTCGGCAAGCTGGGCCGCGTGCTCGGCCCCCGCGGCCTCATGCCGAACCCGAAGACCGGCACCGTCACCATGGACGTGACCAAGGCTGTCGGCGACATCAAGGGCGGCAAGATCGAGTTCCGCACCGACCGTGCGGCCAACCTGCACTACATCGTCGGCAAGGTCTCCTTCACCGACCAGCAGCTGGTCGAGAACTACGTCGCGGCCCTCGAGGAGATCCTGCGGCTGAAGCCGTCGGCCTCCAAGGGTCGGTACATCTCGAAGATCACCGTGTCCACCACCATGGGCCCGGGCATCCCGGTCGACGTGAGCCGCACCCGCAACCTGCTCGAGGAGACCGACGAGGCCTGATCGACGTGCTGTGAGGCACGAACGGCAGGAGATCAGGCAGGCCGACTCTTTTGATCGACGTGCTGTGAGGCACGAACGGCAGGAGATCAGGCGGACCGACTCTTCTGATCGACGTGCTGTGAGGCACGAACGGCAGGAGATCAGGCAGACCGACAGGGCCTGATCGACAAGGCCTCGCCCTCCGGGTCCTCGACCTGCGTCCCCCGTGGAACCAGGTGAGGAGAGTATCCGACGCCCCGTCCACCCCTGTGGTGGGCGGGGCGTCGTCGCACGCAGGAACGGATGCTGCGTTACCGCGCAGAACGCGCCGACCGGTTCCGCGGATCCATCCCGTCGGCGGGACGCATGACCGGAACGGACGTGACGGGTTCGGCGTGGCAGGGGCCGTCCGGTTCGGGAACTCATCGGCGGCTGCCCAATCCCTCCGACTCGTCGGCTGCGCATACCCTCAGACTCGTCGGCTGCGCACGCATGCGGTGCCAGGCGCTCGGCACGTTCTCGGACGCGGACCTGGACGTGGGCGTGGGCGGGGAGCATGGCCGATGTGATGCACGACGCCGCTCCTCCCGTGGCGTCGACCCCCGGTCCTGGTCTACTCTGGAACCACCGAAGACCGCCGGTCGTCGTCCTCGACCTCGAGAACGACTGAAGATATCCCGTCCGGGATGGCCTGCGCAGGTGACGAAGCGACTTTCGCACGGTCGTACCCGTCCGGCCCCGGCCGGAGCCCCTGGTGGCATGGGTGACTGTGCGAGCGAGGCCTCGACACTTGCGTGTCGAGGCTTTTTCCGTTCCAGGACTCCTTCACCCGGTGGCGAGAGACCTCTGGAAGGAGGGCCATGGCGAACCCCGAAAAGGTGGACGCCGTCGCGGAGATCGCGGAACTTTTCCGTGAGTCCGACGCCGCTGTCATCACCGAGTATCGCGGGCTCAGCGTGGAGGAGCTCCAGGAGCTCCGTCGCGCGCTGGGTTCCGAGACGACCTACGCCGTGGTGAAGAACACGCTCACGGAGATCGCCGCCCGCGAGGCCGGCATCTCCGGTTTCGACGGCACGCTCAGCGGGCCGACCGCGATCGCCTTCATCAAGGGTGAGCCGGTGGAGCCTGCGAAGGCTCTGCGTGACTTCGCCAAGACTCACGAGCAGCTCGTGATCAAGTCCGGCTACTTCGAGGGCGCCACGCTCTCGAAGGAGGACGTCCAGAAGCTCGCGGACCTCGAGTCCCGCGAGGTCCTGCTGGCCACGGCCGCCGGCGCCATGAAGGCGTCGATGTCCAAGGCCGCCGCAGTGTTTGCGGCGCCGCTGTCGAAGACAGCACGCACCGTGGACGCGCTGCGGGCCAAGCAAGAAGCCTGAGTCCTCGGACTTCTTCGCACCCACAGCCACAGCGCTGTCCCCCGGGATCCCCAGCAGGGGTGACCGGACCGCAAGACCAGGCGCGTGTGCGCCGCTGATCACCGCAGGGACGCAGGTCCCGACAACAGGAAGGAACGCCACCATGGCGAAGCTCAGCAACGACGAGCTCATCGAAGCTTTCAAGGAAATGTCCCTCATCGAGCTCTCCGAGTTCGTGAAGCAGTTCGAGGACGTCTTCGACGTCACCGCTGCTGCTCCGGTCGCCGTCGCGGGCGGTGCCGCCCCCGCCGGTGGCGGCGAGGCCGAGGAGGAGGAAGAGAAGGATGAGTTCGACGTCATCCTCGACTCCGCCGGCAGCGCCAAGATCGCCGTCATCAAGGAGGTGCGCGCCCTGACCTCCCTCGGACTGAAGGAGGCCAAGGCGCTCGTCGACGAGGCCCCCAAGCCCGTCCTCGAGGCCGTCAAGAAGGACGACGCCGAGGCCGCCAAGACGAAGCTCGAGGAGGCCGGCGCGACCGTCTCCGTCAAGTGATCGCAGGCGCTCGCTCCGGCGCGCGCCTCACCTGACGGCAGTCGCACTGCTCCCGGAAGGGCCGTCCCGCATCAGCGGGGCGGCCCTTCTGCTGTCCGTGGCGCAGGCGCGGGCCCCGTCGGTCAGTGCCGGTGCGGACATCGCCGGCCGGTGCAGGCTCCGGGCACACCGCGCGAACGTGGCTCGTCGCGTCCACCGGCTCTGTGCCAGCAGCCACCGTCCCGAGAAGGCCCGCCTGCTGACATGGCGCCCATGGATGCGATGCACGCCGGCGACGAGCTGATCTCGGCCACCGGCGTGCGCACCGAGCGGCCATGGGCGGCGCGACGCTGCCGGACGGGCGGTACGCCTACCGCATGTCCACACGCCTCGGCGAGGATCAGTCCGCTGCGACGTGCCGCGACACCCCGAGGATCGGGTCGCATGCTTGACTCCTCGGGCATTTGCCTCCATTCTGTTCGCGTTACGGAGGTGTTCCGTCCGTGCGTGCCCCGCTGAGCAGAGCTCGCGGATCGGCGCAGGTTCGGACGCCCCGCCGGAGAACTTCCGCGCCAGGCATATAGCGGCCGACGCGGATGGAGCCGGTCGCGCCGCGACCGTTGCGTCCATCCGCGAATTTGTGTATGCTCGGTCCTTGCGCTGTGCGTCGCCCGTGGGTTCTGCTGCTCTGACTGCTCCGGCAGTCCGTCATTCCTGCTCCACCACCCTGACGGGTGTTCGCCGCGCCTGGGATTCCGTCATCGGCCTGTGGAAGGACCCCCCTTGGCTGCCTCGAGCACCGATCGCACTAACGACATCGCACTTCGCACCGCCTCTCCTCGCGTGACCTTCGCGAAGCTCGGCGACCCCATCGACGTTCCGGATCTGCTGAGTCTGCAGACCACCTCGTTCGACTGGTTGCTGGGCAACGACCTCTGGCAGGAGCGTGCCGCGGAGGCCGTTGCCTCCGGTCGTGAGGACGTCCCGCAGACCTCCGGTCTCGCCGACATCCTCGAAGAGATCTCCCCGATCGAGGACTTCGCCGGCAATATGTCGCTGTCCTTCCGGGACCACACCTTCGACGACCCGAAGTACACGGTCGACGAGTGCAAGGAGAAGGACCTCACCTACGCCGCTCCGCTGTACGTGATCGCGGAGTTCATGAACAACGAGACCGGTGAGATCAAGACCCAGACGGTCTTCATGGGCGAGTTCCCGCTCATGACCGACAAGGGCACCTTCATCATCAACGGCACCGAGCGTGTCGTCGTCTCCCAGCTGGTCCGCTCCCCGGGCGTGTACTTCGAGGAGAGCATCGACAAGACCAGCGACAAGCGCATCTACAGCACGAAGGTCATCCCCTCGCGCGGTGCCTGGCTCGAGTTCGAGGTCGACAAGCGCGACCAGGTCGGCGTGCGCATCGACCGCAAGCGCAAGCAGTCGGTGACCACGCTGCTGCAGGCGCTGGGCATGTCCCACAGCGACATCCTCGAGGAGTTCGGCGAGTTCGAGTCCATGCGCTCGACACTCGAGAAGGACCGCATCACCTCGCAGGACGAGGCGCTCATGGACATCTACCGCAAGCAGCGTCCGGGCGAGCCGCCCACGCGCGATGCGGGCGAGGCCATGCTCAACAACCTCTACTTCAACGCCAAGCGCTACGACCTCGCCAAGGTCGGCCGCTACAAGATCGGCAAGAAGCTCGGTCTCGAGGGCCGCCTGTCCGAGTCGACCCTCCGCCTGGAGGACATCGTCGGCGCGATCAAGTACATCGTCGCGCTGCACGACGGCCTCGCGGAGACCACCAGCAAGGATGGCAGGACCATCCGGGTGGAGACCGACGACATCGACCACTTCGGCAACCGTCGCATCCGCGCCGTCGGCGAGCTCATCCAGAACCAGGTCCGCACCGGCCTGTCCCGCATGGAGCGCGTCGTCCGCGAGCGCATGACCACGCAGGACGTCGAGGCGATCACCCCGCTGACCCTGATCAACATCCGTCCCGTGACGGCCGCGATCAAGGAGTTCTTCGGGACCTCCCAGCTCTCGCAGTTCATGGACCAGAACAACCCGCTGTCGGGCCTGACCCACAAGCGTCGCCTCTCGGCGCTGGGCCCGGGCGGCCTCTCCCGTGACCGCGCCGGCATGGAGGTCCGTGACGTCCACCCCTCGCACTACGGCCGCATGTGCCCGATCGAGACCCCTGAGGGTCCGAACATCGGTCTGATCGGGTCGCTGGCGACCTTCGCCCGCATCAACCCCTTCGGCTTCATCGAGACGCCGTACCGCAAGGTCATCGACGGTCTGGTCACCGACGAGACCGTCTACCTCACCGCGGACGACGAGGATCGCCACATCATCGCCCAGGCGAATGCGAAGATCGGCGACGACGACCGCTTCGTCCAGGACCAGGTGCTGGTGCGCCTGCCCGGCGGCGAGCCGGACCTGGTCGATGCGGGCGACGTCGACTACATGGACGTCTCCGCCCGCCAGATGGTCTCCGTCGCCACCGCGATGATCCCCTTCCTCGAGCACGACGACGCCAACCGTGCGCTCATGGGCTCGAACATGCAGCGCCAGGCCGTTCCGCTGCTGAAGGCGGAGATGCCGCTGGTCGGCACCGGCATGGAGCGTCGTGCCGCCGTCGACGCGGGCGATGTCGTCGTCTCCGAGAAGGGCGGCGTCATCGAGGAGCTGTCGGCCGATCTGATCCAGGTCATGGCCGACGACGGCACCCGTCAGACGTACCCGATCGGGAAGTTCCAGCGCTCCAACGCCGGCAACTCCTACAATCAGCGCGTGCTGTTCGACGAGGGTGACCGCGTCGAGGCCGGTTCGATCCTGGCCGATGGTCCCTCGACCGACGAGGGCGAGCTGTCCATGGGCAAGAACCTGCTGGTCGCCTTCATGTCCTGGGAGGGCCACAACTACGAGGACGGCATCATCCTGTCCTCGCGCCTGGTCCAGGACGACGTCCTGACCTCGATCCACATCGAGGAGCACGAGGTCGACGCCCGCGACACGAAGCTGGGCAAGGAGGAGATCACCCGCGACATCCCGAACGTCGGCGACGACGTGCTGGCCGATCTCGACGAGCGCGGCATCATCCGCATCGGCGCCGAGGTCGAGCCCGGAGACATCCTGGTCGGCAAGGTCACCCCCAAGGGCGAGACCGAGCTGACCCCGGAGGAGCGCCTGCTGCGCGCCATCTTCGGCGAGAAGGCCCGCGAGGTGCGCGACACCTCGCTGCGCGTCCCCCACGGCGAGTCCGGCACCGTCATCGGCGTGCGCGTGTTCACCGAGGACGAGGACGGGGACATCCTCCCCACCGGCGTCAACGACATGGTCCGCGTCTACGTGGCCCAGAAGCGCAAGATCACCGACGGTGACAAGCTCGCCGGCCGTCACGGCAACAAGGGCGTCATCGCGAAGATCCTGCCGGTCGAGGACATGCCGTTCCTCGAGGACGGCACCCCGGTCGACATCATCCTCAACCCCATGGGCGTGCCCGGCCGTATGAACATCGGCCAGGTCATGGAGACCCACCTGGGCTGGGTGGCCAAGGCCGGCTGGGATCTCGACCCCAGCGACCCCAACGCCGCCGAGCTGCCCGAGGCGGCTCTGCACGGCGAGCCGGACACCCCGGTCGCGGTCCCGGTCTTCGACGGCCTCTCGGCCGAGGAGGTCACCGGCCTGATCGCCAATCACCGCCCCAACCGGGACGGGGTGCGGATGGTCAAGGAGGACGGCAAGGCGCAGCTGTTCGACGGTCGCTCCGGCGAGCCGCTGCCCGAGTCCATCTCCGTGGGCTACATGTACATCCTGAAGCTCCACCACCTGGTGGACGACAAGCTGCACGCCCGCTCGACGGGTCCGTACTCGATGATCACGCAGCAGCCGCTGGGCGGTAAGGCCCAGTTCGGCGGCCAGCGCTTCGGCGAGATGGAGGTCTGGGCCCTCGAGGCCTATGGCGCCGCCTACGCCCTGCAGGAGCTGCTGACCATCAAGTCGGATGACATCGCCGGCCGCGTGAAGGTCTATGAGGCCATCGTCAAGGGCGAGAACATCCCGGAGCCCGGGATCCCCGAGTCCTTCCGCGTGCTGCTCAAGGAGATGCAGTCGCTGTGCCTGAACGTCGAGGTGCTGTCCAGCGACGGCACCGCCCAGGACGTCAAGGAGAGCGACGAGGAGGTCTTCCGCGCCGCGGAGGAGCTCGGCATCGACCTGTCCCGCCGACCCCACGAGGGCGTCGGCTCCATCGAAGAGGTCTGAGGGACGCGGGCCGGGCCCGACGACGCACGCCGTCGTCGGCCCCTGGCCCCGCCCTCGACCCCCGTTCCCTCAGACACCCCCTCTTCCGATCGAGAGAAGGACACCTGTGATCGACGTCAACACCTTCGACGAGCTGCGCATCGGCCTCGCCACCGCCGACGACATCCGCGGCTGGTCCCACGGCGAGGTCAAGAAGCCGGAGACCATCAACTACCGCACCCTGAAGCCCGAGATGGACGGCCTGTTCTGCGAGCGCATCTTCGGCCCCACCCGGGACTGGGAGTGCTACTGCGGCAAGTACAAGCGCGTGCGCTTCAAGGGCATCGTCTGCGAGCGCTGCGGCGTGGAGGTCACCAAGTCCTCCGTGCGCCGTGAGCGCATGGGCCACGTGGAGCTCGCCGCTCCCGTCACCCACATCTGGTACTTCAAGGGCGTGCCGAGCCGCCTCGGCTACCTGCTGGACCTCGCGCCGAAGGATCTCGAGAAGATCATCTACTTCGCCGCGTACATGATCACCTCGGTGGACGAGCAGGCTCGCCACGAGGACATGCCCGACCTGCAGGCGCGCTACGACCTGGAGGTCAAGGAGCTCGGCAACGACCGGGACGCCGCGTTGAACGACCGCGCCCTGTCCGCCGAGAAGGACCTCGCCCAGCTCGAGGAGGAGGGTGCCAAGGCCGACGCGAAGCGCAAGGTCCGCGACTCCTCCGAGCGCGAGCAGGCACAGATCCGCAAGAAGTTCGATGCGGAGATCGAGCGCGTCACCGCCATCTGGGAGCGCTTCAAGACTCTCAAGGTCGCCGACCTCGAGGGCGACGAGCAGCTCTACCGCGCCATGAAGCTGCGCTACGGCACCTACTTCGAGGGCGGCATGGGCGCCGAGGCGCTGCAGCGCCGCCTGCTGGACTTCGACCTCGACTCCGAGGCGGAGATCCTGCGCGAGGTGATCGCCACCGGCAAGGGGCAGAAGAAGGCCCGGGCGCTGAAGCGCCTCAAGGTCGTCTCCGCCTTCCGCTCGACCACCAACGCGCCTGCCGGCATGGTCCTGGACTGCGTCCCGGTCATCCCGCCGGATCTGCGACCGATGGTGCAGCTGGACGGCGGCCGCTTCGCGACCTCCGATCTCAACGATCTGTACCGTCGCGTGATCAATCGCAACAACCGTCTCAAGCGGCTGCTGGACCTCGGCGCGCCCGAGATCATCGTGAACAACGAGAAGCGCATGCTGCAGGAGTCGGTCGACTCGCTGTTCGACAACGGCCGTCGGGGCCGCCCGGTCACCGGACCGGGCAACCGCCCGCTGAAGTCGCTGTCCGACATGCTCAAGGGCAAGCAGGGACGCTTCCGTCAGAACCTGCTGGGCAAGCGCGTGGACTACTCCGCCCGCTCCGTCATCGTCAACGGCCCGCAGCTGCGGCTGCACCAGTGCGGTCTGCCCAAGGGCATGGCGCTCGAGCTGTTCAAGCCCTTCGTCATGAAGCGGCTGGTCGAGCTCAGCCACGCGCAGAACGTCAAGGCCGCCAAGCGGATGGTCGAGCGCGCTCGCCCCGAGGTGTGGGACGTCCTCGAAGAGGTCATCACCGAGCACCCGGTGCTGCTGAACCGTGCGCCGACGCTGCACCGTCTGGGCATCCAGGCCTTCGAGCCGCAGCTGGTGGAGGGCAAGGCCATCCACCTGCACCCGCTCGTGTGCGCCGCGTTCAACGCGGACTTCGACGGCGACCAGATGGCGGTGCACCTGCCGCTGTCGGCGGAGGCGCAGGCCGAGGCCCGCATCCTGATGCTGTCCAGCAACAACATCCTCAAGCCGTCCGACGGTCGTCCCGTGACCATGCCCGCCCAGGACATGATCATCGGGCTCTACCACCTCACGACGCGCCGCGAGGACGTGGCCGGCGTCGGCCGCTCCTTCGCCTCGGTGGCGGAGGCGATCATGGCCTTCGACCGTGGCGACCTGCACCTGAACGCGCCGGTGAACATGCGCTTCACCGACGTCGTGCCGCCGAGCGACTGGGAGGCCCCCGAGGGATGGACCGAGGGTGATCCGATCATCCTGGACACCACCCTGGGCACCGTCTACTTCAACGAGACGCTGCCGGAGGACTTCCCCTACGTGCAGGGCCAGGTCGGCAAGAAGCGCCTGGGCGGGATCGTCAACGCTCTCGCCGAGCGCTACGACAAGGGCCAGGTCGCGGCGTCGCTGGACGCTCTGAAGTCCTACGGCTTCTCGTGGTCGACCCGTTCGGGTGCGTCCTTCGCGCTGTCCGACGTCGTGACCCCGCCGAACAAGGCGGAGATCATCGCGAGGTACGAGGCGAAGGCCGCACAGGTCCAGGAGAACCGCGACCTCGGTCTGGTCTCCGAGACCGAGCGCAACATGGAGCTCATCGACATCTGGACCGAGGGCACCAACGAGGTCGACAAGGCCATGCGGGAGAACTTCGACTCGACCAACACCATCTACCGGATGGTGGACTCGGGCGCCCGCGGCAACTGGATGCAGATCCGTCAGATCGCCGGTATGCGCGGTCTGGTGAACAACCCCAAGGGCGAGATCATCCCGCGTCCGATCCTCTCCAACTACAAGGAGGGGCTCTCGGTCCTGGAGTACTTCATCGCCTCGCACGGCTCCCGCAAGGGCCTGGCGGACACCGCCTTGAAGACCGCGCAGTCGGGCTACCTGACCCGTCGTCTGGTCGATGTCTCCCAGGACGTCATCGTCCGCGAGGACGACTGTGGGACGACCAAGGGTCTGATGCTCCCGATCGCGGTCGAGGAGGCCGGTGCGCTGCGTGCCCACGAGCACGTGGAGTCGACGGCGTACGGACGTGTCCTGGCCACCGCGGCGATCGGCGCCGACGGCACGGAGGCGGCTCCGGCCGGCTCCGAGGTGGGCGATGTGCTCATCGAGCAGCTCGTCGAGGCCGGCGTGCGCGAGCTCAAGGTCCGCTCCGTGCTGACCTGTGACTCCGCGGTGGGCACCTGCGCCAAGTGCTACGGCAAGTCGCTCGCGACCGGTCAGCTGGTCGACATCGGCGAGGCCGTCGGCATCGTCGCGGCCCAGTCCATCGGCGAGCCCGGCACCCAGCTGACCATGCGCACCTTCCACTCCGGTGGTGTGGCCAGCGCGGACGGCGACATCACGCACGGTCTGCCCCGTATCCAGGAGCTCTTCGAGGCCCGTACCCCGGCCGGCTTCGCGCCGATCTCGGAGTTCGCCGGTCGCGCGGAGGTCGAGGAGAACGACAAGCAGCGCCGGATCACCGTGACCCCGGACGACGGCTCGGACCCCGTGACCTACACGGTCTCCAAGCGCGTCACCCTGCTGATCGCGGACGGCGACCACATCGGCGTCGGCCAGCAGCTGTGCCAGGGTTCGGTCGATCCCAAGCAGGTTCTGCGCATCCTCGGTCCCCGCACGGTGCAGCAGCACCTGGTGGACGAGGTGCAGAAGGTGTACATCAGCCAGGGCGTGGACATCCACGCCAAGCACATCGAGGTCATCGTGCGCCAGATGCTGCGTCGCGTGACGATCATCGAATCCGGTGACACCGACCTGCTGCCCGGTGACTTCGCCGAGCGCGTCATCTTCGAGCGCGAGAACCGGCGGATCCTCTCCGAGGGCGGTCAGCCGGCCTCGGGCCGTCCGGAGCTGATGGGCATCACCAAGGCGTCGCTGGCGACCGATTCGTGGCTGTCGGCGGCCTCCTTCCAGGAGACCACCCGCGTGCTCACCGAAGCCGCCCTGAACCGCAAGAGCGATCAGCTCATGGGGCTCAAGGAGAACGTCATCATCGGCAAGCTCATCCCGGCGGGCACCGGCCTGTCGCGCTTCCGCCGCATCGCGGTCGAGCCCACCGACGAGGCCAAGGCACAGATGTACCAGGTGCCCGGCTACGACGAGCTGGACTTCTCCGGCTTCGGCCAGACCGGTGCCGTCAACCTCGACGACATCGACTACGCCGACCCGTTCCGCACCGACTTCCGCTGAGTCGCCAGGAGCGCTGAACGGCCACCAGGCCCTCAGCGACCACCCCGAGGGGCGGTCCCACCACACGGTGGGGCCGCCCCTCGTCGCGTGTCCCGCACCACGCCCAGGGCCCGCTCAGCGGGCGCTGACGTGACCTGGAGGACTCCGTTCTTCACGGGAGGGTAAAAATCTCTCGGGGCCTTGCCCAAAGTCTGGGTGTCGGCCTTCCCCGGGACGGGCGCGGGGCGGAACCATGGACCACGGCAGTTCCCGCGACCTTCCCGCAGCGCTCCGACATCGGCAGCGCGCTCGCGCCGGAACTCCCGGCCCCGTCTCCGGGGCACATGTGCTCAGGGAACGAGGCCGTCGAGGGGCGGCAGAGAACAGGTGGAACAGTGAAGAAGACTCCGTGGATCGTCGCGGCTGCGACCGTATGCGTCGTCGGCCTGGGTGGTGGGGGCACCGCCTTCGCCATGTCCAACGAGGCGGCGGTGACCGTGTACGGCGACCAGTCGACCGTGCGCACCTTCAGCCCGACCGTCTCCGAGCTGCTGCAGGCGCAGGGCATCGAGGTCAAGGACACCGACCTCGTGGTCCCGGATCTGGGCGAGACCGTCACCGACGGCATGAAGATCCAGGTCGTCCAGCGCACGCCGGTGACCGTCACCATCGACGGCAAGGACCAGAAGCTGCTCACCACGGGTGACACCGTCGGCGATGCGCTCGAGGACGTGGACTACGAGGCCGAGGGCGCTCGGGTCAGCCCGAAGGCCGAGACCGAGCTGCCGGACGACTCCGCACACATCAACGTCGTCACCCGCAAGACCGTGACCTTCAAGGGTGCCCGTGGCCAGGACACCTTCGATGTCACCGCGCTGACCGTCGACGAGGCCATGAAGAAGGTCCTCGGCAACATCGAGGACACCGACAAGGCCTCCGTCGACCGCGACTCGATCCTCGAGGACGGCGCGACCATCACGGTCCAGCGCATCCGCGAGAAGGAGCGCACCGAGACGGAGGACATCCCGTTCGAGACCAAGACGGTCGAGGACGACGACCTCCTCGAGGGCAAGACCGAGGTCACCACCGAGGGCAAGAAGGGCACGACGGAGAAGGTCTTCACCGACACCGTCGTCGACGGCGAGGTCACCGACTCCGAGCTGGTCTCGGAGAAGGTCACCAGCAAGCCCGTCGACAAGGTCGTGGCCGAGGGGACCAAGCCGGCTCCCGAGCCGGAGCCGAAGCCCGAGCCGAAGCCCGAGCCCGAGCCGAAGGAGCAGAGCTCCGACTCCTCCTCGGACTCCTCGGACTCCTCGGATTCCTCGCGCTCGGAGAGCTCCTCCTCGCGCAGCTCCGAGCGCGAGTCGACCTCCGAGTCCGGCAGCACCGGCGCCTCCGCCCCGGCCGCTCCCAGCGGGTCGGTCTGGGATCGCCTGGCCCAGTGCGAGTCGGGCGGCAACTGGTCGATCAACACGGGCAACGGATTCTCCGGCGGCCTGCAGTTCACCAAGTCCACCTGGCAGGCATTCGGCGGCGGGCAGTACGCTCCGGTGGCCCACCAGGCCAGCCGCGCCCAGCAGATCGCCGTGGCCAAGAACGTCCAGGCCACCCAGGGCTGGGGCGCATGGCCCTCCTGCACCTCCCAGCTCGGGATCGGCTGAGCGGGACCGATCGGTCCGGCGGTCCCTCGGCTCCCTCCGACGGTCCCTCGACCCTGACGGCGTCGAGCAGCCGCTGACCTGCACCGCACGAGCGCGCCGCGATCATCGCGGCGCGCTCGTGCGTGTCCGGACCGGACCGGGGGAGTGGTCCGGTCACGGACCGTCATGTGATCTGCGTCGGAACCCTCCAGAGGCTTTGACCGCATGCGGCGCGCCTCAGTAGACTGCCACTGCGTCCGGAGTGCCCTCTGGTCGTGACCCGGGACGAGTCCCGTGATCACCCTGCGGGGAGATCGCGGAGGGTGTCCCCCGCGAGGAGCGGATCCTCGCGGCGTGCCCGAATGCGGGACGGCTGCCATGCCCGGCACCGCCCGTGGGCACCGATCACGGTCCTCCTGGACGCCCGGCAGGTGCCATCACCTGACGGGCGGGTCGATCCGCCGACGTTCCCCGGGCGTGGGGACGGTGCATCGGGTCGCCGGCCGCAGGAGCGGTCGAAGAAGTCGATCCTTCGGTGCCAACAGCGCCGAGGGCTGAACAGGAAGAGAAGCTGTGCCCACTATCCAGCAGTTGGTGCGCAAGGGACGGGACGCCAGGTCCGGTTCCTCCAGCACGCCCGCGCTCAAGGGGTCTCCCCAGCGCCGCGGCGTCTGCACGCGCGTGTACACCCAGACCCCCAAGAAGCCGAACTCGGCGCTGCGGAAGATCGCCCGTGTGCGCCTCTCCACCGGCGTCGAGGTCACCGCATACATCCCGGGTGAGGGCCACAACCTCCAGGAGCACTCGATCGTGCTCGTCCGCGGTGGTCGTGTGAAGGACCTCCCCGGTGTGCGCTACAAGATCGTCCGTGGCGCGCTCGACACCCAGGCAGTGAAGGGCCGCAAGCAGGCCCGCTCCCACTACGGCGCCAAGAAGGAGAAGAAGTAATGCCTCGTAAGGGCCCCGCTCCCAAGCGCCCGCTGGCCGTCGACCCCGTCTTCGGCTCGCCGATCGTCACCCAGCTCATCAACAAGATCCTCCTGGACGGCAAGAAGACCGTCGCCGAGGGCATCGTGTACGACGCCCTCGAGGGCGCTCGCGAGAAGAACGGCCAGGATCCGGTCGTCACCCTGAAGAAGGCGCTGGACAACATCCGGCCGTCCCTCGAGGTCCGCTCCCGCCGCGTCGGCGGTGCGACCTACCAGGTCCCGATCGAGGTCAAGCCCGGCCGCGCCACCACGCTGGCGCTGCGCTGGCTCGTCAGCTACTCCCGCGCCCGTCGCGAGAACAGCATGACCGAGCGACTGATGAACGAGATCCTCGACGCGTCCAACGGCCTCGGTGCCGCGGTGAAGCGTCGCGAGGACACTCACAAGATGGCCGAGTCCAACCGGGCCTTCGCGCACTACCGCTGGTGAGTTCAGGTGGGGTCCCCCTGCACGGGTGGGCCCCACCGACTGCCCTCCGGCACGTCGACCAGCTTCCGTTCTCCAGAAAGGCTCAAGCCCGTGGCACTCGCAGTGCTCAGTGACCTGAACAAGGTCCGAAACATCGGCATCATGGCTCACATCGATGCCGGCAAGACCACCACCACCGAGCGCATCCTCTTCTACACCGGCGTGAACTACAAGATGGGCGAGACCCACGACGGCGCCGGCACCATGGACTGGATGGACCAGGAGAAGGAGCGCGGCATCACGATCACGTCGGCCGCGACGACCTGCTACTGGCACGACAACCAGATCAACATCATCGACACCCCCGGCCACGTCGACTTCACCGTCGAGGTGGAGCGCTCGCTGCGCGTGCTCGACGGCGCCGTCGCGGTGTTCGACGGCAAGGAGGGCGTGGAGCCCCAGTCCGAGACCGTCTGGCGCCAGGCCGACAAGTACGACGTCCCGCGCGTCTGCTTCGTCAACAAGATGGACAAGCTGGGTGCGGATTTCTTCTTCACCGTCAGGACCATCGTCGACCGTCTCGGCGCCAAGCCGTTGGTCATGCAGGTCCCGATCGGTGCCGAGAACGACTTCACCGGCATCGTCGACCTCGTCGAGATGAAGGCCTACGACTGGCCGGAGATCCTCGAGGAGGACATGAAGGCCATCAACTCGAAGAAGGGTGACCCCTCGCGCGGCCAGTGGCAGCGCGAGATCCCGATCCCCGCCGATCTGCAGGACACGGTCGACGAGTACCGCGGCAAGCTCGTCGAGGACGTCGCCGAGAGCTCCGAGGAGCTCATGGACAAGTACCTCGAGGAGGGCGACCTCACCGTCGCCGAGCTGAAGTCCGGCATCCGTGCGATGACGGTCAACTCCGAGGCCTACCCGGTCTTCTGCGGCACCGCCTTCAAGAACAAGGGCGTCCAGCCCATGCTCGACGGCGTCATCGACTACCTGCCCTCCCCGCTCGACGTGCCCCCCATGGTGGGTCACAAGCCGAGCGACGAGAGCGTCGAGCTGACCCGCAGCGCCGACTGGGACGAGCCGTTCTCGGCCCTCGCGTTCAAGGTCGCCACGCACCCGTTCTTCGGGTCGCTGACCTACGTGCGCGTGTACTCGGGCCAGGTGAAGCAGGGCGAGCAGATCGTCAACGCCACCACCGGCAAGAAGGAGCGCGTCGGCAAGCTCTTCCAGATGCACTCCAACAAGGAGAATCCGGTGGAGGAGGCCTTCGCGGGCCACATCTACGCCTTCATCGGCCTCAAGGACACCACCACGGGCGACACGCTCACGGATCCGAACCAGCAGATCCAGCTGGAGTCCATGAGCTTCCCGGAGCCGGTCATCTCGGTGGCCATCGAGCCCAAGACCAAGGGCGACCAGGAGAAGCTGGGCGTCGCCATCCAGAAGCTGGCCAAGGAGGATCCGACCTTCCAGGTGCAGCTGGACGAGGAGACCGGCCAGACGGTCATCCGCGGCATGGGCGAGCTCCACCTCGACATCCTCGTGGACCGCATGCGCCGTGAGTTCAACGTCGAGGCGAACATCGGCAAGCCGCAGGTCGCCTACCGCGAGACCATCAAGCGCGTCGTGGAGAAGTACGACTTCACCCACAAGAAGCAGACCGGCGGCTCCGGCCAGTTCGCGAAGGTGCAGATCACCTTCGGCCCGCTGACCGATGCCGAGGACGGCGTCTTCTACGAGTTCGACAACAAGGTCACCGGTGGCCGCATCCCGCGCGAGTACATCCCGAGCGTGGACGCGGGCATCCAGAGTGCCCTCGAGTCGGGCATCGTCGCCGGCTACCCGGTCGTGAACGTGAAGGCTGACCTCATCGACGGTGCGTTCCACGACGTCGACTCCTCGGAGATGGCGTTCAAGATCGCCGGCTCCATGGCGGCCAAGGAGGCTCTGCGCAAGGCGCAGCCGGTCATCCTCGAGCCGCTCATGGACGTCGAGGTCCGTACTCCGGAGGAGTACATGGGAGATGTCATCGGCGACCTGAACGCACGACGCGGTCAGGTCCAGTCGATGGAGGACGCGAGCGGGGTCAAGATCGTCCGTGCTCTCGTCCCGCTGTCGGAGATGTTCGGCTACGTCGGCGACCTGCGGTCCAAGACCCAGGGTCGGGCGATGTACACGATGCAGTTCGACAGCTACGCGGAGGTCCCCGCCAGCATCGCTGAGGAGATCATCGCGAAGACCCGGGGCGAGTGAGAAGCCGGGGGAGCAGGTAGGCTCCTTCTCCTGTTCCCCCGCACTTCCATCGGACCACCTCCCCTCCCGGGAGGGATCCGATCCCGATCCAGAAGTACCACGAGAAGAAGTCCTAGGAGGACACCACCATGGCCAAGGCCAAGTTCGAGCGGACCAAGCCGCACGTCAACATCGGCACCATCGGTCACGTCGACCACGGCAAGACGACGCTGAGCGCCGCGATCTCCAAGGTCCTGTACGACAAGTTCCCGGAGCTGAACAAGGCCCGTGACTTCGACACGATCGACAATGCGCCCGAGGAGAAGCAGCGCGGCATCACGATCAACGTCTCGCACATCGAGTACGAGACCGATAAGCGCCACTACGCGCACGTCGATGCCCCCGGCCACGCCGACTACGTCAAGAACATGATCACCGGCGCCGCTCAGATGGACGGTGCGATCCTCGTGGTCGCCGCCACCGACGGCCCGATGGCGCAGACCCGTGAGCACGTCCTGCTCGCGAAGCAGGTCGGCGTCCCCTACGTTCTCGCCGCGCTCAACAAGGCCGACATGGTCGACGATGAGGAGATCATCGAGCTCGTCGAGATGGAGGTCCGCGAGATGCTGACCGAGCAGGGCTTCGACGAGGACGCGCCGATCATCAAGGTCTCCGCGCTCAAGGCGCTCGAGGGCGAGGAGAAGTGGGTCAAGTCCGTCGAGGACCTCATGGATGCGGTGGACGAGTCCATCCCGGATCCGGTCCGTGACATGGACCAGCCCTTCCTCATGCCGGTCGAGGACGTCTTCACGATCCAGGGTCGCGGCACCGTCGTGACCGGCAAGGTCGATCGCGGCAAGCTCGCGATCAACTCCGAGATCGAGATCGTCGGCATCCGTGCGCCGCAGAAGACGATCGTCACCGGCATCGAGATGTTCCACAAGCAGATGGACGAGGCGTGGGCCGGCGAGAACTGCGGCCTGCTGCTGCGTGGCACCAAGCGTGACGAGGTCGAGCGTGGCCAGGTCATCGTGAAGCCGGGTTCGATCACCCCGCACACCAACTTCGAGGCGCAGGTCTACATCCTGTCCAAGGACGAGGGCGGCCGTCACAACCCGTTCTACTCGAACTACCGTCCGCAGTTCTACTTCCGGACCACCGACGTCACCGGCGTCATCACGCTGCCCGAGGGCACCGAGATGGTCATGCCCGGCGACAACACCGAGATGACGGTCGAGCTGATCCAGCCGATCGCCATGGAGGAGGGCCTCGGCTTCGCCATCCGCGAGGGTGGCCGCACCGTGGGCTCCGGCCGCGTCACCACGATCGTCAAGTGATCATCGCGGGGGCGACCCCGCAGCGGTGACGGCGTCCTGAGGACGCTGCGTCGACGAAGGCCCCGACCCGGGTTTCCGGGTCGGGGCCTTCGTGCATTCCGGGCCGAGTCTCCGTGCATCCGGGCTGAGTCTCCGTGCATTCCGGGCCGAGTATCTGCGCATTCCGGGCCGAGGAGATGCGCGTTGGGAGCCGGTCGCATCGAGTGGCGTATGACGAGCACGCTGTGCGCTGTACGGCGTCACGTGCTCACCGAGCGCCGGTGGATGCGATCACAGGCCCATGTCCGGTCCCCGGTGCGCCACCGCGTCCGCAGCGGAGGCTCCTCCGACGGGTCCGGGGACCGAGGGTCTGCCGGAGAGCAGGCCGGCGGCGACGTCGCTGCGGTCGCGTCGGCGTCGTCAGGGTCTCAGGGTCTTGTGCACGAGAGCGCCCCCGCCCCACCGGACGGCGGAGCAGGGGCGCAGGTGACGACGAGGGCGGCACCGAGTCGGCCGAGGGCCCGCCCCAGCAGGCCCGGCAGCCCGGCGGCGCAGGTGACGACGAGGGCGGTACCCGTCAGCCGAGGGCCGGCCCCAGCGGGCCCGGCAGTCCGAGGCGGTGCTCCGAAGGGATCAGCGAGATCCGCGGGAGGGGTCGTCGTCCGCCGGCGAACTGCTCGAGGAGCGGGATGCGTCGGGATGCGAGGAATCGTCCGGGCCGTCGCGAGGATCCGTGGTCGGTTCATGCTCGCGCAGCGGTGTTCCGGCAGGCTGACCGAAGGAGGCGCGCCCGGACCGGGAGGGTCGATCCTCGCCGGTGCCGGCGGGGGCTGGCGTGGCGGGCTGTCCGTACGACGGCCGTCCGGACGGCGAAGCGGGCGGTGCCGCCGGGCCGGGATCAGATCCCGGCCAGGCGGGGGAGCTCTTTCCGTCCTGAGCATCCGGTGCCTGACCGTACGGCCGCTGACCGTCTTGGCGACCGTCCTGCTGGCCGTACTGCTGGCCCGGCCGTTGGCCGAACTGTCCCTGGCCGTACTGCTGACCGAACTGGCCGTGGCCGGACTGTCCCTGGCCGTACTGCTGACCGAACTGGCCGTGGCCGGACTGTCCCTGGCCGTACTGCTGACCGGGCTGGCCGTGCCCCGCCTGCTGACCGGGCTGGCCGTGGCCGTACTGCTGGCCTGACTGCCCCTGGCCGTACTGCTGACCGGGCTGGCCGTGGCCCGCCTGCTGGCCGAACTGCTGCGGGCTCCCGCTCCCGCCCCCGCGGATACCACCGGCCTCGTACCCGGGCACGGTTCCGGGCGGCGGCGGGGAGGTCATCGGCACGGCGCCGGACTCCGCCAGCAGCTGACGAGCCTGCTCGGCGTGCTTGTGCTCGACGAGCAGCTCGTACTGCATGGGGATCGTGGCGACCATCGACGTGAAGTCGCGCTTGCCCCCGGTGAGCAGATGGCCGACCGCGGTCCAGACCGTGAAGAACACGATGCCCATCAGCACGCTGGTCAGCACCACCCAGATGCTGCTGGGCGAGGTGATCAGGAACAGCAGGATGCCGAGGAACAGGCCCATCCACAGCCCCGACATGATGCCCTGACCGATGATGCGACCCCAGGTCTTACGGCCGGTGACCCGCTCCATGAGCTTCAGGTCTGTGCCGACGATCAAGGTGGACTGCACCGGGAAGTGCTTGTCGGCGAGGGTGTCGACGACGGCCTGCACCTCCTGGTACGTGCTGTAGACCCCGAGGGACCGCGGGTACTCCAGGTCGTACAGCCGCGCTGTCAGCGGGGAGGGGGACTGCGGTGGCTGGTTCATCGTGCCAGCGTAGGTCAGGAGTTGGCGAGGCGGCTGGACTGCGGGTGAATGCCGGATGGGAAGTGCTCGCAAGCCCCCGACGCGCCCATGCGCAGGTGAGCACGTAGCTCGCGCACGGGCACGGGACCAGCAGTCAGTGTCGCGAGCACGCGCACGGGACCAGCAGTCAGTGTCGCGAGCACGCGCACGGGACCAGCATGGGACCAGCAGGTGCGTGATCGTGCTCGACCAGTCGATCGGCCCCTGCCGATCGGTGACACCTTTGCAACTTTTTGATCACGCGTCTCGTGAGACACGCAGATCTGAGCAGAGCGCTTCTATACTGACGCCAGCGGTGCGGCGTCGCGTCGCGCACCCTGAACAGGACATCCTCAGTTTCAATGATGAAAGAGGGAGCAATGGAAGACCCCAAGGATTCCACCATGCTCGACACGCCGGCTGAGAAGCTCGGAGCGTCCCGACGACTCTTCCTCGGCCTGGCCGGGGTGGGCACCGGGGCTGCTGCCCTGAGCGCCTGTGCCGCCGGTGGCGGCGGTGGCGGCGGCGGTGACGAGGGCGACGACGATGCGGGCGTCGGCACCGGAGAGGGGGAGGTCTCCGACGACAACCCCTTCGGTGTCTCGGGCGACGCGAAGGTCGACGTCGTCATCTTCAACGGCGGCTACGGCGACCAGTACGCGAAGGACGCCGGCACGAAGTACGGGGAGATGTACCCGGACGCCGACGTGAAGGTCTCCTCCACCGTGAACATCCAACCGGACCTGCAGCCTCGCTTCATCGGCGGCAACCCGCCGGACCTCTTCGACAACTCCGGTGCACAGTCCATGAACGCCGGTGCGCTGGTGGGGGAGGGCAGCGTGGCAGAGCTCGATCAGCTGGTCGAGGCCCCGTCCCTCGACGGAGGCACGCTCAAGGATCTGCTGATCCCCGGCTCGCTGACTCCGGGCACCTACTCCGGGAAGCTGTACGCCCTCAACTATGTCTACACCGTCTATGCGGTGTGGTTCTCCCGCAAGCAGTTCGAGGAGAAGGGCTGGACTCCGCCCGTCACCTGGGATGACGTGATGACCATCGGGGAGACGGCCAAGAGCGAGGACCTGGCGCTGTTCCCGTGGGGCGGGCAGAACGCCTCGAACTACTACCGGGAGCTCGCCGTCTCGATGGCGATCAAGGAGGGCGGCCTCGAGGTGCGGAAGAATCTCGACCGCCTCGAGCCCGACGCCTTCGAGCAGGATTCCGTCGTCGCCGCGTATGCGGCGATCGAGGACGCGGTCAAAGCGGGGTACTTCCTCTCGGGCGGCGCAGGCATCAAGCACACCGAGGCGCAGGCGCAGTGGGTCACGGGCGACGCCGTCATGTATCCGTCGGGCTCATGGATCGAGAACGAGCAGAAGGGAATCACCCCGGAGGACTACGAGATGGTGGGCGTGCCCACCCCGCAGCTCAGCTCGGGGGGCGCCATGCCGCCGGAGACCATCCACGGCACGGCGGGGGAGCCGTTCTTCGTCCCCAGCGAGGCCGAGAACGGGGCCGGCGGCCTCGAGTTCCTGCGCATCATGCTCTCCCAGGAGCAGGCACAGAATTTCTCGAAGATCACATCGTCCCCGACGATCCTCAAGGACACCATTCCCGAGGATGCCTTCGGGTCGACGGCCCTGGCCTCCACCAACGAGATGATCACGGCCGCCGGGGACAACACCTTCCACTACAACCATCGTGACTGGTACGGGATGGGCCCGGACACCGTCACCTTGTGGACGGAGTTCCTCAGCGGCGCCCTGACGGCCGACGAGGCCCGGGAGCGGGAGCAGGGTCTGTTCGATGCGATCCGCGAGGACGACAGCATCGAGAAGTTCGACGTCCCCGAGTGATGGCGGCCGTTCCCACAGCAGTCCCCTCGGGAACGCCTCCGCGCACCCGAGGGGCTCTGCGCAGGATCACACCCGCTCGAGCCCTGTTCTTCGCGGTCTTCCTCGGACTGCCGCTGCTGCTGTACGTCGTCATCGTCGTCTGGCCGGTCGCGCAGGCGATCTACTACTCGTTGACGGACTGGCGGGGCCTGGCGGCCGCGCCCGAGTTCATCGGACTGGGCAACTACGTCACGCTGTTCCAGGACCCCACCTTTCTCAAGGCGCTGACCAACAACCTGATCCTGCTGGTCGCGCTGCCCACGATCGTGATCGTGCTGGCGTTCGCGCTGGCAATCCTGGTCACGGTCGGCGGCAGCACGCGCGGCGAGATCCGGGGCGTGCGCGGGGCGAACTTCTTCCGCATGGTGAGCTTCTTCCCCTACGTGATCCCGGCCGTCGTGGTCGGCATCCTGTTCGCCTTCATCTACTCACCCAACGGCGGGCTGCTCAACGGCACCCTGGGCCTGATCGGCCTGGACCCGGGGATCGGCTGGTTGGGAGACCCGGACTTCGCGCTGATCGCGGTCATGCTGGCCGTGGTCTGGAACCTGCTCGGGTTCTACATGGTGCTCTTCGTCGCGGCGATCCACGCGGTCCCCGCCGAGGTCGTCGAGGCCGCACGTCTTGACGGCTGTGGGCGCATGCGACTGTCCGTGCAGGTGATCCTGCCGATGATCCGGGAGAACGTCTCGACGGCCGCCGTGTACATGGGGATCGTCGCGCTGGACATGTTCGTGTACGTCCAGGTGATGACCCCGAACGGCGGCACGGCCAAGAGCACGGAGGTCATCTCCCGGTACCTGTATCAGACGGCATTCTTCGACTCGCGGTTCGGGCTCGCCTCGGCCATGGGCGTGGTGCTCG
The DNA here is from genome assembly GCF_017876515.1 of Brachybacterium fresconis. Lineage (NCBI taxonomy): Bacteria > Bacillati > Actinomycetota > Actinomycetes > Micrococcales > Dermabacteraceae > Brachybacterium > Brachybacterium fresconis. Next base: position 1,612,546 of record NZ_JAGIOC010000001.1, on the reverse strand, counting down.
CTCTCGTGACCATGCTCATGGCCGTGATCGTCCTGTTCAGCTTCCGACGGAAGGATGTGTGATGGCGAAGAGCCCCGATGCCGCGCGGACCGCACCGACGGACCCCGCGCGAGCGCACTCCGCCGACACCTCCGGATCTCGGCGTGGACGTGCCCGTTCCGCGTCCTCCGGCGGGGACCGGACGTTCGGTGTCATCGCCAACGTGGTCCTGACCATCTGGGCGCTGCTGGTGGTCCTTCCGCTGCTGTGGACCTTCTACAGCTCGTTCAAGAACTCGCGGGAGATCCTCACGTCTCCGTTCAGCCTTCCCGAGAAGCTGAACCTCGAGAACTTCGTGACCGCCTGGACCGAGGCCGGCATCGGCCGGTTCTTCGGGAACACGCTGATCGTCGTCGGCGGAGCGCTGTTCCTGGTGATGCTGCTGGGCTCCATGTGCGCATACGTCCTGGCGCGGTACGCTTTCCCCGGGCGTCGGGTGATCTACTACGGGATGATCGCCGGGCTCACCTTCCCGTTGTTCCTCGCCGTGGTGCCCCTGTTCTTCGTGCTGGAATCGATGGGGCTGCGGAACACCTACGTAGGGCTGATCCTGGCCTATGCCGGCTTCGCCCTGCCGTTCACGGTGTTCTTCCTCTACGCGTTCTTCCGACAGCTGCCGGAAGAGATCGCCGAGGCCGCCGCCATCGACGGTGCGGGGGACTTCCGCACCTTCTTCACGGTGATGGTCCCGATGGCGGCTCCCGGGCTCGCCAGCGTGACCATCTTCAACTTCCTGGGCCTGTGGAACCAGTTCCTGCTGCCGGTCGTGCTCAACACGGACCAGAGTAAGTTCGTGCTCGCCCAGGGGCTTGCGAACATGCAGGCCCAGCAGGGCTACCAGTCGGATTGGGGCGCGATGTTCGCCGCCGTGACCATCACGATCCTGCCGGTGCTCATCGTCTACGCGATCTTCCAGCGCCAGCTGCAGGGCGGCGTCGGGCGCGGCTCGGACAAATGATCGCCCGGTGACGGCCGACCCGCCGCGAGGCAGCGGCGGGTGATGCGCCCGGTCGAGGCCTCCGGACGGGCTCGGGGCCCCCGATGTGACGGGGTGCACCCGGGCCCGTCTTGTCGTCGGCGAAGGGCTCTGGCAGACTGTACAAGTTGTCTGCGCGGGCCGACATGCCCGGTTCCGTTCTCCGTGGGTCCAGTACCCCGGCGAATGATCACCGGATGAGGTCCGTCCCGAGGATGCGAACTGCGCCACCGGCGCTGATCGCGCATCGACGAGGGAAGCGACGCAGAAGCAGCCGATATCCGGCGGCCGTAGGCAGGGCTGTGTGCCCCGCAGAGGCCGACACGCCCGTCCTCGGGTACCGGGATCGGCTGCATCCATGCCAGACGAGAAGAGAGACAGGACGCCATGGCGGGACAGAAGATCCGCATCCGGCTCAAGTCGTACGACCACGAGGTGATCGACACCTCGGCGCGCAAGATCGTCGAGACGGTCTCCAGCGCGGGTGCGACGGTCGTGGGCCCGGTGCCGCTGCCGACCGAGAAGAACGTGTTCTGCGTGATCCGTTCTCCCCACAAGTACAAGGACTCCCGTGAGCATTTCGAGATGCGCACGCACAAGCGACTGATCGACATCGTCGACCCCACGCCCAAGGCTGTGGACTCGCTCATGCGTCTCGACCTGCCGGCGGACGTCAATATCGAGATCAAGCTCTGAGGCAGGTGGACATGAGCAACGAACTGACAGGGCAGAAGGCCCGTCCGGTGTCCGGCGTGCTCGGCACCAAGCTCGGCATGACCCAGGTCTGGGACGACAGCGGAAAGCTGGTCCCCGTGACCGTCGTGCAGACCGGTGCGAACGTCGTCACCCAGATCCGGTCCCTCGAGACCGACGGGTACGACGCCGTGCAGATCGCCTACGGCCAGATCGACCCCCGCAAGGTGTCGGCCCCGCTGAAGGGCCACTTCGAGAAGGCCGGCGTGACCCCGCGCCGTCACCTCGTGGAGCTGCGCACGGCGGACGCCGCCGAGTACAGCCTCGGTCAGGAGATCGACGCGTCGGTCTTCGCATCCGGCCAGAAGGTCGACATCGTCGGCACCTCCAAGGGCAAGGGCACCGCGGGCGTCATGAAGCGTCACGGCTTCGCCGGCGTCAGCGCCACCCACGGCCAGCACCGCAACCACCGCAAGCCCGGGTCCATCGGCGGCGCCTCCACCCCCGGTCGCGTCTTCAGGGGTCAGCGCATGGCTGGCCGCATGGGCAGCGATCGCACCAGTGTCCAGAACCTGACCGTTCATGCGGTCGACGTCGAGAAGGGCCTCGTGCTCGTCAAGGGTGCCGTTCCCGGCGCCAAGGGCGGCCTCGTGCTCGTCCGCTCGGCTGTCAAGAGCCCCGCGAAGGAGGCCTGAGCCCGATGGCAGCGAACCTGACCGTCGAGGTGCTCGACACCGCCGGAAAGAAGTCCGGCACCGTCGAGCTGCCCGCGTCGATCTTCGACGTGCAGACCAACGTGCCCCTGATCCACCAGGTGGTCGTCGCCCAGCAGGCGGCGGCCCGTCAGGGCACCCACAAGACCAAGACCCGCGCCGAGGTGCGTGGCGGCGGCAAGAAGCCCTGGAAGCAGAAGGGCACCGGTCGTGCCCGTCAGGGCTCCCTGCGCGCCCCGCAGTTCGCCGGCGGCGGCACCGTCCACGGCCCCGTCCCGCGCGACTACGGCCAGCGCACCCCGAAGAAGATGAAGGCCGCCGCTCTGCGCGGTGCCCTCTCCGATCGGGCCCGCAACGGCCGCGTCCACGTGGTCTCGTCCCTGCTGACCGGGGACGTCGCCTCCACCCAGGCGGCCCGCGTCACCCTGTCCCACGTCTCCGATCGCCGGCACCTGCTGGTCGTCGTGCGTCGTGATGACGACCTGGGCGCGCTGAGCTCGCGCAACCTGCCGACCACCCACGTCCTGTACGCGGACCAGGTGAACACCTACGACGTCATGCTCGCCGACGACGTCGTGTTCACCGCCGGTGCGCTGGAGGACTTCGTGGCCCAGGCCACCCTGACCCTTCCTGCCTCCTCCTTCGCCACGGCGAAGGCTGCTGCTGCCGCCCCGGCCTCCGAGGCGCCGGCCGCCGCTGCCGAGGAGAGCCCCTTCGGTGCAGGTTCCGCGGCCCCGCTGGCCGACGGCTCCGCACCCGAGGGCTTCGCCATCAAGGGCAACCAGGGCTCGAAGAAGTTCCACACCGAGGACTCCCCGTGGTACGGCCGTACCAAGGCCGAGGTCTGGTTCGCGTCCGAGGAGGCCGCTCTGGCCGCCGGGTTCGTGAACGCGGTCAAGGAGTCCACCCCGGCCGATGAGGCCGCCGAGGAGGAGTCGAAGTGACCTCGCTGAACAAGGATCCCCGCGACGTCCTGCTGGCCCCGGTCGTCTCCGAGAAGAGCTACGGGCTGATGGACAACGGCAAGTACACCTTCCTGGTGGACGCCCGCGCCAACAAGACCGAGATCAAGATCGCCGTCGAGTCCATCTTCGACGTCAAGGTCTCCTCGGTGAACACGATCAACCGTCAGGGCAAGTCGCGCCGCACGCGCTTCGGGACCGGCAAGCGCAAGGACACCAAGCGCGCCGTGATCACCCTGACTGACGGAGCCATCGACATCTTCGGAGGGTCGGTCGCCTGAGGCGGCCGATATCCGAGGAGCCGAAGAGAGTCTGAGGGAAACCCACATGGCAATTCGTAAGAGCAAGCCGACCACGCCCGGTCGTCGTGGCTCGAGTGGCGCCGACTTCGTCGAGGTCACCCGATCCACGCCGGAGAAGTCGCTGGTCCGCCCGCTGTCCAAGTCCGGCGGCCGCAACAACAACGGTCGTATCACCTCCCGTCACCGGGGCGGCGGCCACAAGCGGGCCTACCGCGTGATCGACTTCCGTCGTCACGACAAGGACGGCGTGGGCGCCAAGGTCGCACACATCGAGTACGACCCCAACCGCACCGCGCGCATCGCGCTGCTGCACTACGCCGACGGCGAGAAGCGTTACATCCTCGCCCCGTCGAAGCTGCGTCAGGGCGACTGGATCGAGAACGGCGCAGGCTCGGACATCAAGCCCGGCAACAACCTGCCGCTGCGCAACATCCCGCTGGGCACCGTGATCCACGCGATCGAGCTCCGCCCCGGCGGCGGCGCGAAGATCGCGCGCAGCGCGGGCGCCTCCGTGCAGCTGGTCGCCAAGGACGGGCCCTATGCGCAGCTGCGCATGCCGTCCGGGGAGATCCGCAACGTCGACGCCCGCTGCCGCGCCACCATCGGCGAGGTCGGCAACGCCGAGCAGTCCAACATCAGTTGGGGCAAGGCCGGCCGTATGCGCTGGAAGGGCAAGCGTCCGCACGTGCGCGGCGTCGTCATGAACCCCCACGATCACCCCCACGGTGGCGGCGAAGGCCGTACCTCCGGTGGTCGTCATCCGGTGTCGCCCTGGGGTCAGCCCGAGGGCCGTACCCGTCGACCGGGCAAGGAGAGCGAGAAGCTCATCGTGCGCCGTCGTCGGACCGGCAAGAAGCGCTGATAGGGAGAACCACACATGCCTCGCAGTATCGCCAAGGGCCCGTTCGTCGACGACCACCTTCAGAAGAAGGTGGACGTCCAGAACGACAAGGGCACCAAGAACCTCATCAAGACCTGGTCGCGTCGTTCGGTCGTCACCCCGGACTTCCTCGGCCACACCTTCGCAGTGCACGACGGTCGCAAGCACGTCACGGTGTTCATCACCGAGTCGATGGTCGGCCACAAGCTCGGCGAGTTCGCTCCCACGCGGACTTTCAAGGGCCACGAGAAGGACGACAGAAAGGGCCGTCGTCGCTGATCACCCTCAGCACGGCAGCACGTCCCGACATCCAGAAGAAAGCAGGACAGCAATGGAAGCCAAGGCGCAGGTGCGGCATCTCCGCATGTCGCCCATGAAGGCTCGCCGCGTTGTGGACCTGATTCGTGGCAAGAGCACGGCCGAGGCCCTGGACACCCTGCGGTTCGCACCGCAGGCAGCCAGCGCGCCCGTCCTCAAGCTCGTCGAGTCCGCGATCGCCAACGCGCGGGTGAAGGCAGATCAGGCGGGGGAGCGCTTCGACGAGCGCGAGCTCGTCGTCTCCGCCGCATTCGTCGATGAAGGTCCGACCATGAAGCGGTTCCAGCCGCGTGCACAGGGTCGAGCCTTCCAGATCAAGAAGCGCACCAGCCACGTCACCGTGGTGGTCGCTCCCGTGAACAAGTAAGGAGTCCCGAATGGGCCAGAAGGTCAATCCGAACGGGTTCCGCCTCGGGATCACCACGGAGCACAACAGCCGGTGGTTCGCCGACTCCTCCAAGGAGGGTCAGCGCTACCGCGACTACGTGAAGGAAGACGTCGCGATCCGCAAGCTCATGTCCAAGGGCATGGAGCGGGCCGGCATCTCCAAGGTCGAGATCGAGCGCACCCGGGATCGCGTCCGCGTCGATCTCCACACCGCCCGCCCGGGCATCGTCATCGGGCGTCGCGGCGCGGAGGCCGAGCGGCTGCGCGGTGCGCTGGAGAAGCTCACCGGCAAGCAGATCCAGCTGAACATCCTCGAGGTCAAGAACCCCGAGGCCGACGCCCAGCTGGTCGCTCAGGGCATCGCCGAGCAGCTCGCCGCCCGCGTCTCCTTCCGTCGTGCGATGCGCAAGGGCATGCAGTCCGCGCAGCGCGCCGGCGCGAAGGGCATCCGCGTGGCGGTCTCCGGCCGCCTCGGCGGTGCCGAGATGAGCCGTAACGAGTTCTACCGCGAAGGGCGCGTGCCGCTGCACACCCTGCGCGCGAACATCGACTACGGCTTCTACGAGGCACGCACCGCCTTCGGCCGCATCGGCGTGAAGGTGTGGATCTACAAGGGCGACGTCACCGCCAAGGAGCTCGCGGCCCAGCAGGCCGCCTCGCAGGGTCCCCGCTCCGGCGGACGCGGCCCGCGTGCCGAGCGCCCGCGCGGCCGTCGTAACGAGCGCAATGCAGCCGCCCGTCGGGAGGACCCGGAGTCTGCTCCGCAGGCATCCGCTCCCGCCGAGCAGCCGGCGTCCGCTCCCGCAGAGCAGTCCGGAACGGAGGCCTGAGCGACAATGCTGATCCCTCGCAGGACCAAGCACCGCAAGCAGCACCACCCGACCCGCAGCGGCATGGCCAAGGGCGGAACCGAGCTGGCGTTCGGTGACTACGGCATCCAGGCGCTCGCGCCGGCCTACGTCACCAACCGCCAGATCGAGGCCGCACGTATCGCCATGACCCGCTACATGAAGCGTGGCGGCAAGGTGTTCATCAACATCTACCCCGATCGACCGCTCACCAAGAAGCCTGCCGAGGTCCGCATGGGCTCCGGCAAGGGTTCCGTCGAGTGGTGGGTCGCCAATATCAAGCCGGGACGGGTCATGTTCGAGATCACCGGCGTCGACGAGGAGATCGCTCGCGAGGCCCTGCGCCTGGCGATGCACAAGCTCCCCATGAAGTGCCGCATTCTGAGCCGAGAGGGTGGTGACATCTGATGGCAGCGACCAAGCTCACCGCCGATGAACTGGACAAGCTGGACGACGTCAAGCTTGCCGAGGAGCTGGCGAAGGCCAAGGACGAGCTGTTCAAGCTTCGTTTCCAGTCCGCTACCGGTCAGCTCGAGAGCTCCGGCCGCCTGCGGTCCGTCAAGAAGGACATCGCACGGATCTACACGATCCTGCGCGAGCGCGAGCTGGGCATCCGTCAGGCCCCCGGCTCCGCCGAGTGACCGCGAAGCGAGGAACAGAGATGACTGAGAACACCCAGGCCGATATCCCGGCCGCAGAGGAGCTCGACAAGGAGGGCGCGCACGCCTCCTCCCACGAGCGCCCGTACCGCAAGACCGTCCGCGGTCTCGTGGTCTCGGACAAGATGGACAAGACCGTCGTGGTCGAGGTCGAGGAGCGTGTCAAGCACGCCCGCTACGGCAAGGTCACGACGAAGTCCAGCAAGTTCAAGGCCCATGACGAGGAGAACACCGCCGGCTACGGCGACCGTGTCCTGATCATGGAGACCCGTCCGACCTCCGCGACCAAGCGGTGGCGTCTGGTCGAGATCCTCGAGCGCGCCAAGTGATCCCGCGGTCCTCGTGACCGCACCCGGATCCTGACAGGGCCGGTCCTCCCCTCGGGGAGGGCCGGCCCTGTCGTCGTCGCGGCTCCGTCAGCGCCCCGTGAGCTGGACCAGCAGCGCCCCGGCGTAGGCGTCCTCGGCGTGGGGCGCCCGGACCTCGCGCGGCTCCGCCCCGTCGGCGGGGGAGAGGGTCACGACATACGCATCGTCGTCCGCGCGGTGGAGACTGCGGAAGGACGCTCCGAGCGCGGCGCGCAGCTGGTCCTCGCGGGGGATCCAGATCGCCTCCTGCTGCTCGACGGAGTCCAACGCCCATTCGGTGGTGCCGTTGAAGCGGAAGACCCGCTCCCCGCCACGGCCCACCGCGGGTTCGACCACCATCGAGGAGAGCATGAACGCCTCGTCGCGCAGCAGCTCCGTGTCGATGGTGAAGAGGTCCCCCTCCACCGGGTCCCAGAGGAGGCCTGACTCCTGCAGCCTGCGGGCAACATCGATATCGATCATCCCTGGAGTCTACGGATGCTTCGAGAGAGCAAGCACACACCGGCCGGGTGGCCCCGAAGGGGTGACAGGTCAGGTGCGACCCCGTAGTCTTGAGCGGTTGCCGGACATCTGTGCGCGCCCACCCTCGTGGTGCGTGCGAGCAGGAGTCCGCGGCAGGATCCGGGACCACCAGATCCGTCCTCGCCGGAGACCGTGCACGAGAAGCGAACGCCTCGCGTTCCCCACGCTAGTGCTTGAGTCCGGCCGAGGGTTTTTTGGTGCCCGGGACCCGTCGGCGGTGATGCCCGCGGTCGCACCTGTGGCCAGGGGCGATACGGCGCACCATGCAGTGTCCATATTCCGTTCCGCAAGGCTCGGCCGGCTCGCTCCCGCGGGTCGGAAGAGAACCGGTGAGACGATAGGAGAACGAGTGATTCAGCAGGAGTCGCGACTGAAGGTCGCCGACAACACGGGTGCCAAGGAGATTCTCTGCATCCGTGTTCTCGGTGGCTCCGGTCGCCGTTACGCCAGCATCGGCGACACCATCGTGGCGACCGTCAAGGACGCCATCCCCGGTGGCAACGTCAAGAAGGGCGACATCATCAAGGCTGTCGTCGTCCGTACATCCAAGGAGCGTCGGCGTGCCGATGGCTCTTACATCCGCTTCGACGAGAACGCGGCGGTGATCCTCAAGACCGACGGCGAGCCGCGCGGAACGCGCATCTTCGGCCCCGTCGGTCGCGAGCTGCGCGACAAGCGCTTCATGAAGATCATCTCGCTGGCACCGGAGGTGCTGTGACATGGCAAAGATGAAGATCAAGAAGGGCGACCTCGTCCAGGTGATCACCGGTCGCACCAGCGACAGCGACAAGGCCGCCCAGCGCGGCCTCGAGGCCGGCGACAAGGGCAAGCAGGGCCGCGTCCTGCAGGTGTTCCCCGACTCCGAGCGCGTGCTCGTCGAGGGGATCAACCGCCACACCCACCACCTCAAGCCGAACCAGGCCGGTGGTGCGGGCGGCATCGAGCAGCGCGAGGCGCCGCTCCACGTCTCCAACGTGGCCCTGGTCGACCCGGAGGACAACAAGCCGACCAAGATCGGCGTCCGCGTCGAGACCGTCGAGCTCGACAGCGGCCGCTCCAAGCAGGTGCGCGTCCGCTACGCCAAGCGCTCCGGGAAGGACATCTGAGATGAGCGAGACCGTCACCCAGGCGCCCACCCCGCGTCTGAAGACCCAGTACAACGAGACCATCAAGGCGCAGCTGACCGAGCAGTTCGGTTACGAGAACGTCATGCTGGTCCCGGGTGTGACCAAGATCGTCGTGAACATGGGCGTCGGCGACGCCGCACGCGATTCCAAGGTGATCGACGGGGCCATCCGTGACCTCGCCGACATCACCGGTCAGAAGCCCCAGGTCACCAAGGCCCGCAAGTCCATCGCGCAGTTCAAGCTGCGTGAGGGCATGCCGATCGGTGCGCACGTCACCCTGCGCAACGCCCGCATGTGGGAGTTCCTGGACCGCTTGCTGTCGACCGCGCTGCCGCGCATCCGCGACTTCCGCGGACTGTCGCCGAAGCACTTCGACGGCAACGGCAACTACACCTTCGGTCTCACGGAGCAGGTCATGTTCCACGAGATCGACCAGGACAAGATCGACCGCGTCCGCGGTATGGACATCACGGTCGTGACCACTGCGAAGACCGACGACGAGGGACGCGCGCTGCTGAAGCTGCTCGGCTTCCCCTTCAAGGAGAACTGATATGGCCAAGACAGCCCTGATCAAGAAGTCGGAGCGCAAGCCGAAGTTCGCGGTGCGCGCCTACACCCGGTGCCAGCGCTGCGGCCGTCCGCACTCCGTGTACCGCAAGTTCGGGCTCTGCCGAGTCTGCCTTCGCGAGATGGCTCACCGCGGTGAGCTCCCCGGCGTCACCAAGAGCAGCTGGTAAGGACTACCGCCAGAGGTCCCGGGCACAGCGATGATGCCGCGGGAAACCAGGTGAGGAAGAAGCAACAGACATGACCATGACCGACCCGATCGCGGACATGCTCACGCGGATCCGGAACGCCTCAGGCGCGTTCCACGAGACCGCGTCCATGCCGTACTCGAAGTTGAAGGCCCGCATTGCGGACATCCTGAAGGCAGAGGGCTACATCCTCGGCTGGCGCGAGGACGAGGCCGAGGTGGGCAGCAAGCTCGTCCTCGAGCTGAAGTACTCCGAAAGCCGCGAGCGTGCCATCTCCGGAATCCGGCGCATCTCGAAGCCGGGCCTGCGGGTGTACGCGAAGTCCACGAATCTGCCCAAGGTCCTCGGCGGCCTGGGCGTGGCGATCCTGTCCACGTCCTCCGGCCTCCTGACCGACAAGCAGGCTGCCCAGAAGGGTGTAGGTGGGGAAGTCCTCGCCTACATCTGGTGAGCGGGGGAGGAGAACACTATGTCCCGCATCGGATTCCGACCGGTCCCCGTGCCGGCAGCCGTCACTGACGTCAGCATCACCGGCCGCACCATCTCGGTGACCGGCCCCAAGGGCGAGCTCTCGCACGAGGTACCGTCGCCCCTGACCATCGAGCGCAACGACGACGGCGCGATCGTCGTCCGGCGCCCCGACGACGAGCAGGACAACCGTGCGCTGCACGGGCTGACCCGCACGCTCGTCAGCAATATCGTCCTCGGCGTCACCGAGGGCTACGAGAAGAAGCTGGAGATCGTGGGCACGGGCTACCGTGTGACCGCGAACGGCACCGATCTCGAGTTCGCACTCGGCTTCTCCCACCCCGTCACGGTGAAGGCCCCCCAGGGGATCACCTTCGCCGTCGAGACCCCGAGCAAGTTCTCGGTCTCCGGCATCGACAAGCAGCATGTGGGTCAGGTCGCGGCGAAGATCCGTGGCATCCGCCCGCCCGAGCCCTACAAGGGCAAGGGCGTGCGCTACGCGGACGAGAACGTGGTGCGCAAGGCCGGAAAGGCTGGTAAGTGATCATGGGTTACGCACTCAAGCACACCAAGGGCAACCGCGGCAGCAAGCTGCGTGCGCGCGGCCGTCGCCACCTGCGGGTCCGTCGCCGCATCATCGGGACCGCCGGGCGTCCGCGCCTGGTCGTCACCCGCTCGGCCCGGCACGTCTTCGTCCAGGTCGTCGACGACGGGGTGGGCAAGACGCTCGCCTCCGCCTCGACCATGGAGACGGACCTGCGCGGCGCCGAATCGCCCAAGGCGGACAAGGCCCGCACCGTCGGCACCCTGGTCGCCGAGCGCGCCAAGGCCGCCGGGATCGACTCCGTCGTGTTCGACCGCGGCGGCTACAAGTACCACGGCCGCGTGGCCGCCGTCGCGGACGGCGCTCGCGAAGCCGGCCTGGCGCTGTGATCGCCCCCCGGACACAGGACGAGAAGAGGATCTGAATATGGCTGCACAGCAGCGAAGCAACGGTCCCGCGGCCTCCGGCCGGCGGGACGACAAGTCCACCAACACCACCAACGAGCGCGGCGGACGCCAGGGCGGCGACCGCGGTGGCCGTCAGGGCCGCGGACGCGGTCAGGACGCCGAGAAGTCGACGTTCCTCGAGCGTGTCGTGAGCATCAACCGTGTCTCGAAGGTCGTCAAGGGCGGCCGTCGTTTCTCCTTCACCGCCCTCGTGGTGGTCGGTGACGGCGACGGCACGGTCGGCGTCGGCTACGGCAAGGCCAAGGAGGTCCCGTCGGCGATCTCCAAGGGTGTCGAGGAGGCGAAGAAGAACTTCTTCCGCGTCCCCCGCATCCAGGGCACCGTCGTGCACAAGGTCCAGGGCGAGGATGCGGCGGGAGTCGTCATGCTTCGCCCGGCCGCCCCGGGCACCGGCGTGATCGCCGGTGGTCCGGTCCGCGCCGTGCTGGAGTGCGCCGGAGTCCACGACGTGCTCTCCAAGTCGCTCGGCTCGACCAACCAGATCAACATCGTGCGGGCCACCGTCGATGCCCTCAAGCAGCTCGAGGAGCCGGAGGCCGTGGCGGCACGTCGTGGCCTCCCGGTCGAGGACGTCGCCCCGGCGGCGCTCCTGCGGGCCCAGGCCGAGGGCCGCGCCGCGGCGCGCGCCGAGAAGGTGGGTGCCTGATGCAGATCAAGGTCACCCAGGTCCGTTCCGAAATCGGCGGCAACCAGAGCCAGCGAGCCACCCTGCGAGGCCTCGGCCTCAAGCGCATCGGTGACACGGTGGTGCAGGAAGACCGCCCCGAGATCCGCGGCATGATCCGCGCCGTCACCCACCTGGTGACGGTCGAAGAGGTGGACTGAACTCCATGACTGACAAGAACACCGACAGCCTGCTGAAGCTGCACGACCTGCGCCCCGCGCCGGGATCGAAGACCGCACGCACCCGCGTCGGTCGCGGCGAGGCCTCCAAGGGCAAGACCGCCGGTCGCGGCACCAAGGGCACCAAGGCCCGTTACCAGGTGCCGGTCGGCTTCGAGGGCGGCCAGATGCCGATGCACATGCGTCTGCCCAAGCTGCGCGGCTTCACCAACCCGTTCCGCGTCGAGTACCAGGTCGTGAACCTGTCGACCCTGTCCGAGCTGTTCCCCGAGGGCGGCACGGTCACGGTCGAGGATCTCGTCGCCCAGGGCGCCGTGCGCAAGAACCAGCCCGTCAAGGTGCTGGGGACCGGTGACGTGAGCGTCAAGCTCGACATCACCGCACAGAAGTTCTCCGCCTCGGCGGAGCAGAAGATCGCGGCGGCCGGCGGGTCCGTCACCACCGCGTGAGTCTCTTTTGACGGGGCACTGCGGCGCAGAATAATCTGTGCTGCGGTGCCCCGTCGTCATACCGGGGCCGGTCCGATGGCCGCCGAGCATCTGCGGCACCGGGACGGACCGGGACGCCCTACGGTCCTGTCCCCGGACCTCCAGGAGGGAAACTGGTGAACTCGTTCGTGCGCGCGCTGCGCACCCCCGAGCTGAGGGCGAAGATCTTCTTCACGCTCGGCCTGATCGCGGTCTATCGCCTCGGCGTCTTCGTTCCCACTCCGGGATTCGACTACACCAACGTGATGATGTGCGCGGATCAGTCCTCGGGTCAGGGCGCCTCCGCGATGGGCATGATCAACATGTTCTCCGGCGGCGCGCTGCTGCAGCTGTCCGTCTTCTCGCTCGGCGTGATGCCCTACATCACCGCCTCCATCATCGTGCAGCTGCTGCGCGTGGTCATCCCGCGGTTCGAGGCGCTCCACAAGGAGGGCGCCTCCGGCACCGCCAAGCTCACGCAGTACACGCGCTACCTGACGATCGGTCTGGCGGTGCTGCAGGCGACCACGATCATCACGCTGGTGCGCTCCGGGCAGTTCTTCCCGGGCTGCAACCTCACGCTGGTGCCCGACCAGTCCGTGCCCACCCTGCTGCTGATGGTGCTGGCCATGACCGTCGGCACCGTGCTGATCATGTTCATGGGCGAGATGATCACCGAGCGTGGCGTCGGCAACGGCATGTCCCTGCTGATCTTCACCTCGATCGCCTCGTCCTTCCCGAGCGCCATGGGCCAGGTCTTCCAGCTGCAGGGCTGGATGATCTTCGCCGTGGTGATCCTCGTGGCGCTGGTGGTCATGATCGGCGTCGTGTTCGTCGAGCAGTCCCAGCGCCGGATCCCGGTGCAGTACGCCAAGCGGATGGTGGGGCGCCGCATGTACGGCGGCACCTCGACCTACATCCCGATCAAGGTCAACCAGGCCGGCGTCATCCCGGTCATCTTCGCCAGCTCGATCCTGGCGCTGCCGCAGATGGCCGCCTCCTTCGGCAATCCGGAGGCGGGCTGGGTGCAGTGGATCAACGCGCACCTGGTGATGGGGCAGTCGTTCTCCTGGATCTACGCCGTGGTCTACGTCGGCCTGATCGTCTTCTTCGCCTTCTTCTACGTCTCGATCACCTTCAACGCGGAGGAGATCGCCGACAACATGAAGAAGTACGGCGGTTTCGTGCCCAACGTGCGCGCCGGCAAGCCCACGGAACGCTACCTGCGCTACGTGATCAACCGGATCCAGACCCCCGGTGCGATCTACCTCGCGGTGATCTCGCTGATGCCGCTGCTCGCGTTCGCCTACCTCGGTGTCTCGCAGAACTTCCCGCTCGGCGGCGTGTCCCTGCTGATCGTCATCGGCGTCGGCCTCGACACCGTCAAGCAGATCGATGCGAAGCTCCAGCAGCACCACTACGAAGGGATTCTTCGGTGACCTCCTCCTCATCCGCACCCACCGCCCGCCGACTGCTGATCGTCGGCCCGCCCGGAGCGGGCAAGGGCACCCAGGCCGTGCGCCTGGCCGAGTCGCTATCGATCCCCGCGATCTCCACCGGCGACATCTTCCGCGCCAACGTCGCCGGCGAGACCGAGCTCGGCGTCCTCGCGAAGTCCTACATGGACGCCGGCGAGTACGTCCCGGACTCGGTCACCAACGACATGGTGCGCTCGCGTCTGTCCGAGGACGACGCGAAGGACGGCTTCCTGCTGGACGGCTATCCCCGCACCCTCGATCAGGTCGAGGCCCTCGACGCCACGCTCTCCGAGCTCGGCACCTCGCTGGACGCCGTGCTGCTGCTCCAGGTGGAGACCGATGCGGTCGTCGGTCGCCTCCTCGAGCGCGGCAGGGCCGAGGGTCGCAGCGACGACACCGAGGCGACCATCCGGCGCCGCCTCGAGGTCTACGCCGAGCAGACCGCCCCGTTGATCGACGTCTACGAGAACCGCGGCCTGGTGCGGCGGGTGGACGGCATGGCCGGCATCGACGAGGTCACCGTCGCGCTGCGGGAGGCGCTCGCAGAGCGATGAGCATCCTCCCGGAGCGGGTGGAGCTGAAGACGCCCGAGCAGATCGAGATCATGCGCCGCAGCGGCCACCTGCTGCACCGTGTGCACGAGATGCTCGAGCGCAGCATCCGGCCCGGCACCACCACCGCCGAGCTGGATCGCCTCGCCCACGAGATGATCCTGGACGAGGGCGCCACCCCGAACTTCCTGGGCTACCAGGGCTATCCCGCGACGCTGTGCATCAGCGTCAACGAGGTCGTGGTCCACGGCATCCCCGACGAGCGCGTGCTGCAGGACGGCGACATCGTCTCCATCGACGGCGGGCTGATCATCGACGGCTGGCACTCCGATGCGGCGCGCACCCACGTCGTGGGCGCGCCCCGCTCGGTGGCCGACGAGGACCTGGTGCGCATCACGCACGAGGCGCTCTGGGCCGGCATCGTCGCTCTCGCCACGGCGCAGCGGGTCGGCGACGTCGGAGCGGCGATCGAGGACTACGTCGAGGAGGAGGCCGGCCAGTCCCTGTCCCATCTCGAAGGGTTCGGCGGGCACGGCATCGGCACCGCCATGCACCAGGCACCGGACGTCATGAACTACCGCACCCGCTCCCGAGGGCCGCGCGTGCGCCCCGGGATGTGCCTGGCGATCGAGCCCATGCTGATGCAGGGGCCGGGCAACTGGGAGCTCGAGTCCGACGACTGGACGGTGCGCGCCACCGCCGGCGGCCGGGCCGCCCACTGGGAGCACTCCGTCGCCGTCACCGACGGCGGGCTGCTGGTGCTCACTGCCGGGGACGGGGGCGCCGCCGAGCTCGCCCTGCGTGGTCTGACCGCGGCCCCGGATCCGCTCGCCGGGCCTGCGGCCTGAGCCGCGGGCCGGGCGAGCCCGCCCTCCGGGGGTCGGCCCGCCCTCGGTCGGGAGCCGCGCGAATGATCGGGTCCGGATCGGGCCCGGGAGAACGCGCACGACCTCGGCGGGCGGCGGCAGGGGACGTGATGGGCGTCATCACCGCTGGCACTCGCTGTTCCCGGCCATGGAGTGTAGGCTCGTCCATCGGGTGTGCTCCGCGCGCGATCTCGTCGTGTGCAGTCGTGCAGTCCCGTCGCGCCGACCTCTCGACCGGCTCCGCCGTGTCGAGTCGCCGCGACGACGACGCGCTCCGGCGCCGCCCTCGTTGACCACCGTACCGTCGCCCGACGACCGGTGTGCAAGGACTGAGTATTCATCGAATGCGGAACTCGGCCCCCGGTCCTCCGGAGGCGAGAGATTGGGGAGGCATGGCGAAGAAGGACGGCGTGATCGAGGTCGAAGGCCGAGTCGTGGAGGCGCTCGCGAACGCGCGTTTCCGGGTCGAGCTCGACAACGGGCACATGGTGCTCGCGCACATCTCCGGGAAGATGCGCCAGCACTACATCCGCATCCTTCCCGAGGACCGCGTGGTCGTCGAGCTGAGCCCCTACGATCTCGACCGGGGCCGCATCGTGTACCGCTACAAGTGATCGTCCCGGGAGAAGGAAAGCTATGAAGGTCAAGCCGAGCGTCAAGCCGATCTGTGACAACTGCAAGGTGATCCGTCGCCACTCACGCGTCATGGTCATCTGCTCGAACCCCCGTCACAAGCAGCGCCAGGGCTGAACGGATCCGTCCGCTCGTCCCGGCTCCGGCCGTGACAGCCGCCCCCGAGGCGGCCGCCCGCGAGGGCACCCGTCCGCACCGCGGACACACAACAGAAGAGTCGACACCACCGGCCACCAGGCCGGCCACCCGCAGCGCGGAGGCTGCGGCGTCCCGGGAACAGACCCGAGGGCGGGGTGTCGGATCAGGCCTCCGAGACAGTAGGAGAATCTGCACATGGCACGTCTGGTGGGAGTGGACCTTCCGCGCGAGAAGCGCCTCGAAGTCGCCCTGACGTACATCTTCGGCATGGGTCGTACCCGTGCCCTCGAGACGCTGGCCGCGACCGGAGTTCCCGGTGGCAAGCGCGTGCGCGAGCTGACCGACGAGGAGCTCGTCCAGCTGCGCGACCACATCGAGGAGAACTACCGCACCGAGGGCGATCTGCGCCGCGAGGTCGCCGCCGACATCCGTCGCAAGGTCGAGATCGGCAGCTACCAGGGCCTGCGCCACCGCCGCGGCCTGCCGGTCCACGGCCAGCGCACGAAGACCAACGCGCGCACCCGCAAGGGCCCGAAGCGCACCGTCGCCGGCAAGAAGAAGACCCGCTGATCCACGGCGACAGCCGTCGGACCGCAGGAGTCTTCGGACCCGCAGTCACTTCGCGCCGCTGAGGGATCCGGCGCACCCCACACCCACCAGAGGAGTTCCGCCGTATGGCAACCAAGACCCGTCAGGCCGCTGCGCGCAAGCCGCGCCGCAAGGACAAGAAGAACATCGTCAACGGCCAGGCACACATCAAGAGCACGTTCAACAACACGATCGTGTCCATCACGGACCCGACCGGTGCCGTCATCTCCTGGGCCTCCGCCGGACAGGTCGGCTTCAAGGGATCGCGCAAGTCGACCCCGTACGCCGCCCAGATGGCCGCCGAGGCCGCCGCGCGCCAGGCGCAGGACCACGGCATGAAGAAGGTCGACGTCTTCGTGAAGGGTCCGGGCTCCGGCCGCGAGACCGCGATCCGCTCGCTGACGGCGACCGGCCTCGAGGTCGGCTCGATCCAGGACGTCACCCCGCAGCCGCACAACGGCACCCGTCCGGCCAAGCGCCGCCGCGTCTGACCACGTCGGCCGCGACCGGGGCTCCTGACCCCGCCGGTCGCGGCCGACCTCTGCGTCGGCGGGCCGCGTCGCCCGCGGCGCCCCTGGACACCACTCACCCTCTAGGCTCACCGCCCCCTTCTGAGCGTCATATGGCGGACGCTCGCAGAAAGGATCCACAGTGCTCATTGCACAGCGCCCCACGCTGACCGAAGAGGTCGTGTCGGACACCCGGTCCCGGTTCGTCATCGAGCCGCTCGAGCCGGGTTTCGGCTACACCCTCGGCAACTCCCTGCGCCGCACCCTGCTGTCCTCCATCCCCGGTGCCGCGGTCACCTCGATCCGCATCGACGGCGTGCTGCACGAGTTCAGCACCGTCCCCGGGGTCAAGGAGGACATCACCGAGGTCATCCTCAACATCAAGAACCTCGTGGTCTCCTCGGAGAACGATGAGCCGGTCGTGATGTACCTGCGCCGGGAGGAGGCCGGTCACGTGACCGCGGCCGACATCACCCCGCCCGCGGGCGTGGAGATCCACAACCCGGACCTCCACATCGCGACCCTCAACGAGAAGGGCCGGCTGGAGATCGAGCTGATCGTCGAGCGCGGTCGCGGCTACGTGTCGGCCGCCCAGAACAAGGGCGTGGACGGCGAGATCGGCCGGGTCCCGGTCGACTCGATCTACTCGCCCGTGCTCAAGGTGACCTACAAGGTCGAGGCGACCCGTGTCGAGCAGCGCACCGACTTCGACAAGCTGATCGTCGACGTCGAGACCAAGCCGGCCATCTCCCCGCGGGACGCGCTGGCCTCCGCCGGCAAGACGCTGGTCGAGCTGTTCGGTCTGGCCCACGAGCTGAACCAGGAGGCGGAGGGCATCGAGATCGGCCCGTCGCCGACCGATCAGGCGCTGGCTGCCGATCTGGCGCTGCCGATCAACGACCTCAACCTCACGGTGCGGTCGTACAACTGCCTCATGCGCGAGGGTGTGCACACCGTCGGTGAGCTGACCGCCCGTTCCGAGGCCGATCTGCTCGACATCCGCAACTTCGGGCAGAAGTCCATCGATGAGGTCAAGGCCAAGCTCGTCGACCTCGGACTGTCGCTGAAGGATTCCCCGGCCGGGTTCGACCCGTCGGCCCTGGAGTCCTACTCCGACGACTTCGGCGACCAGTACTGACCTAAATTTTCAAGGAGAACGACCATGCCTGCACCCACCAAGGGCGCGCGCCTCGGGGGATCCCCCGCACATGAGCGGATGATCCTCTCGGGACTCGCCACCGAGCTGTTCCGCCACAAGGCGATCACCACGACGGAGACCAAGGCCAAGCGCCTGCGTCCCTACGCGGAGCGTCTGGTCACCTTCGCCAAGAAGGGTGACCTCTCCTCCCGCCGTCGCGTGATGCGCACGATCCGTGACCGCGGCGTCGTGTACTCGCTGTTCGAGGAGATCGCCCCGACCTTCTCTCAGCGTCCCGGCGGCTACACCCGCATCACCAAGGTGGCGCCCCGCAAGGGCGACAACGCCCCGATGGCGGTCATCGAGCTGGTCCAGGAGGAGTACTCCCCGAAGCAGGCCGTGGTGAAGGAGGCCGAGGGCGCCGCCAAGGGCGCCTCGAAGGCCGACGACGCCGCTGCCGCGGAGGAGGCCGCTCCGGCCGAGACCCCGGTCGAGGCCGCGGAGGACAGCACGGAGGAGACCAAGGAGGCCTGAGCCCCTGATCTTCCCGAGAGACGAAGGAGCCCGCCGAGCACATGCTCGGCGGGCTCCTTCGTGTTCGCGAGGGGGAGAGCGGCCCGTGACCCCGTGGCGGTACGGGCCGCGTTCGGGCCCGCCGGACGATGCCCTGACAAGCCGAGACCGACGTTCAGAACCCCTTCAGGCCACGAAAGGGTTCCGTAGGTAGGTCTCGATGCGGCGCGGGTCGCCGCCCGCTCAGCCGAAGTACCGCGGCAGGGTGCCCTCGCGCAGTTCGCGCAGGGCGCCGATCCCGAGGGGCTCGAGCCCGGCGATCTCGAGCTCGCCGCCGCCGGTCGTCCCCAGCCGCAGCGCCGGGACGCCGTGCTGCGCGGTCAGGGCCAGCAGCGTCTCCTCCGTGGCCGACGGCACGGACACCAGGGCCCGGGCCTGGGACTCGGAGAACAGCGCCGTGAACAGGTCCACCCCGTCACGCTCGGCCAGGAGAGCGGGGTCCACCGACGCACCGATGCCGAAGCGGGTGGCGGCCTCGACCAGGGCCTGCACCAGACCGCCCTCGGACAGGTCATGGGCGGCGGAGACGAGACCGTTCGTGCTCGCCCCGATCAGCACCTCGGCCAGCGCTGCTTCGGCCGCGAGATCGACCTGCGGGGGCAGTCCGCCGAGATGGTCATGGGCCACCTGCGCCCAGGCCGAGCCGGAGAGCTCCTCGCGGGTGGTCCCCAGCAGGATCACGGACTCGCCCTCGGCCTGCCAGCCGGACGGGAGGCGACGCGAGACATCGTCGAAGACGCCGAGCACCCCGACCACCGGGGTGGGGTGGATGGCGGAGTCGATCCGGCCGGGTTCGCCGGTGGAGTTGTACAGAGAGACATTGCCGCCGGTGACCGGGACGCCGAGCGTCTCGCAGGCCTCGGCGAGGCCGCCGATCGCCTCGACCAGCTGCCACATGGGCCCGGGGTCCTCGGGAGATCCGAAGTTCAGGCAGTCCGTGATCGCGAGCGGGCGCGCGCCGGCGGTCGCGACGTTGCGGTAGGCCTCCGCGAGCGCCAGCTGGGCGCCGGTGCGCGGATCGAGCTTGGTGTAGCGGCCGTTGGCGTCGGTCGCCAGGGCCACGCCGCGGCCGGTGGTCTCGTCGATCCGCAGCACGCCGGCGTCGTCGGGCATCGCCAGGGCCGTGTTGCCGCCCACGTAGCGGTCGTACTGGTCGGTGACCCAGCCCTTCGAGGCGAGGTTCGGGGAGGAGATCAGCTCGCGGATCGCGTGGCCGATCTGTTCGGCACCGGTGGGCCGGGGCAGGTCCTCGGCCCGATCGGCCTGCAGGGCGTCCTGCCATGCGGGCCGCGCGTAGGGGCGGTCGTAGACGGGGCTGTCGACCGCGACGGTGGCCGGATCGACGTCGACGATGCGGTGACCGTGGTGATCGATGGTCAGCCGTCCGTCACCGGTGACCTCGCCGATCACGGCGGCCTCGACGTCCCACTTCGCCACGATCGCTTCGAACTCGGCCAGCTTCGCGGGGCTGACCACGGCCATCATCCGTTCCTGGGACTCGCTCATGAGGATCTCGCCGGCGGTCAGGGTGGGGTCGCGCAGCAGCACCTCCTCGAGGTGGATGTGCATGCCGGAGCGGCCGTTGGCGGCCAGCTCGCTGGTGGCGCAGGAGATGCCCGCCGCCCCGAGGTCCTGGATGCCCTCGACGGTGTCGGCGGCGAACAGCTCGAGGCAGCACTCGATGAGGACCTTCTCCATGAAGGGGTCGCCCACCTGGACGCTGGGGCGCTTGACGGGACCGTCCTCCTCGAAGGTCTCCGAGGCCAGGATCGAGGCGCCGCCGATGCCGTCGCCGCCGGTGCGGGCGCCGAACAGCACGACCTTGTTGCCCGGTCCGGTGGCGGAGGCGAGGTGGATGTCCTCATGGCGCATGACCCCGATCGACAGGGCATTGACCAGAGGATTGGCCTGGTAGGAGGCGTCGAAGACGGTCTCACCGCCGATATTGGGCAGGCCGAGGGAGTTGCCGTAGCCGCCGACGCCGGAGACCACGCCGTGGACCACCCGCGCGGTGTCGGGATGGTCGATCGCCCCGAAGCGCAGCTGGTCCATGACGGCGACGGGGCGCGCACCCATGGAGATGATGTCGCGCACGATGCCGCCGACGCCGGTCGCGGCCCCCTGGTGCGGCTCGACGTAGCTGGGGTGGTTGTGGGACTCGACCTTGAAGGTCACCGCCCAGCCGTCGCCGATGTCGACGACGCCCGCGTTCTCGCCCATGCCCACCAGCAGCTTGGCCCGCATCTCCTCGGTGGTGTGCTCGCCGAAGGTGCTCAGGTGCTTCTTGGAGGACTTGTAGGAGCAGTGCTCGGACCACATCACCGAGTACATGGCGAGCTCGGCGTTGGTGGGGCGGCGGCCGAGGATCTCGCGGATGTTCGCGTACTCGTCGTCCTTGAGACCGAGGTCCGCGTAGGGCTGGGTCGTCCCGGGCGTGCCGGCGGCATGCTCGGTGGTGTCGACGTCCCCGGGCGCGGCGGGGGAGGAGGGGCGAGCGTCGTCAGCGGTCATCGCGGGGTCGAATCCGTTCATCACGAGGGCACGGGTGCGCGGGCGGTCGCCGGCGCCGGGGTGCGGGCGCGGTGCGCCGCGGCGCCCACAGTCTACGATCGCCGCGCCCCGCCGGGCAGGACCGCCCACGGCCGGCGTGAACGGTCCAGCCCGGGGCGGCTGAACCGGCGCGATCCCCGCGTCCCCGGGGCGCGCGGAGCGGCCGGTGCGACCCGGTGCGGTCAGCGGCCCGCGGCCTGCTTCCGGCGCTGCTTCTCCCGGTCCCGCAGGGCCTTCTCGCTGACCGGGGCGTCGGCGTCGGCCCGCTGCGCGCGGAAGTACGCGGCCGCCTCCTCCTGTCGTTCGTGCTCTCCACCCAGGGCGATCGGGGCGCGGACGTGCCCGGGACGGATGTCGAAGGCGGCGACGAGATCCAGGACGTGCGGGCGCAGCCGCCACAGCAGCCGGCGCAGATCCGAGTCGATCTGGCGACCGCGCTGCGTGGAGATCATGCCGCTGAGGAGGAACCAGGCGAGGTCGTCCTCGATGGTGCTCAGCCCGAACAGGTCGCGCACATCGGTGAGCACCGCGCGGGTGCCCTCGTCCTCGAAGCGCTCGATGGCGGCGGTGAAGGCGCGCCAGCGGACCAGGTCGGCGTGGGCACGGGCGGCCTCCAGCATCTCCACCTGATGCTTGTTGACCTCCGCGGCGGCATCGGCGGGATCCATCTTCGTCGCCGAGCGCAGAGCGAGGGCGACCTCCTCGACCTTCACCCGCGCGCGATCGGCGAGCATCGCCTCCTGGAAGTCCGCCTCGCGCATGGAATCGGAGGCGCGCCGAGGGTTGCCGCGGTCGGAGAAGTCCTGGCCGAGGCGCGCCCAGGGGGTGTGACGCTTGGCGAGCACCTCGGCGCGCTGGGCGATGTAGCGACCGATGCCGGCGCGATCGACGTTCTTCAGCTCGGAGGTGTAGTCGCTGAGCAGGCGCTTGGCCACCAGCTGAAGCAGCACCGTGTTGTCGCCCTCGAAGGTGGCGTACACGTCGAGGTCCTGGTGCAGGCCCACCAGCTGGTTCTCGGCGATGAAGCCCGCCCCGCCGCAGGCTTCGCGGGACTCCTGGATGGTGTCCAGCGCCAGGCGGGTGGAGGTGGGCTTCAGCGTGGCGGCGAGCGTCTCGAGGTCCTCGCGGGCCTCGGGGTCGTCCCCGCGCCCGGAGAACACGTCGTCGAAGGCGTGCAGCAGCTGCTCGTGGGCGAAGGACCCGGCATAGGTGGCGGCGAGCTTGGGCAGCAGGCGGTGCAGATGCGCCTGGTAGTCCATCAGCACCGTCTCCCGGGTGGGATCGGCGGCGGTGAACTGGCGGCGCTGGGTGGCGTAGGTGATCGCGATGTGCAGCGCGAGCTGGCTGGCCCGGTTCGCGGAACCGTCGAGGGAGACCCGCCCCTGGACCAGGGTGCCCAGCATGGTGAAGAAGCGACGGCCGGGGGACTCGATCGGCGAGGTGTAGGTGCCGTCGGCCGCGATGTCGCCGTAGCGGTTGAGCAGATTCGTGCGCGGCACGCGGACGTGGTCGAAGGCCAGACGGCCGTTGTCGATGCCGTTCAGACCGCCCTTGGGGCCGTCGTCCTCGCTGGCCACGCCGGGCAGCAGCTCACCGTCGGCGTCCCGCACCGGGACGTAGAAGCAGTGCACGCCGTGGTCGACGCCCTGGGTGATCAGCCGGGCGAAGACCGTGGCGGCCTTCGCATGCAGCGCGGCGTTGCCCAGGAACTCCTTCCACGCAGCGCGGAAGGGGGTGTTCAGCACCCATTCCTCGGTCGCCGGGTCGTAGGTCGCGGTGGTCGCCAGCGACTGCACGTCGGAGCCATGACCGATCTCCGTCATGGCGAAGGCGCCGGGGACGGCCAGGCTCATCGCGTCGGGGACCCACGCCTTCTGCTGCTCCTCGTCGCCGAGCTGGACGATGGCGGAGGTGAACAGCCCCCACTGCACGCCGGCCTTGATCTGCAGGGAGGGGTCGGCGACCACCAGCTCCTCGAACGCGGCGACATTGGCGCCGTTGTCGTTGGGACCGCCGAGGTGCTCGGGCAGCATCGGGTGGGAGACGTCCTCCGCGGCGAGGGTCCGCATCTGCGCGAAGGTGTGCTCGCGGTGCTCGGCGACGGTCGCGTCGAGCGGGCGGTGGAACTCGGGGCGGGCGGCGCGCTCGCGGGCGGTGCGGCGGCTCTCGGCCCAGGAACCCAGCAGGGCCTCGCTGACCGCCTCGATGTCGAGGCGGTCGCCTCCCTGGGGCGGCAGCGGGATCGGGCCGGTGGGGGTGGCGGAACTCGGTGCGGAGTCGGTGGGGGCGTGGTCGGTGTGGGCAGTCATGCGTGCATTCCCTTCATGAGCCAGGTGACGAGTCGGGTGACGAGCTGGTCGGAGGAGATCGGGGTGGTGGGGGCGCCCGGAGGGGCGGAGCCCTCCTGCTGGGCGTGCTGGTCCTGCCGGGCGTGCTGGTCCTGCCGGGCGTGCTGGTCCTGCTGGGCGGTGCGGTCCGCGTCCTGCTCGACGTCGGTCATCCAGATGTCGACCGCGCTCTCGACGAAGCCGACGGCGCCGCGCGCCCAGATCCGCGGGGAGGGGACGTCCTCGGGCAGGAAGGTGGTGACGAGCCGGGAGACGGAGCTGAGGAAGTGGTTCAGCCCATCGCTGGGCCGGGTGACGAAGCGGTAGACGCCGGGGGAGCGCTGGGCGGTCTCCACGTAGGCGCGGATCATGGCGTGCAGGCGCTCGTCGGGCTCCGGCTCGCGACCGACGGCGGATTCCAGCGCGGCCATCTCCTCGAGCAGCTTGGTGTGCATCGCGGCCAGGATGCTGCGTCCGAGCGCCTGCTGGAGGGTCGCCTTGTCCTCGAAGTAGCGGTAGACGATCGACTTCGAGGTGCCGGAGGCCGCGGCGATGTCCTCCATCGTCACCTCGGGGCCGCTGACGTGGATCAGATGCCGGGCCACATCGAGCAGCTCGGCGCGCCTCTCCTCCCGGTGGCGCGCCCAGCGGGCCGATCGCCCGTCCACGGGGGCTTGCGTCGTCGCATTCACAGAACCTAGGGTATCAAGTACCGTCGGTTCTATGTAAAGTCCCGATCGGGATCCGTCGGGAATCCACCCGATCACGGACTCCGCCCGGCGCCGGGACCCGGCGACGACGATCCCGCTCTGACGGCGGAACCCGCTCAGACGGCGGAACCCCGCATTGACCATGAAGAGGTGCCCACAGTGACCGTTTCCGACGTTCCCAGCGATGCGCTGATCCTGGGAGGCAATCGCATCCCGTTCGCCCGCTCCGGCGGACCCTACGCCGGGATCTCCAACCAGGACATGCTGACCGCCGCGCTCGAGGGCCTCGTCGCCCGATACGGGCTGCAGGGCGCGAAGCTCGGCGAGGTCGCGGGCGGCGCGGTGCTCAAGCTCGCCGGCGACCTCAACCTCACGCGCGAGAGCGCGCTGGGCACGCCGCTGGACCCGCGCACCCCCGCGATCGACGTCTCCCGAGCCTGCGCGACCAGCCTCGAGACCGTGATCCGGGTGTCGAACAAGATCCAGCTGGGCCAGATCGACTCCGGCATCGCCTGCGGCGTCGACTCCGCCTCGGATTCCCCGATCGAGGTCACCCCGCGGCTGCGCCGCATCCTCCACCGCGCCTTCGCCGCCAAGACCGCCGGGCAGCGCATCAAGGCCCTCACGGCGATCCGCCCTGCCGACCTCGCGCCGGTCCCGCCCCGCAACGGCGAGCCGCGCACGGGGCTGTCGATGGGCGAGCACCAGGCGCAGACCGCAGCCCAGTGGGGCGTCACCCGCCAGGCCCAGGACGAGCTGGCGCTGGCCTCGCACCAGAAGCTCGGCGCCGCCTACGACGCCGGCTTCTTCGACGACCTGGTCACCGGCTATCGCGGCCTGTCCCGGGACCAGAACCTGCGCCCCGACTCCACCCTCGAGAAGCTCGGGTCCCTCAAGCCCGTCTTCGGGGTGAGCAGCCCCGAGGTCCCCGAGCCCACCATGACCGCCGGCAACTCCACCCCGCTCAGCGACGGCGCCTCCTCGGTGCTGATGGGGAGCCGGCAGTGGGCCGACGAGCGTGGCCTGACCCCGCTGGCCCGCGTGGTCGACGCGCGCAGCGCCGCGGTCGACTTCGTCCACGGCGCCGAGGGCCTCCTGATGGCCCCCGCCTATGCGGTGCCCGAGCTGCTGGACGCCAACGGCCTCACCCTGCAGGACCTCGACTTCTACGAGATCCACGAGGCCTTCGCCTCCACCGTCCTGGCGACGCTGTCCGCCTGGGAGTCCGAGGAGTTCTGCCGCGAGAAGCTCGGCCGCGGTGGTGCGCTCGGAGCGATCGATCGCAGCAAGCTCAACGTCGTCGGCTCCTCGCTCGCGGCCGGGCACCCCTTCGCCGCGACCGGCGGGCGCATCACGGCGACCCTCGCCAAGCTGCTGCACCAGAAGGAGGTCGAGACCGGCCGCGTCCAGCGCGGCCTGATCTCCGTGTGCGCCGCCGCCGGCCAGGGCACCGTCGTCCTGCTCGAGTCCGTCGCGGACTGAGCCGGTGCGGGGACGGCCGGTCGGCCCGGCCGTGCCCGCATCGCTCGAGCGTGCGCTCGGCGCCGCACTCCCACCCGTCTCCTGGAGGTACCCATGACCGACGCCTACACCCGTTTCGTCCGTTCCACCCCCGGCAAGCTCCTCGCGAAGCAGGTCGGTCTGCCCCGTCCCGCGCCGCTGCCGCGCCGCGGGGACCGTCCCGAGCCGGTGCTGGGCCCGGTCGTCGTGCTCGGCGAATCCGAGGGCGCGGACCAGATCGCTCGCGAGCTGCTGGGCTGGGGCGCCGACGTGCGCCGCCGCTTCGAGGAGCTGCGCGGCGTCGGCACCGTGATCGCGGTGCTCGACGAGATCACCGCCCCCGCCGACCTCGGCCGCATCCTGCTGCCGCTGGCCGGGGCCATGCGCTCGCTCGCCCCGGGGGCGAGAGTGGTGACGATCTCCCGCCCCGCGCGCGGCGAGGACCCGGGACAGGACGCCGCTCGCGGCGGGGTCGAGGGGTTCCTGCGCTCGCTCGCCCATGAGATGCGCGCCGGCGGGACGGCGAACGGGATCCTCGCCGCCGACGGCGTGGGCCTGACGGCGCCCGGCGTGCTGGGCTCGCTGCGGTTCCTGCTCTCGGCCCGCAGCGCCTTCGTGACCGGTCAGCTGCTGCGCGTCTCCTCGACGGCGGGCTCGACGACCGAGGACCGCGAGAACCCGCTGGCCGGCCGCACCGCCCTGGTCACCGGCGCGGCCCGCGGCATCGGGGCGGCCATCGCCCGCACCCTCGCCGCCGATGGCGCCCGCCTGGTCGTGCTCGACGTGCCCGGCGCGGGCACGGAGCTCTCACGCCTGGCCAATGAGCTGCGCGCCGTGCCGATCCAGCTCGATGTCACCGCGCCGGACGCGGGGCAGCGCCTGGTCGCCGCACTGCGGGACCGGGACCAGAGGCTCGACATCGCGGTGCTGAACGCCGGCATCACCCGCGACAAGATGTTCGCGAACATGACCGCCGAGCGCTGGGACCCGGTGCTCGCCGTGAACATCGCCAGCCAGATCAGCCTCACCGACGCCCTGATCGAGGCCGGTGGGGCGGGAGAGACCGGCGCGGTCCTGGGCGACCAGCCCCGAGTGATCTCGCTGGCCTCCACCAGCGGCATCGCCGGCAACCGCGGACAGACCAACTACGCCGCCTCCAAGGCCGGGGTGATCGCCTTCGTCGACGCCCTCGCCGCCCGCCTCGAGTCCCTCGGCGGCACCGCCAACGCGGTCGCCCCCGGGTTCATCGAGACCGAGATGACCGCACGGATGCCGGCCCTGACCCGCGAGGTGGCGCGTCGGCTGAACTCGCTGCAGCAGGGCGGGCTGCCCGTCGACGTCGCCGAGACGATCGCCTTCCTCGCCTCCGCGGAGGCCGGCGGTCTGCGGGGCGAGACGGTGCGGGTGTGCGGCCAGAACATGGTGGGGAAGTGAGCGCGGTGCGGAGCACGCCGACCCCGACGGAACGGGTCCGGGACCTCGCCGACGTGCCGTCGTTCCCGGCGGTGTACGCGGCCGCTCTGGACCCTCGCTCGGCCCGACGCGGCGCCCGGGGGGAGCCGACGCTGCCGAGCATCGCCTACCGGGTCCGCGGCGTGCGCCTGGATGCCGAGCGGGCCCGGGACTTCGACCACCTGATGGGCGGTCCGGCCACGGACCTCGTCCACCCGGGCGTGCTGCACGTGCTGGCCTTCCCGGTCTCGCTGGCCCTGATGGCCCGGCGGGACTTCCCCTTCGCCCTGCTGGGGCTCGTGCACCTGCGCAACCAGGTGCTCCAGCACCGCCCCGTCCGGGTCGGGGAGCGGGTCGACGTCGAATGCCGCGTGCGCGATCTGCGGCCCCACCGCAAGGGCCGCACTTTCGAGGCGGTCTCGACGATCCTCGGCCAGGACGGTGAGATCCTCGCGACCGACGTCTCGACCTACCTGGCCAAGGGGGAGGGTTCCGAGGCCGCGGCCGACGGGGACTCCTCGCAGACGGAGCGCCGTCGCCGGGAGCGCGTCGCCTTCGAGGCCCCGAGGCCGACGGGGCGATGGCGACTGGGCGCCGACACCGGGCGCCGGTATGCCGCGGTCGCGGGCGATGTGAACCCGATCCACCTCTCGGGCCCGAGCGCGAAGGTCTTCGGCTTCCCCCGGGCCATCGCCCACGGGATGTACACCGCCTCGCGCGCCTTCACCGAAGCCCGCGTGGACCTCTC
The DNA here is from genome assembly GCF_017876515.1 of Brachybacterium fresconis. NCBI lineage: Bacteria > Bacillati > Actinomycetota > Actinomycetes > Micrococcales > Dermabacteraceae > Brachybacterium > Brachybacterium fresconis. The sequence continues at coordinate 1,584,447 of NZ_JAGIOC010000001.1, read as the reverse complement.
GCGGCCGCTGCGCTGGGACGTCACCTTCGACGCCCCGGTGACGTTGCCGGGCACCGTGCTCGTGGCCTACGACGACAGCTCCGCGGGCACGGTCCGCTGCACCGGCTGGCGCGCCGGATCCGGGGACAAGGGACCGCGGCGCTGCTTCGAGGTCGAGGTCACGTCCCTGGGCTGATCGCCTCGGGCGACCGGGGTGACCTGGCCATGTCTCCCCGCGTGACCGGGCCAAGTCGCCGCGTGACCGCGCCATGTCTCCCCGCGTGACCGCGCCATGCCGCCCCGCGTGACCGCGTCATGTCTCCCCGCGTGACCGCGTCATGTCTCCCCGCGTGACCGCGTCATGTCGTCAAAGGTTCCAGCTCACCGGAACCTTCTACGACATGACGGCGTGACGAGGCTCGGGGGACGGCTCCCCGTGGTGGCTCAGGCACCCGTCGGGCGGTCCAGGCCGTGCTCGAGCGACGCGAGCAGGTGCTCGATCAGCGCCGGGGCCCGCACCTCGGTGAGGACGTCGACGTTCGGCGCGCGGCCCCAGCGGCTCAGCTCATCGCCCACGGTCTGGCCGCGCGTGAGGGTGCCGACCAGCTCCACATCCACCGCGAGCGGTCGGGTGCCCGCGAAGTCGCCCGTGACTGCATGGGCGGCCACGAGCGGGTCGTGGACGTGCGCCATCCAGCCGAAACCGTCGGCCTCGTGGAATGCGAAATACCAGCGCAGGGCGCCGACCAGGATCCTCGCCACCGGATGCCCGGAGCGCCGGGCGAGGTCCTCGACGCGGCTCAGGGTGTCCGGGCCGAACTGCACGGTCTCGGTCGCCTCGAGGGAGCCGAGCACGGGACGCCTCGGAGCGTCCGAGAAGGCCGCGAGCACCCGCTGGGCGGCCTCGGGGTCCACCGCGATGTTCCACTCGCTGGTGGGGCCGGTGTTCCCGCGGTGATTGATCGCCCCGCCCATGATGTGCAGCCGCTTCAGCAGGCGGGGCAGCGCGGGTTCGAGCTCCAGGGCCAGGGCGAGGTTCGTGTGCGGCCCCAGCACGAGGCCGCCGAGCTCGCCGGGGTGCTCCCGCACGGCGTCGACCCACAGCTGCGCCCCCTCGCGAGGATCCGCAGGACGTGTGGGCTCCGGCAGCTGCGCATGGCCGAGACCCGTCGGGCCGTGCGTGTCTCCCGCGGTCATCGGCTCCGCCACCAGCGGCGACTCCGCGCCGCGGCAGACGGGCACCTCGAGCCCCAGCAGCTCGGTGAGCACTCGATTGTTGCGGTGGACGGCGTGGACGTCGACGTTCCCGCCGCTGGAGACCACGCCGACGATCTCGGCCTCGGAACGTGCGGCGAGGTAGGTCAGGGCGATCGCGTCGTCGATGCCGGTGTCGCAGTCGATCAGGACGGGCAGGCTCATGCGATCAGCGTACGGGGCGCACGATCCGCGCCGCGCTGGTGCCGCCGCGGCGGCTGCGGGAGGATCGTGGCGTGACCCGATCGCGCTCCACCGGTCCGGGCGCCCCGGAGAAGCGCTTGACCCTCACGCGACGTCAGGCCGGAAGGTGGTCCCCATGACCGAGACGACAGTGCACGACGACCTCACCGTGGGGCGAGTCGCCGACCTGGTCGGCGTCAGCGTCCGCACCTTGCACCACTGGGACGGCATCGGCCTGGTGCGCCCTGGCGGGCGCAGCTGGTCGGGGTATCGGCTGTACGACGCGGAGGACATCGCCCGGATCCACCGGGTGCTCGTCTACCGCGAGCTCGGTCTGGCGCTCGCCCAGATCGGCCGGATCCTCGATGATCCCGCTGTCGATCCGCGCGAGCACCTCCAGCGCCAGCGGACCCTCCTGACCGAGAGGATCCGCCGGCTCGAGAAGACGGCGGCCGCCGTCGACGAGATGATCGAGAGGACAGACATGAACCGTGAGACCAACGTCGCCCTGAGCCCCGAGGAGCAGGCCCGCATCTTCGGCACCGACTGGGACCCCGCCTACCAGGAGGAAGCCCGCGAGCGCTGGGGCGACACCGACGCCTGGAAGCAGTCCGTCGCCCGCACCGGATCCTGGGACGCCGAGCAGTGGCAGGAGGTCAAGGACGAGACCGACGCCCTCGAGGCCGATCTCGCCGCCGCCCTCGGCCGCGGCGTCGAGCCGGGTGGCGAGGAGGCGAACGCGCTCGCCGAGCGCCATCGTGCCTCGATCGACCGCCACTACGACTGCAGCCGCGCGATGCAGGTGGTGCTGGCGCGGATGTACACGGAGGACCCACGGTTCGCTGCCCACTACGACCAGCGCGCCGAGGGGCTCGCCGCGTGGCTGCGCCGGGTGATCGAGGAGAACGCCCGGGCCCACGGCGTGGATCCGGGGACCGCGACCTGGGAGTGACGCCCCGGCGGGACGTCGACTCCATCAGGCGTGGTGGTGGGTGCGGAAGCTGTCCGCGCTGGCGGCGCCCCAGGCGTCGGCCCACCCCTCGGGCGGGCCCTCGAGCAGCGCCCCGGGCTCCAGCCACTCGTACAGCGTCGCGTAGGAGGCGTTCTCCGTCGGGGAGAGGTTGCGGCGCAGCATCCAGGGGCGCAGCTCGGCGGGGTCGGTGACGCCCATCGCCGCCATCAGATTCATCGCCCCGGCGACGGTGCCCTCCTGATACTGCGTCACCCGCACGGACTTGTCCTCCACGACCAGACCTCGCACCCGCCGCGGATCCTGGGTGGCCACGCCGGTGGGGCAGTGGCCGGTGTGGCATTTCAGGGCCTGGACGCAGCCGACGGCCATCATCATCGCGCGGGCCGAGAGCGTGTAGTCGGCGCCCTGGATCATGCGCTTGACGATGTCGTTGCCGGCGGCGACCTTGCCGGCCGCGCCGATCTTGATCCGGTCCCGCAGCCCCGTGCCGACCAGAGCGTTGTGCATGGTCATCAGGCCCTGCGTCAGCGGCATGCCCATGTGGTCCTCGAACTCCAGCGGGGCGGCCCCGGTCCCGCCCTCGGAGCCGTCGATGTGGATGAAGTCCGGGGTGGTGCCCACCTCCAGCATGGCCTTGCACAGCGAGAGCACCTCCACCTTGGAGCCGACGCAGAACTTGAAGCCCACCGGTTTTCCGCCGGAGAGCTCGCGCAGGCGGGCGATGAACTCGATCAGCCCCGTCGGGGTGTCGAACATGGCGTGGGCGGGCGGGGAGACGCACTTGACGCCCTCGGGGACGCCGCGGATGCCGGCGATCTCGGCGGTGACCTTCGGGCCGGGCAGCACTCCGCCGATGCCGGGTTTCGCGCCCTGGCTCAGCTTCACGGAGATGCACTTGACCTGGTCCTTCGCGGCCTTCTCGCGGAAGGCGTCCTCATCCAGCAGTCCCTCGGGAGTGCGCGCGCCGAAGTACCCGGTGCCCAGCTCCCAGATGAGGTCCCCGCCCTGCTCGTGGTACGGGGTCAGCGAACCCTCGCCGGTGTCATGGGCGAAGCCGCCCTCGCGCGCACCGGCGTTCAGCGCCTCGATCGCGTTCGAGGACAGCGAGCCGAAGCTCATCGCGGAGACGTTCAGCAGCGCCATCGAGTACGGCCGGGTGCAGTCCGGGCCGCCGATCAGGGTCCGCGGCGGGATGGGCGGCTGCATCTCCGGGTGCAGGGAGTGGACCAGGTACTCGTACCCGGTGGCGTTGACGTCGCGCTCGGTGCCGAAGGCCTGTTCACCGTGGATGCCCTTGGCACGTTCATAGACGACGGTGCGGATCTCCCGGTCGAAGGGGCGGCCGTCCCAGTTGCGCTCGATGAAATACTGCTGCAGCTCCGGCCGGATGCCCTCGAGCAGATAGCGCATGTGCCCGATCACGGGGTAGATGCGCAGGATCGAATGCTTCTTCTGGGTCAGGTCGCGGGCGGCCAGCGCACCCACCGCGGCGCCGGCGACGCCCAGTGCGGTGGTGACGGACCGGCGGGCGGACGGACGGGACATGCGGTGCTCCTCGCGGACGGTGGGGCGCCCCGGGACCTGTCTCCGCCCGGTCGGGACGCAGCAGCGACATCGGTGGCGCGGGTCACGATGCGCTCCATGCTGGCACGAGCGGTCGGCACGGCGGGGGAATTCGACGAACCCGGCGGGGCCCGTGGCGAGTCCGGCGGGGCCCGGGGGCGAACCCGGCGGGGCCCGTGGGCGCGGAGCTCAGCGCCGCGCGAGGCCCTCGGCCGGCGCCGAGAGCTCCCCGTACGCCTCCAGCAGCGGTGTGATGCGCCCGCCCATCTCCACCTGCGTCAGCAGCAGCCCGAGGGTGCCGTCGGGGTCGAGGAAGAAATCCGTGCCCGCCCCGCCGGACCAGCTGCAGCGGCCGCGGTGCGGCCCTCCGGTGACCACGGCCAGCCCGAACCCCCAGGAGGTCTGCTCCCAGAAGCCGAGGAAGAAGGCCTCGGGCTGCTTCGCCACCGGCTGCACCTGGTCCGTGCGCAGCATGCGGAGGTGCTCCGGGCCGAGCAGCTCCCCGTCGCGCAGCGCCCGCAGCAGCCGCAGGTAGTCCCCGGCGGTGGAGAGCAGCTCGCCGTGGCTCACGTCGTAGGGCGGCTCGCCGATGTGGAAGCCGCCGCCGAGCGGTTCGGCCTCGACCAGCTGCTCGCCGTCGACCTGGTAGAAGGCGGGGAGGCGGTCCGCCTTCTCGCGAGGCACGAAGTAGCCGGTATCGGCCATGCCCAGCGGGTCCAGCAGGGTCTCGGCGAGATGTTCGCCGGCCGTGGCGCCGCTGATCCTCGACAGCAGGATCCCCAGCAGGCCGAAGGAATGGTGGTAGCGCCACACCTCGCCGGGCCGACCGACCAGGGGGAGGGAGGCCAGCGCGGCGATCCAGTCGTCGGCCCCGAGCGGGGGCGGCAGCGGGCCGGCCTCGACTCCGCGGACCGTCATCTCCCGGGCCAGCGGGGTGTCCTGCAGGATCATGCCGTAGCCGCAGGTGTTGGTCAGCAGGTGGCGCAGCGTGATCGGGGAGCGCAGCGGCTCGGTGTCCGAAAGCGGCGCCTCGGGGTGGGTGAGCACGCGCGGGGCGGCCAGCTCCGGCAGCCAGGCCGCCACGGGGGAGTCGAGGGCGAGCACGTCCTGCTCGACCAGACGCAGCGCGGCGATCGTGGTGACCAGCTTGGTCATCGACTGGATGCGGAAGATCGCGTCGGCAGGCATCGGCGGGCCGCCGACGGACATCGCCCCGGCGGCGACGGGCTGCGGATCGTGGCCGTGGGCGATCACCCCGCCCGGGACGATGCCGTCGGCGACGGCGCGGGACAGCAGCTGGGCGGCGGGGGCCGTCGGGGTCGACATGCGGTCACGGTACGCAGGCCACGGCAGAGTGGGAAGAGGGCCACCGGGAGCGCGGGCCGGGGACGAGTGACCGGGTCGGAGCGGCACCGGGCCGGCCGCGCGCCCCTACACTCGGTCCATGAGCTCCTTCCAGGACGTGGTCCTGCTCGAGCCTCGGGTGGTCCCGCTCGGAGGGCCGCGCGGCATGACTGTGCACCGCACGCTGCCGGCGCGCCGCACCTCGCTGGTCGGCGCCTGGTGCTTCGTGGACCACTTCGGGCCCGACGACGTCTCCGCCGACGGGGGCATGCGGGTCGCCCGCCATCCGCACACCGGGCTGGCGACGGTCTCCTGGCTGTTCGAGGGCGCGATCACCCACCGCGACTCGATCGGCAGCCATGCCCTGGTCCGTTCCGGCGAGGTGGACCTCATGGTGGCCGGCTCCGGCATCACCCACTCGGAGTTCTCCGCCCTCGACACCACGATCCTGCACGGCGTCCAGCTCTGGTACGCGCTGCCGGACCGGGCACGATTCCGCGACGGGGAGTTCGCGATCCACACCCCGCGCGAGCTCGCGACGGCGACCGCCCGGGTGCGGATCGGCCTGGGCCGGTTCCGGGCGGCCGACGAGGTCGGCGCCATGCTCGAGGACGCCAGCCCCCTGGCCACCGACACCGCGCTGACCATGGCTCAGATCGACGTCGACGCCGGGCACTGGCTGCGCATCGAGCTGGATCCCGCCCACGAGCACGCTCTGCTGGTGGACCGCGGCAGCGTGCACCTGCGCCCCGGGGAGCAGGAGGCGCGTGCGCAGCGGGGCGATCTGGCCCTGCTGCCCGACGGCGCCGACCACCTCGTGCTGCGCGCCGAGGGGGAGGAGGACCTGCGGGTGATGCTGCTGGGCGGGGAGCCGCTCGAGGAGGACATCATCATGTGGTGGAACTTCGTCGCCCGCACCCACGAGGAGATCGAGCAGTTCCGGGCCCGCTACCAGGCCGAGATCGGCGTCGAGCTCGCCCTCGAGGACGCCCCGATCGCCGAGATCGCCCGCGAGCGCGGCGGCCTCGATCCGGCCGACGAGCAGTTCGGCCCCTTCGCCGCCCACACCCCGGCGGCGCTTCCCGCCCCGACGCTTCCCCACGGCCGGCTCCGCTCCCGCGGACGCGTCGGCCACCCCGCCCCCTGACCGAGGATCTGATGACCCAGAAGCACGACGAGGCCCCGTCCGGCGCCTCCGGCACCACCGATGCGAGCCGCCCCGACGATTCCGGCGCCGCCGAGCTCTCGACCCGCGCCGATGCCCCGGGCATCACCGACATCGCGAGCACATCCGACGGCCCCGGCGGGCCGGACCAGACCGACCGCGTGATCCTGCGGACCGCCGCCGAGGAGGGCGGGCTCGACCGGCCCGGAACGGTGCTCGTGGTCGACGACGTCACCGGCGAGCTCACCGCCGCCGCGCTGGATCGCCGCGCCAGCGACGGGGCCGTGGTGTCCTGGTCCGTCTCGCATGCGACCACCCTGGCTCTGCGCGCCCGCTTCTCCGAGGAGATCACCGCCGGCCACCTGGAGATCCCCGGTGGCGACCACCCCGCATCCCTCGCCGAGATCGCCGCCGCGTCCCGCCCGCATCTCGCCCTGATGCGGCTGCCCAAGGCGCTCGCCGACCTCGAGCACCGCACCGTCGAGATCTCGCGGGCCGGGCAGGTCACGCTGGTGGCCGGCGGGCGCGTGAAGCACATGACCCGCACCCAGAACGTCGTGCTCGGCGGGGTCTTCACCGAGGTGCGCGCCTCCCGCGGGCTCGGCAAGTCCCGCGCCCTCGTGGCCGCCGCGCCGCGCGAGGAGCCGCCGCCGCTCCCGGTGGGCCACGGCATCGCCCACCTCACGGTGCGCGGGACGGCGTCGACGCTTCAGCTGCGCGGGATCGGCGGAGTGTTCAGCGGGGCCACGGCCGACGCCGGCAGCCTTCTGCTGCTGGAGGCGCTGGAGCGGCACCTGGTCGGCCGGACGGAGACGGAGGCCGCACCGATCGCCCGGGCGATCGACCTGGGCAGCGGCAACGGGCTGCTGACCGCCTACCTCGCGGCGGCGCTGCCGAACGCGCACGTGCTGGGCAGCGACGACGACGCCGACGCGGTCGCCTCGACCCGGGCGACCCTCGATGCGAACGGTCTCGACCGCGAGGACACGGAGGTGACCTGGGACGAATCGCTGTTCCGAGTGGCCGATCGCAGCGCCGACCTGCTGCTGCTGAATCCGCCCTTCCACGACGGCACCGCCGTCGACGCGACCCTGGTGCAGGGTCTGCTGGACGCCGCCGCGCGGGTGCTGCGGCCCGGCGGCGAGCTGTGGTTCGTGCACAACTCCCACCTGCGCTATCGCACCGAGGTGGAGCATCGCGTCGGCCCCGTGCGTCAGCGCGCCCGGGACCGCCGCTTCACCGTGCTGTCGGCCGAGCGCGTCTGAGCCCGTCGGCCCGGAGCGCTGCTCCCGTCGGCCGGGAACGCAGGAGCGCCGCCCGTTACCTTGTGAGCACCCCCGATCGCCGGGGGTCTGGTCGCTCGGCCGGGTATGGCTTTGTTGCCCTGCCATCAATGGTCCGGGGGGTGTTGCCGCCCGGTCGAGAGGCACGCGTTGACCGCTGATAGGGACACGGCCCAGCACTGCTGAGGTCTCTTCGTAACGTGGGTGCCGGCATCGGGTGTCAAGACTGCGACCAGCGATGATGCTCCAAGGAAGGACAGCATCATGGACACACGATTTGCGGTCGTCATCGGCCTGGACGTCGGAAAGTCCGGCCACCATGCCTGCGCTCTGGACCCGGACGGGAACAAGCTGTTCGACAAGCCGCTCCCGCAGGACGAGACCAAGCTCCGCGAGCTGTTCACTCAGTTGCAGAAGCATGGCGAGGTACTGATGGTCGTCGATCAGCCCAACACCATCGGAGCGTTGCCGATCGCGGTCGCCAGAGATTCCGGTTGCTCCGTCGCCTACCTACCGGGCCTGGCGATGCGGAAGGCTGCAGACCTCTATCCGGGCAGGTCAAAGACCGACGCGCGGGACGCGTTCATCATTGCCGACACGGCCCGCACCATGCCCCACACGCTTCGCCAGGTCGACCGCGACAACGAGGTTCTCTCGGCGCTCAAGGTCCTCGCCGGCTTCGATGAGGATCTCGCCCACGAGACCACCAGTGAATATTTGAAGCTGTGGAGGCCACCGGATATTGCCTCTGGGGGCCAGGGGTAGTGCCGGTGGGGGCCAGCGGTCGCGGCTGTCGGGGCCGCCGGCCTCCACCGGGGTTGGTTACTTGAGCGTGGCGACGTGCTCGCGCATGTTGTGGCTGCCGGTATCGACCCAGATGGTGTTGTGGACGATCCGGTCCATGATCGCGTCGGCGTGGACTCCGGAGCCGAGGCGTTGGTGCCAGTCCTTCTTCGCGTACTGGGTGCAGAACACGGTCGAGGCGTTGTCGTAGCGGTGTTCGAGGAGCTCCAGCAGCATGTAGCGCATGTCCGCGTCAGGGTGGTCCAGGAGCCACTCGTCGATCACCAGCAGGCTGAACGCTGCGTATTTCCGCAGGAACTTGTTCTTCCCCTGGGGCTTGTCGCGGGCCAGGGCCCAGGCCTCGGCGAGGTCGGGCATCCGGATGTAGTGGGCACGGATTCGGTGCTGGCAAGCCTGTTTGGCCAATGCGCATCCCAGATACGACTTCCCCGAGCCGGTGAAGCCCTGGAAGACGACGTTCTGCTGGCGGGCGATGAATGAGCACGTCGCGAGCTGGGTGATCACGTTGCGGTCCAGGCCGCGCTGCTCGATCAGGTCGAGCCGGCGGAGGTCAGCACCGGGGTAACGCAGTCTGGCCCGGCGGATCAGTCCTTCGACCTTCGCGTGGGTGAACATCGAGTGGGCCTCGTCGACGGCGAGCTGGAGACGGTCTTCGAACCCCATCCCCAGCACGAGGTTCTCATCCTGGGTCTCGAACGCTTCCAGCAGCGGTGCCGCGCCCATCTCGCGCAGCTTGCGCTTGGTCTCGATATCGATGACGCTCACTTCACACCTCCGGCGTAGTAGTCGCCGCCACGGACGTAACCGCCCTGCTCAGCGTTCTCTTCTCGTGGTGGCCGCAACGCGGCCATCCGGTCCTGGCCGGTCGCCAAAATGGGGTGCAGGTGCGCATAACGCGGCGACCTCACCCTCCCGGCCAGCGCCAGCTGGCAGGCCGCTTCTACCCGTTCACTGGAGTAGCGGCGCGATAGGCGCAGCACCGCCAGCGCGGCGTCCAGGCCCTGCTCATCGATGGGCACGGACTCGAAGATCCGGTCGATCACGGTCACGGCTGCGGGGCCGATCCGCTCGGCCCACGCCCTCACTCGTGCAGCGTCCCAGGGCTGGTAACGCTCCCCACCGGGAAGGTCAGCCTCGTTGGTGCGGTACTCATTGGCCGCAGTCTCCGGCAGCAGCAGGTGGCTGGTCAGCCGCTCGGTGCCGCGATAGACCTCCAACGCCCGGTCGGTGATCCGCAGATCCACCCGCTCCCCGATATGAGCGAACGGCACCGAGTAGTAGTTCCGTTCCCAGACCACGTGCGCGTTGCGTCCGACCCGGCGGGCATAGACCCACCGCGAGATCTCATAGCCCACCGCCGGCAGCACGGTCAGCAACGGCTTCTCCTCCGCGGTGAAGACGCTGGCCCGAGACCCGGGCCGCTTCTGGAACGGCTCGGCGTTGTACTCGTCCATCCGCTCGGCGACCGCTGCTGTCAACTCCGGCAGCGAGGTGAATCGTCGATCCCGCAGTCCCGCGATGATCCAGGTCGCCACGTGCGCGACCGTGTTCTCCACGCTGGCCTTGTCCTTGGGCTTCTTGATCCGGCCGGGAAGGACTGCCGCGGAGTAGTGCGCGGCCATCTCCCGGTAGGCGTCGTTGAGGACGACCTCGCCCTCGCGGGGATGCTTGATCACCCCGGTCTTGAGGTTGTCCGGCACGACCCGGGGCGTCGACCCGCCGAAGGCCTCGAACATCGCCACATGCGCGCGCTGCCAGGTGTCCTGACGCATATCCAGCGCCGGCCAGGCGAACGCGTAGCGGCTAAACGGCAGGCACCCCACGAACAGGTAGACCCTGGTCTCCTTCCCGGTGACCGGGTCGCTCAGCGTCATCGTGGGGCCGGACCAGTCGACCTCCACGCTCGCGGCAGCCTTGTGCCCGACCCGGGAGGCGGCCCCGGTGACCAGGACATGACGCTGGTAGGTCTTGCAGAACCGGTCATAGCCCATCGCCGGATCTCCCGCAGCAGCGCAGGCATCGACGTACTCACCGTGCAGCAGCTTCAGCGTCACCCCCACCCGGGCCATCTCGCGGTGGGCGCGTTCCCAGTCCGGCTGGGCGAACACGCTCTCATGCTCACCCCGGCCCGGGAACAACCAGGCATACACCTCCCCGTCAGGGAAGTCGGCGACATCGTCCCAGCTGATCTCGGCCGCGTCTGCAGCTTCCAGTACTGCCGTGATGCTCTTGCGCGACATGCCCTGCGACGCCGCGATCGCCCGCCCGGACAAGCCCTCCGCCCGCAGCTGCAGCACGAGCTTCGCTCTAATCTTCCGTACCATTTCCGATTGCTCCTTCCGCCACGTGCCCTATACACGCGGCGGAAGGAGCCTATGGACGTGGCCCCCAAGCACACCGTCGGTGGCCCCCGAGCGCGCTACACCCCGACTCGCGCACCGGCCCCGAGACGCGCTACCGACGGACCCCAGTGACGCGAATATTCACACCAGGGCGCTGAATCGGATTCGGTCTCTGCTCACGCAGATTCATCCTGCGTTCGAGCGCGTCTTCGCCGGCGGCAGTCTGGCCACCGGGCTCGTGCTGGACCTGCTGGAGAAGTTTGGCGGCCCGACCAGGTTCAGGGCTGCAGGCCGGGCCAGGGTTCTACGGTTTGCCCGGTCCCGTTCGCGTCGCGATCCCGAAGCGCTGATCGACCAGATCTTCAAGGCGCTGGGCGAGCAGACCGTGGTCGTGCCGGCGACCGCGGCAGTGGAGCTCGTGATCCCCCGAGTCGCTGGTCAAGTGAAGGAACTGAAGGAACAGCGGGCGACAGTGGCGCGGGAGGTCGAGGCCATGCTGGAGGACTTCCCTCTCGCCTCGGTCTTGATGAGCATGCCGGGGATCGGCATCAAGACCGCCGCCCAGATCCTCCTGAACATCGGCGACGGCTCCGCGTTCGAAACCCCCGGCCACCTCGCGGCCTATGCAGGCATCGCGCCGGTCACGCGAAGATCCGGAACCTCGATCCGCGGCGAGTTCCCCGCCAGATCCGGCAACAAACGCCTGAAAAACGCGATGTTCTACTCGGCCTGGGTCGCCTCGAACCACGACCCTGCCTCGAAGGCCTACTACGACCGCAAACGAGCCCAGGGCAAACGTCACAACGCCGCCGTTATCTGCCTGGCCCGCCGCCGCTGCAACGTCATCTTCGCAATGCTCCGCGACGGCACCTACTACCAGCCCCCGAGAACCGTCCCTACCCCTGAGCCGGCCGCCCTCGCGGCTTGACTCGAAACATAGGGACACCCCCCCCCGGAAGGGGGACGGCGCTCGTGGGCGCGGGGCGCGGAGGATCGAGGGTCAGGCGACCAGGCTGCGCAGCACCGAGGTGAACATGCTCAGCCCGTCGACGCCCGTGCGGGTGCCCGCCCCGGGCTCGTCGGGGCCGAAGCCCGTCTCGACGGCATGTTCGGGATGGGGCATCAGCCCCACGACGTTGCCCTCGGCGTTGGTGACACCGGCGATGTCGTGCCGGGACCCGTTGGGGTTGGACTCGAAGCCGGCCGGGCCGTGGGAGGCGCCGGCGGTGTAGCGGAACACGACGCGCTGTTCGGCCTCGAGCTCGGCCAGGGTGCGCTCGTCGGCCACGTACTGGCCGTCCTGGTTCTTCAGCGGGATCCGGATGACCTGGTCCTGCTCGTACTCGGTGGTCCAGGCGGTGCGGGTGTTCTCGACCCGCAGCGGCTGGTCGCGGCAGAGGAAGGAGCGGTGGGAGTTCTTGATCATCGCGCCCGGCAGCAGATGCGTCTCGCACAGCACCTGGAACCCGTTGCAGATGCCGAGGACGGGCATCCCGCCGCGGGCGGCGTCGACCACCTTGTCCATCACCGGGGCGAAGCGGCTGATCGCGCCGGCGCGCAGGTAGTCGCCGTAGGAGAAGCCGCCGGGCAGCACGATCGCCTCGACGTCCAGCAGATCGTCCTCGCCGTGCCACAGCGCGACCGGATCGCCGCCCGCCAGGCGCACGGCCCGCAGGGCGTCGCGGTCGTCGAGCGTGCCGGGGAAGGTCACCACACCGATGCGCATCAGGCCTGGCCCTCCTCGACATCGAGGGCGGTGACGTCCTCGATCACGGGGTTGGACAGCAGGGTGGTGGCGGCCTCGCGGAGGTTCGCGAGCACCGCGTCGGTGACCTCGCCCTCGACCTCGAGCTCGAACCGCTTGCCCTGGCGCACGGAGCTGATCCCCTCGAAGCCCAGGCGGGGCAGCGCCGCGGCGACGGCCTTCCCCTGCGGGTCGAGGATCTCCGGCTTCGGCATGACATGGACCACGACGCGGGGCATGGGGCGCTCTCCTGGAGGACATCGGCCGCTCGCGGGCGGCCGGACGGGTGCGTTCTGCTGGGCGGGACGGGAGCGGCTCCCGGGCTCACCGACGATCTCGGTGCCGACCCCGGCCATCGTACCGAGCCGCGGGGGCCCGGCGGGGGAGCGCCCAGCACCCGGCGGCGGCAGAGTCCGGCCGGCGGGTGCCCGGCGACCCGGGGGAGAGCTCGGCGCCCGGCGGTCGGCGCCCGGCGCGCGACCCCTCGCGCCCTGCGGCGAATCAGGTTACGTTCGTCGTGTCCGAGTCCACCGATGCCGGAGGCAGCGATGAAGATCCGTCACCTCGTCCATTCATGCCTGCTCGTCGAGACCGCCGGGAGACGGCTCCTGGTCGACCCGGGCGGCTTCAGCGGGCGGGCCGTGCGCGCTCTGGGTCCCGGGACCCTCAGCACGATCGATGCCATCGCGATCACCCATCAGCATCCCGACCACCTCGATCGCGCCCTGCTGGCCGAGGTGCTCGCGGCGAGCCCGGACGCGATCGTGATCGCGGAGCCGGAGACCGCGACGCAGCTGGCAGAGCCGGCCGAGGACGTCCCGGCGGTGGACGGCGAGCGTCTGCTCCCGCTGAGCGCCGGGGCCGCCCACGAGTTCCCGCCCGTCGGCGATGACCCGGCTCTGAGGATCAGCGCCGTCGGGGGCCAGCACGCGATCATCCATCCCGACATCCCCCGGGTGGGCAACACGGGTCTGGTGCTCACCGCCGGCGACTCTCCGCGCCTCGGCATCACCGGGGACTCCCTCGAGCCGGTCCCCGAGTTCCACGGGATCGACGTGCTCGCCTTCGCGGTCGTCGCGCCGTGGTCGAAGATGTCCGAGACCATCGACTTCCTGCGCAGCGTCCGCCCGGTCCTCGCCCTGCCCGTGCACGAGGCGATCGCCAGCGACGTCGGCCGACCGATCTTCCTGCGCCAGTCCACGAACCTCGCCCCCGAGGGCACCGAGGTGCGCGACTGGCCGGCCGACGGCGTCGTCGAGATCACCTCGAGGGGATGAGTGGTCGTCATGGAGCACGACGCCGACGCCGTGGACCTCGCCTTCCGAGCGGTTCGGCGTGCCCGGTTCCTGCCCGAGGAGCAGCGTGATCGGGCGGACCAGGACGCCCCGCTCCCCATCGGCCACGGCCAGACGAACTCGCAGCCCTACACGGTCGCCGTCATGCTCCGGCTGCTCGACGTGCCGCTCGGTGGCAGGGTGCTCGACCTGGGCTCCGGGTCGGGGTGGACGACGGCGCTGCTCGCACAGCTCGCCGGACCCGGCGGGAGGGTGATCGGCGTGGAGCGCCAGGAGGCGCTCATCGAACCGTCGCGACAGGCCCTCGTCGCCGCCGACCCCGCGGGCGTGGCGGAGATCCGGCTCGCCCGCCCGGGTGTGCTGGGCGCCCCGGAGGACGGCCCCTACGACCGGATCCTGGTCTCCGCCGAAGCGCGCGAGGTCCCTCACGCGCTGCTCGACCAGCTGGCCGAGGGCGGGGTGATGGTGATCCCCGTGGGGACGACGATGCATCGCCTCGAGCGCCGCGGGGGCCGGGTGCGGGACACCGAGCACGGCGGGTTCCGCTTCGTCCCCCTGGTGGAGGACTGAGCGCGCGTGCCGGCGCATGGACAGGTCTGCGGCACGCTCCCGTCGGCGGCTACAGTGGCCGTGTGCACGGGAGCCCGGTGAGCCGGGCTGAGAGGGAGTACTCCGACTCCGACCGTAGAACCTGATCCGGATCATGCCGGCGCAGGGAGCCTCCGCAGGGCGAGAGCCGCTGTGCGTCCGTGCCGCGTCGTGAAAGGCACGGATCGTGACCACCGCTGCTGCATCGTCCGTTTCTCCCGCCTCGTCCGCCGCCCCGGGGGAGGGGAGAGCCCCGACCGCCTCCGCGGACCCTGTCGAGACCCCGCTGGGCTTCGGGGTGGGCGCCCGGATCACCGCCGCCGTCATGGCCGACGACTACGCCCGGATCCTCGGCGAGACGCTCTCCGGTCTCGACGAGAGCTCTCTGGTGCGCGAGACCGGCGACGTCTCCACCTATGTCGGAGGTCACGAGGCGGACCTCCTGCGCTGGCTGATCGACCTCGGCGAGGGACTCGCCCGCACCGAGCACCACGCCGCGCTGACCGTGCACCTGTCCCGCGGCTGCCCTGGCGAGGTCGTCTGCGAGCTGCCCGGCGGCGCCGGGCCGCGTCGCGCCGAGGTCCCGCCCCCGCGCCGGACCGGGCGGTTCGCCACCGCGGAGTGGGCCCTGTACCCCTTGGCCGACCAGGTCGCCGCGGACGGCACCGCCCCCGACCACATGCGGGACATCTGCGCGGCGATCGATCATGCCCGCGACCTGGGCACCTTCCGCGGCTCCGAGCACTTCGCGACCCGGCTCGAGGGGGACGTCGGGGACGTGCTCGCGACCGCGCTCGCCGGATGGGTGCTGGTGGGGCGCGGCGTCCAGCACGTGACCAGCCATCTCACGGTCAGCCTCAACAGTCCCTCGCACGAGGTCCGGGACCTCGGGACGGTGACGCGATGACCGCCCGGGCCCGCGGCCGGCTGGACCTGCGCGAGATCGTGCTGGTGGTGGTGCTCGGAACCGTCTTCGGCTTCCTGTACTGGGTGTTCGTCCAGACTTGGAACGCTCTGGCGATCGCCATGGGGCCCGCCGGGGACCTCGCCCAGCACGTCCTGGCCGGGTCCTGGTTGCTGGTGGGGCCCGTCGCGGTCGCGATCATCCGCCGCCCGTTCAGCGGAGTGATCGCGGAGATCCTCGCGGCCGTCGTCGAGGTCGTGTTCCTGGGCAGTCCCGTCGGTCCGCTGCTGCTGCTGTCCGCCGCGCTGCAAGGGGCGGGCAGCGAGCTGCCCTTCGCACTGACCCGGTACCGCCGGTTCGGATGGGGCACCTACGCCCTCTCCGGCGCCCTCGGCGCGGGTCTGGTCTTCTTCTGGACCGCCGTGCGGATGGGCTGGTACGGGCAGGACATCCTGGGGCTGCGACTGGGAATGCAGGTGGTCTCCGGCATCGTCCTCGGCGGCCTGCTCGCCAAGGTCCTGGTCGACGCCCTGGTGCGCACCGGAGTGCTCGACAACTTCGCGATCGGCGGATCCCGGCAGAGCGCGGATCCGAGGACGGTCGACGACGCCCCCGCCCGCCGTGTCCGCTGAGGCGTCGCCACCCGGTCGCGCCGGGCGGGCGGATCGCGTCGTCGCAGCCTGTGCGGAGCGCCCGACGGGACGCGCCCCCGCGGGCTGCGGCGCGGCCGAGGGTGACCGGCCGGTGGTCCGGGCCGAGGACCTCGAGGTCGTCCTGCCCTCCGGGGACGGCGTCGGCCCCTGGACCGGCACCCTCCGGGCGGGAGAGCAGGTCCTGCTGCTCGGCCCCTCCGGCGCCGGCAAGTCCACGTTCCTGCTGGCACTGGCCGGCGCGGTGCCGTCTCACGTGCGCGGCAGCGTCTCCGGGAAGGTGCGGATCGACGGGCGGGACCCGGTGGCAGACGGTGTCGCCGCCCTCTCGGACGTGGTCGGCTACCTCGGCCAGGACCCGGTCAGCGGGGTGTGTCTGCCGGACGTCGCCGACGAGGTCGCGCTGCCTCTGGAGAACCGATGCGTGCCCCGGACGTGGATCGGACCCGGGGTCGACGCCGCGCTGCGCGGCACCGGGGCGGAACGGCTCCGGCATCGGCGGACCCGGAGCCTGTCCGGCGGGCAGCTGCAACGAGTCGCCCTCGCGGCGGCGACCGTCACCGGACCACGGCTGCTGCTGCTCGACGAACCCACCGCGATGCTCGACGCCGACGGCGTGGCCGTCGTGCGGAAGAGCGTGGAGGCGGCGGTCGCGCAGCCCGGGGTCGCGTCGGTGCTCGTCGAGCATCGACTCGACGAGTGGGCGGGGGAGCAGGGGGTCGTGGCGCTGCCGCGGCGCACGATCGCTCTGGACCGCTCCGGGCGGATCCTGGCCGACGGGCCCACCGAGGGCGTCCTCGCCGAGCACGGCCCTGCGCTGCGGGACGCCGGGTGCTGGCTGCCGCGGGATGTCGAGCGGGAGCTCTCGCGGGACGAGGACGGTCGACGGCACCTCGGCGGCGCAGCGGGGATCACGGGGCGCTCGGACACGCCGGCCGAGGCACCGCCGATCGCGGTACGTGCCCGGGGTCTCGCTCTCGGCCACGGCAGCGGCACCGTGCTCTCCGGCATCGATCTCGACCTGGTCGCGGGGCAGGTCCTGGCGGTCGTCGGCCGCAACGGAGCCGGGAAGTCGACCCTTCTCGGAGCGCTCGCGCGGCTGGATCGGCCCGACGCGGGCACCGTCACGGGGGCGGCCGCCGGGCTCGTCTTCCAGCGACCGGAATCCCAGTTCGTCGGGGCGACGGTGCAGGAGGAGCTCGCCGACACCGGAGCGTCCCCGGAGCAGGTCGAGGCGATGCTGGCGCGACTTCGGCTCACGGACTGGTCCGGATCCAGTCCGTTCCGCCTCTCCGGTGGGCAGCAGCGGCGACTGTCGATCGCGGCGATGCTGCTGGGGGGCCGACCCGTCCTGCTGGCCGACGAGCCCGGATTCGGCCTCGACCGCGCCGCTCAGCGCACGGTCATGGGCCTGCTGAGGTCCGCCGCCGACGAGGGGCGCGCGGTGGTGATGACCACCCATGACCTGAGCGCCGTGACCGCGGCCGACACGGTGGTGGTGATCGTCGACGGCACGGCGCGGGCGCCGCTGTCTCCCGCCGACCTGCTCGCGGACCGGGAGCTGATGATCGCGGCGGGGCTGGTCCCGGGCGGCGGGCACGAAGCAGGCCCGGGAACCGGCGTCGCGGCCGAGAACGAGGCTGTGGCCGGAGCCGGAGCCGGAGCCGGAGCCGGAGCCGGAGCCGAGACCGGGCTCGGGCCGGCCGGGTCCGGGCGGTCAGGACCACTCGCGTCCCGGAACCCGACGGTGCTGCTGGGTCTGCTCACCGCGCTCAGCGGGGTGTGCCTGTTCCTCACCGATCCCGTGCCGCTCGCGGTGCTGTATCTTCTGCTCTCGGTCGCGGTGATGGCGGGAACCCGCCTGGGACCGCTCCGTCTGCTGCGCGGGCAGCTGCCCTTCGCGCTCTTCGCTCTCGGGGTGTTCAGCGTGAACGTGCTGAGCAGGCCCGGGCACGAACCGTGGCCGGACCTGCCCGTGCGCATCACCGAGGAGGGTCTGGTGCTCGGCGCGGCCCTCGCCCTGCGCGCCCTGGTGATCGGGCTCGGTGCCCTCGGCGTCGCCCGGGCGACCGATCCCCGCGCCACCATGGTGAGCCTGCACGAGCATGCGCGTCTGCCCGCGCGGTACGCCCTCGCCCTCCTCGCGGGCCAGCGCCTGCTCGACGAGCTCCCGGGGCGCTGGCGGGTCCTCACCCGGGCGCACCGGGTGCGCCTGCCCCTGCGGGCCGACGGCTCGACACCGGCGCTCGGGCCGCGCCGTCTGCTGCGCTGCGCGTTCTCCCTGCTGGTGGACGCGATCCGCGCGGCGGAGCGGATCGCCCTCGCTCTGGAGTCCCGCGGGGTCGGCGACGGTCCCCGCACCGTCTGGCGACCGGTGTCGTTGACCGGGGCCGACGCCGTTCTCGTCGTCGGGGTGGCCGCGGTGGTCACCGCCGTGCTGATCCTGACCTGAGGGGGTGCCCGGTCCGGGGCGGCGGGTCAGAACCGCTCGCCGGTGAGACGCTCGTAGGCCTCGACGTAGCGGTCGCGGGTCTGCTCGACCACGTCGGCCGGCAGCGGTGGGGGCGGGGTGTCGGTGCCCTTGTGCCAGCCGGAGGCGCGGGAGGTCAGCCAGTTGCGCACGAACTGCTTGTCCAGGCTGGGCTGGGTGCGGCCCTCGACGTAGGAGTCCGCGGACCAGAACCGGCTCGAGTCGGGGGTGAGCACCTCGTCGCCGAGCATCAGGGTGCCGTCGGTGCGTGAGCGGCCGAACTCGAACTTCGTGTCGGCCAGCAGGATGCCGCGCTCCGCGGCGATCGTCCGGGCTCTCTCGTACGCCGCGAGGGTGAGGTGCTCCAGCTCGTCGGCGAGCTCGGCGCCCACCAGGTCCCGAGCCTGGGCGACGGTGATGTTCTGGTCGTGCTCCCCGGCCTCCGCCTTCGTGGACGGGGTGAAGATCGCCGGATCCAGGCGCGAGGCGTCGACCAGGCCGCCGGGCAGCACGTGCCCGCCGACGGAGCCCCCGGCCCGGTAGTCGGCCAGCCCTGACCCGGTGAGATAGCCGCGGGCGACGCATTCCAGCGGCACCATGTCCAGACCGTGGCAGCGCAGCGCACGGCCGGCGACCTCCGCGGGCACGTCGGACGCGGAGATCACGTGGTTCGGGACGAGGTCGGTCAGCTGGTCGAACCAGAACCGGCTGATGGCCGTGAGCACCCGGCCCTTGTCCGGGATGCCGGGCTGCAGGGAGTGGTCGTAGGCGCTGATGCGATCGGTCGCGACCACCAGCACCTCGCTCGCCTCGGCGGGGTCGACGCCGGCGGGGACGTACAGCTCGCGGACCTTGCCGGTGACGACGTGGTCCCAGCCGGGCAGCTGGGGAGCCTCGTTCAGGGGCGTGGAGGTGGTGGGGCTCATGCGGGGGCTCCCTCGTCAGGGATCGGGGTCGATGGGGCGTCCGACGCGGGGTGGGCACCCGGTGTGGATCCCGCGCTCGATGCGGACTGTGTGTTCGACGTCGACGGTGCGCCGGGGTCGGACTGCGCGTCCCGGGCGGCGGTGCGGGCGATGTCGTGGCGGTGCTGGCACCCTTCGAGGGCGATCGCCTCCGCGCCGGCCAGGGCCAGCACGCGAGCGGCCTCGAGGTCCTCCCCGGCGCCGACGACGGAGAGCACGCGGCCGCCGGCGCTGAGCAGCGCACCGTGCTCGTCGCGGACGGTGCCGGCGTGGATCACGTGGGTGCCGAGCATCTCGGCCGCGTCGATCCCGGCGATCACGTCCCCGGTGCGGGCCGCGGCCGGGTAGCCGGCGCACGCGACGACCACGGTCACGGCGGCGGAGTCGTGCCAGGTCGGGGCGGGGACGGTGCTCAGGTCGCCGCGGGCGGCGGCGAGCAGCAGGGGAGCGAACGGGGAGGCGAGCCGCTCGAGGACGACTTGCGTCTCCGGGTCGCCGAAGCGGGCGTTGAACTCGACCACTCGCACGCCCCGGGAGGTGAGGGCGAGGCCGCAGTACAGCACGCCGACGAAGGGGGTGCCGCGGGAGGCCATCTCGTCGATCGTGGGCTGGGCGACAGTGCGCACGACCTCGTCGGCCAGGCCCTCCGGAGCCCAGGGCAGCGGGGAGTAGGCGCCCATGCCGCCGGTGTTGGGACCCTCGTCGTCGTCCAGGGCGCGCTTGAAGTCCTGCGCGGGGGCCAGCGGGACCACCCGGGTGCCGTCGCTGACGCAGAACAGGGACACCTCGGGTCCGTCGAGGAACTCCTCGAGGACCACGGTCCCGCCCGCGGTCAGCACCGCCTCGGCGTGGGTGACCGCGGCGTCGCGATCGGGAGTGACCACCACGCCCTTGCCGGCGGCGAGCCCGTCGGCCTTGACCACGAAGGGAACGTCCGACAGCGGATTCACCCGGTCCAGCCCGGCCCCCAGCTCCTCGATGGCCGTGACCGTCACCGACGCGGCCGTGGGAACACGGGCGGCGGCCATGATCTCCTTCGCCCAGGACTTCGAGCCCTCGAGCTGCGCGGCGGCGGCCGACGGGCCGAACACCGTCAGCCCCGCCGCACGCAGACGGTCGGCGCTGCCGGCGACCAGCGGGGCCTCCGGGCCGACCACCACGAGGTCCGCGGCCAGCTCGAGCGCGAGGGACACCTGGGCATCCAGATCGCTGACGGAGACATCGTGGCAGGTGGCGAGCTCGGCGATCCCGGGGTTTCCGGGAGCGGCATGGAGCTCGGGGGCGGGGCGGTCGGCGGCGAGGCGACGGATGATCGCGTGCTCGCGGCCTCCGGAGCCGATGACGAGGATCTTCACGTCAGCCAGCGTACCGAGCAGGCCGCCAGCCCCGATGAAGTGACCGCACTGCGGCATCGGGGCGGGGAACCGGGGGTGCCTCATGGGGGAGACACGGGGTACCTGAGGTGGGAGACAGAGGTCGCCCCGATGCGTGGGGCCACCCGCCGACGCCGTTACGATCTGAGCCATGCCCGCCGCGTTCCCGGACCCCGACCGCACCGCGACCCCGGTGGAGTGGACCGTCCCTGAGCAGGCCCCCGCCGCGGAGCAGACCCGGCCCGCGGCGCCCACCGCCCGGCTGCGCCTGGACCTCTCCTACGACGGCTCCGCCTTCCGCGGCTGGGCCGCCCAACCCGGCCAGCGCACCGTGCAGGGCGAGCTCGAGGACGCGCTGGCCCGCATCACCCGGGTCCCGCTGCGGGTGACCGTCGCAGGTCGCACCGACGCCGGCGTCCACGCCCGCGGCCAGGTCTGTCATCTCGACGTGCCGCGCGAGGTGCTGGCCACCCTCCCCGGGCGCTCCGACCGCAGCCCGGTCGAGTCCCTCATCACCCGGCTCGCGGGAGTGCTGCCGAAGGACGTCGTCGTGCACGTCGCCCGCGAGGTCCCCGGTGACTTCGACGCCCGCTTCGGCGCACTCTGGCGCCGCTACCGCTATCGCATCTCCGACGGTCCCGCCGTCCACGACCCCCTGCGGCGCGACGTGCTGCGCCACCGTCGCCATCTGGACGTCCCCGCCATGGCGCGCGCGAGCGAGTCGCTGCTGGGCGAGCACGACTTCCTCTCCTTCTGCCGGCCCCGCGAGGGCGCGAGCACCATCCGCACCCTGCGCGAGCTGCGCTGGGAGCGTCCGGACGTCGGCCGCGCCGACGAGGGCCTGGTCGTCGCGACCGTGGTCGCCGACGCCTTCTGCCATCACATGGTGCGCTCCCTGGTGGGCACCCTGATCGCCGTGGGGGAGGGCCGACGGGACGAGGGCTGGCCCGCCCAGGTGCTCGCCGCCCGCACCCGCGAAGCCGCCACCCGCGACGGCCTCGGCTCCGCCCCGATGTGCCCGCCGCAGGGGCTGACCCTCGACCACGTCGCCTACCCGCCCGACGAGGAGCTCGCCGCCCGCGCCGCCATCGCGCGGGCGCGCCGGGGCTGAATTCGCGCGGGCGCGCCGGTTCCCGCGGGCGCACCGGCGTTCACGCGGACGCGCCGGGCTTGAACTGCGCGGTGCGATGGCCGACAGAGCCGGAGATCACACCCCCGCCGAGGCCTCCTCGCGTTGACGCTGCCAGCTCGGACGCTCTATCGTGGAGGGTCGTTGTGCCTTGATGTGTGCCCGACTCCGCAGCCGATTTCTCACGCCCGGCGCGAAAAGGGCATCTCACACACATCCAGGACCGCCGTCGCATCGTGTGCGGAGCGGGACGGGCGCAGCGACAGGGCCATGCTTTTACCCGAAGGAAGCGTGCCCACGGTCCATCGAACCGTGTCCGGTCGGCATCCTGCTGCTCGGGCACCATGACGAGAGAAGAAGGCACGAGTGCGTACGTTCACCCCGAAGCCCGGCGATGTCGAGCGTTCCTGGTACGTCATTGACGCAAACGATGTCGTCCTCGGCCGGCTCGCTTCCCAGGCTGCACAGCTCCTGAGGGGAAAGCACAAGCCGGTTTTCGCACCCCACGTGGATGCAGGCGACTTCGTGATCATCATCAACGCTGACAAGGTCGCGCTGACCGGCAAGAAGCGGGACGCCAAGCTGGCGTACCGCCACTCCGGCTACCCCGGCGGCCTCCGCGGCATCCCCTACTCCGAGCTGCTCGAGAAGAATCCCGAGCGTGCAGTGGAGAAGGCCATCCGTGGCATGCTCCCCAAGAACAAGCTCGCTGATCAGCAGATCAAGAAGCTGAAGATCTACTCGGGCTCCGAGCACCCGCATTCCGCTCAGCAGCCCGTCCCCTTCACCATCGATCAGGTGGCGCAGTAAGCGGGGCGTCCCGCCACTCCGCCCTGCCGCACGGACGAACCAAGGAGAACCGTGACTGAGACCACCCCCGAGACCCTCGAGCCCACGACCGATGAGACGGACGAGAACGTCCCGTCCAACTTCACCACCGAGTCCACCGGCGAAGCCGCCGTCGGCGCCGGCCAGTCGGCGACCGCACCGGGCTACGGCACCGGCCGTCGCAAGCAGGCCGTCGCCCGCGTGCGTCTGATCCCCGGCTCCGGCCAGTGGACCATCAACGAGCGCAGCCTCGAGGACTACTTCCCGAACAAGCTGCACCAGCAGGAGGTCAACGACCCGTTCACGGTCCTCGACCTCAAGGGCCGTTTCGACGTCGTCGTCCGCATCAGCGGCGGCGGCCCGTCCGGCCAGGCCGGTGCCGTGCGCCTCGGCGTCGCCCGCGCCCTGAACGAGATCGATCGGGACAACAACCGCCCGACGCTCAAGAAGGCCGGCTTCCTCAAGCGCGATGCGCGCATCATCGAGCGCAAGAAGGCGGGTCTGAAGAAGGCCCGCAAGGCGCCGCAGTACTCCAAGCGCTGATCGGGCGCGGAGCATCGCTCCGCACCGAGCACGTTGCACGAACGGCCCTCGACCTGCACCGGTCGGGGCCGTTCGTCGTCCTGAGCTGCCGTCCCGGGCCCGCGCCCGCGATCCCACGCGTCTGATCCAGCGCCCGTGATCGTGCGCCCCGTGATGCCGCGCTCGCGGGCTCACCGCGCCGTGAGCACCGTCGCGGAGGAGAGGCGGGAGAGCTTCTCCGGGTTGCGGACGTAGTAGATCTCGGCGATGCGCCCGTCCCGGATCTGTGCGCTGAAGACGCCGTCCAGCTCGCCGTCGAGGTCGATGGCCAGGGCCGGGTGGCCGTTGACGGCGGTCGGTCGTGCCGTGAGGGTCCCGGGCGCCTTGCTCATCCCGCCCAGGAACAGGCGGGCGACCCTGTCGGCCCCGCGCACCGCATTGGGCACGGCCTGCTTGATGCCGCCGCCGTCCGCCAGCACCACGACGTCCGGTGCCAGCACGTCCATCAGTGCCTGCACGTCACCGGTCTCGATCGAGCGGGTGAAGGCGTCGAGCGTGCGACGTGCCTCCGCGGCGTCCGTGCGGTGGTGCAGGCGGCGCGCCGCGACGTGCTCCCGGGCACGATGGGCGATCTGCCGCACCGCGGCGGGGGAGCGGTCCACGGCCTCGGCGATCTCGGGGTGCGAGAAGCCGAACGTCTCCCGCAGCACGAACACCGCGCGCTCGGTGGGTGCGAGCGATTCGAGCACCACCATCAGCGCCATGGAGACGCTGTCCGCGAGCACCACGTCCTCCGCGATGTCGGGCGCGGTCAGCAGCGGCTCCGGCAACCACTGCCCCACATAGTCCTCCTTGCGCCGCTCGAGGCTCCGCAGCCGGTTCAGGGCCTGACGGGTCGCGATCCGCACCAGGTAGGCGCGGGGCTCGCGGACCTCGTCGAGGTCCACCTCCGCCCACCGCAGCCAGCTCTCCTGCAGCACGTCCTCGGCGTCGGCCGCGGAGCCCAGGATCTCGTAGGCGACGGTGAACAGCAGGTTCCGGTGGGTGACGAAGGCGTCGGTCGCGGACCGGGGCATGGCATCGGGCATGATCGACCTCTCAGGAGGGTGCTCAGTCTGCCAGCGCGGGGCGGTCCTGGACAGGGGCGAGATCGGGGGAGGCTGCGGCGAGGCGTCCGGCTCGGCGCGGATCCTGCAGCAGGCCCAGGGCGGGGATGATGCCGGGCCGACGCGACATGGTGCGCAGGCCCACCAGGGTCCCGGCGGTGACGGCTTCTTTGAGCCCGGCGCCGAGCCGGCCGCCGAGATGGACGGGGAGCGCGGTGTCGTCGCGTCGCGCGAGTTGGAGCAGGCCTGCCCTGCGACCGAGGCTGAGGCACTGTCCGGGGATCGCGAGGGACCTGCCGCGCGGCGCGTCGCCGGCCACGCGCCGAAGCACCGTGTCCGCAGCCTGCGCCCCGAGGGGCTGCGCAGCGGCGCAGCACATCCGGTAGGGCACCCCGGAGGGGGCGGCGCAGTCCCCGGCGGCGACGATCCGCTCGTCGTCGAGGCTGGTCAGCGTCTCGTCGGTGACCAGGCGGCCGAGGGGATCGGTTCTCAGACCGCTGCGACGGGCCAGATCGGGGACGCCGAACCCCGCGGTCCAGACGGTGAGGGCGCTCGGCAGCTCGCGGCCATCGGCGAGGTGCACGCCCCCGTCGACGACGGCAGCCGCCCGGGCGCCCGCGCCGGCGAGGACCGTGGCACCGAGCCGCCCCAGCTGTCGCGCCACCGTGGCCCGTGCCGCGGGGTGCAGGGACGGCCCGAGCCGGTCGCCGGCGAGCAGGGTGACCGGGCGGCCGGACTCGGCGAGCTCGGCGGCGACCTCGATCCCGGTCGACCCGCCGCCGACGACGGTGACCGGTGCACGGGTCGGCACGGCCGCCAGGGCGTCCCGGAGGTCGTCGGCCTGCTCGAGAGTGCTCAGCGCGATGGTGTGCTCCGCGGTGCCGGGCACCTCCGACGTCGCGGCATGGCTGCCGACCGCATAGACCAGGTGGTCGTAGCGCGCGACGGCACCGGAGGCCAGCACGAGGCTCCGGGACGGGGCATCGATCCTGGTCACGGAGTCGACGGTGAGGCGGATGCTCGGCGCCAGCACGTCGGCGTACGGCACCGTCGCGCCGTACGTGCCGGTTGCCCGCTGGTGCAGCCGGATCCGCTCGACGAAATCACGGCGGGGGTTGATGAGGGTGACGGACAGCTCGTCGGACGTGCTCAGCCGGTTCGCGGCGACGACGCCGGCGTAGCCGCCTCCGATGACGACGGCTTCGAGGGTGCGGGTCATGGGTCTCACTCCTGGGTCTTCCTGCGTGAACGGGTCTGCCCATGGGACACCGCAGGCGGCGGAGGTGTGACAGCGCGCCGCGCGGGGAGGGCGATGGCCCGCGGCCACCCACCCGAGGCGCGGCGGTCGGCGAGGACTACTCTGGGGGCATGGTGGACGGCCCTCGGCGCTGGTGGGGCGGGCCGCTCGACACGGAGCACCTGGCCCGGACCGAGGTGCGCCGGGTGCGCGACGCCGCTGCCGAGCTCGCCGCGGCCCGCGGCCTGGACATCCGCATCGACACCACCGATGCGCTGACGGCCGCGTCCTTCGCCGCCCATGAGCATCTGCGCATCGACGGCCGGGCCCCGCGGGCGTGGGGTGAGTTCTCCGGTTTCGTCGCAGGTCGTGACGGCTGGGTGCGTCTGCACGGCAACTATCCCCATCACGCGGCGATCATCCGCGAGGTGCTCGGCATCGACGATCGTGCCGGTCTCGAGCGGGAGGTCGGGCGCCGCGAGGTCGCCGAGGTCGAGACCCGGATCGCGGCCGCCGGCGGGATCGCGGTGGCGGTCCGCGCCGAGCACGAGTGGCAGGGTCATCCCCACCACCTCGCCACCGCCGGGGACCCCTGGTCGAGCGTCGACGACCGCCGGGGCAGGCCCGAGCTGAGCAGCCTTCACGAGCCCATCGCGGCTCCCGCCGGCGCGGTCGAGGGACGTCCCGCGACGCTGCCGCTGACCGGGGTGCGAGTGCTCGATCTGACCCGGGTGATCGCCGGCCCCACCTGCACCCAGCTCCTCGCCTGCCTGGGTGCGGACGTGCTCCGGATCGATCCTCCGCACCGTCCGGAGATCCTCGCCCAGCACCTCTCCACCGGGATGGGCAAGCGCTTGGCACTGCTGGACCTCCGGCGCGACGCGGATCGGCTGCGGGAGCTCGCCGCCGAGGCCGACGTGATCCTGGACGGCTATCGTCCCGGTGCCCTCGACGCCCACGGTCTGGGCACCGAGGACCTCGAGCGGACAGCCCCGCAGGCTGTGCTCGTCTCCCTCTCCGCCTGGGGTGAGCACGGGCCCTGGGGCGGACGGGCGGGCTTCGACTCGATCGTCCAGGCCGCGACGGGGATCGCGGTGCGCTGCGGCACCGACGGGCGGCCCGGCGCCCTCCCCGTGCAGGCCCTCGACCATGCCAGCGGGCACCGGATGGCCGGGCACATCCTCGACGGCCTCGTCCGCGGCCGGGCGACCACGATCCGGGTGAATCTGCTCGGCGCGGCCCGCACGCTGCTGGCCGAGCCGTCGCCGGACGCACGGGCCGCCCCGCCCGCCGTCGGACGCGAAGCGCTCGAGGTGCCGCGGGTGAGCGTCATGTCCGCCGACGGACCGCTGGAGGCGGTGCCGCCGCCGCTGCGGATCGAGGGACGCACCCTCGAGCGTCCCGTCGGCGGCTACGGCGCAGCGACGGTGGGCTGGACCCGATGACCGCGGCGGGTGGTTCTTCCCCGTCCGCATACTCCGAGATCTGCAATGCCGTTCGCACCCAGCCCTATGGCAACAAAAGCGCAGAGCACGGCTGGGTGGAGCGGATCGGAGAAGCCGCTCCGCACGGCATCCGAGCGATCAGCTCAGCAGCTCCCGGATGTCCTGGGCGGTCATCGCGGAGCGGAAGGCCTCCCCGCCGTCGGTGAAGGCGTCGAACAGCTCCGCCTTGCGCTGCTGCAGGGCGAGCACCTTCTCCTCGATGGTGTCCTCGGCGACCATGCGGTACACCATCACCTGGTGGTCCTGCCCGATCCGGTGGGCGCGGTCCACGGCCTGGTTCTCCGCCGCCGGGTTCCACCAGGGATCCAGCAGGAACACGTAGTCGGCCTCGGTCAGCGTCAGCCCGAAGCCGCCCGCCTTCAGCGAGATGAGGAACACCGGGGCGTCGCCCTCGCGGAATCCGGCCACGGCCGCGTCGCGGTCGCGGGTGGACCCGTCCAGGTGCGCGTAGCGGATTCCGCGCTCCTCGAGCTCGCCCGCGACGCGGTCCAGGTAGGAGGTGAACTGGCTGAACAGCAGCACCCGGTGCCCGTCGCCGAGCACCTCCTCGAGCCGGTCGAACAGCGCCTCCAGCTTCGAGCTGGGCACCTCGCCGTACGCCTCGGCGTCGACCAGGCGAGGATCCAGCGCCATCATCCGCAGCAGGGTCAGGGAGCGGAAGACGATGAACCGCTGACGATCCAGGTCGGACTCGATCAGGCCCAGGACCTTCTTGCGCTCGCGCTGCAGCATCGAGTCGTAGACCGCACGATGCTGCTCGCCGAGCGTCACGGTCAGCACCTGCTCGTGCTTCTCGGGCAGCTCGGAAGCCACCAGCTCCTTCGTCCGCCGCAGCAGGAACGGCTTGACGCGCCGACGCAGCAGCTCCATCCGGCTCGGGTGCTCGCCCGTCTCGATCGGCAGCGTGTACCGCTGGCGGAAGCCGTTCGCGCCGCCCAGCAGACCCGGGGCGACCAGGTCCAGGATCGCCCACAGGTCATCCAGCGAGTTCTCCATCGGGGTGCCGGTGATGGCCAGGCGGAAGTCGGCGCGCACGCCCTTGGCCGCGCGATGGGTGCGGGAGCGGCGGTTCTTGACGAACTGGGCCTCATCGAGCACGAAACCCTGGAAGGTCTGCGCGGCGAAGTCCTCGTCGTCGATGCGCAGCACCGTGTAGCTGGTCACGACGAGATCCGCGCCCGCGATGTGCTTGCTCAGGGGTGCGCCGCGGGAGGCGGAGGTGCGATCCAGCACCCGCACGTCCAGGTCCGGGGTGAAGCGCTCGGCCTCGCGGCGCCACACCGGCAGCACCGAGGCGGGGGCGACGACCAGGAACGGGGGCGCGTCGGCGGCGGATCCCTTGGGGGCGTGCTCCTCGCGGGCGCGGGCGATCAGGGCGAGCGTCTGCAGGGTCTTGCCCAGGCCCATGTCGTCGGCGAGCACTCCGCCCAGGCCCTGGTCGAACAGGGTCGCGAGCCAGGCGTAGCCCTCCCGCTGGTAGGGGCGCAGATCGGCGTCCAGGGAATCGGGCAGTGCAGGCGGGTCGGCGTCGGGGGCGGTCCGCACCCGGCCGACGGTGCGCTCCCAGGCCGCGCTCGCGGCGGCCTCGTCTGCCATCTCCTCGAGGTCGTTCCACATGTCCACCTGGAAGCGGCTGAGCTGCTGCTGCTCCGGCTCCCATTCCGCGAGCGCCTCGCCCTCGCGGATCAGCTCCCGCAGGGTGTCGAACGCCGGGTGGTCCAGGGAGAAGTAGGTCTTGTCCGGCAGCAGCAGCCGGCTGCGCCCGCGGGCGAGCGCGACGAAGAGGGTGGGGAAGGGGATCTCCCGGCCTTCGACGGTGATCTGGAAGCCGAGGTCGAACCAGTCGTTCTTGCCCGGGGTGGTCTGCTGGGTGATGCGCACGTCCGGGGCGCCGTCGAGCTCGCGGTAGGCGTGCCGTGTGCCGACCACCTCGGTCTCCACATGATTCATCGCCGCGAGCTCGTCGAGCACGTGCTCGGTGAACTCGGCGGTGTCGGGGCCGCTGAGCAGCTCCGGATCCGCGGAGCCCGCCGTCGGCCACCGTGTCATGGCGGCGGCGATCACCTCGTCCTCATGGGCGAGGTCGCGCCGGGCCCCCTGCCGCTGGTCGATCGGCAGCAGGCGATCGGGATCGTGATAGTGCCAGGACCAGCGCAGCGTGAGGCGGTCGCCGGAGGCGTAGGAGGCGGAAAGGCGCAGGGTGGGGCGCCGTGCGGCCGGGATCTGGACGCTGGCGTCGGAGCTGGTCACGCTGGTCAGGGAGCGCAGCTGGGGGTAGGCGACCTCGAGGAAGGCCTGCCGGTCCGCGGCCGGGACCCGCAGCGGTCGGCGGCGCTGGAGCAGCGAGCGCAGCGCGCGGGGGACCGGGGAGACCAGCGGGGCGATGCGGGCGGCGAGGGCGTCCTCGCCGTGCGGGGCGACGTCGAGCACTCCGGCCGCGCCCAGCAGACGAGCCTGCGGGGCGTGCTCGCCGTCGAGGGTGAGGCGGGGGAGCACCTGCAGGTCCTCCGCCGTCTCGTCCAGGCGCAGGTCGAGGCCGACGTCCGCCTCGCCCAGCAGCGCGACCGAGGTCAGGCCCGCTCCCGGCAGCAGCTCGACCCCGGCGTCGCGCGCATGGACCAGCGACTGCCACAGCAGCGGGGAGGTGATCGTGTTCAGCCACAGGTGGTCGATGGCCCCGCTGGAGTAGGAGCGCTCCGCGGAGGCGGAGGCGAACAGCCGCGAGAGGGCCTCGGTCTGGACCGCGTCGTACTCCCGGGCCGACAACCGGCCCTCGAAGCTCCGCCAGGACAGGTCGCCCTTGATCCAGGACCCGGTGCGGCCGCGGGTCAGCGGTCGCAGCCCCAGCCACAGGTCGGCGTCGGTCCCCAGATCCGCCGGGGTGGCGGTCTCGCGCCGGTTCCGGGAGGCTCCCGCACCGGACGGGCCGGCCTCGAGATCCACCCCGATCGCCAGCGGCCGGGCCGCCCCGCGAGGGCCCGAGGAGCCCAGCAGGGGACGCAGCACGCTGCGCCACTCGGGCGGCGGGTCCGATGCCTCGGCGCGGGTGCCCAGGTCGTTCAGCCGGTACAGCAGCGCCGCGACGTGCTCGCAGCTGCCGCCGGCGGAGCAGCTGCACTCGGAGGAGCGCGGTCGCCACAGGCCGCCCGGGGCCGAGGGCAGGAACCGCCGCGAGACGGCGTCCTCCTCGTACTCCACCAGCACTGCTCGGGGGTGCTGGACGGTGCCGTCCTGATCGGTGACGTCGGCATCGACCGTCGAGGTGTCGGCGTCCCAGTGCAGGTCCTCGACGCTTCCGCCGCGGGCCCGGGCGAGCCCCCGGCCCGCGGACCGGTCGCCGACGTGGTGGCTGATGGCCGACGGCAGCAGGCGGGGGAGGAGGACGGCGTCAGGCATACCTCCCAAAGTAACGTCGCGAGCGGATCGATGACGAGTGGGGGCCGGGGCAGCGGGTAGTCTCACAGCGGACGTCCGGCCCGGGCCCCGCCGTGCGGCGGCCCCGCCCGGACGACGACACCCCCGTCCTCATGAGGAGATCCCTGTGGCACGACTGTTCGGAACCGACGGAGTGCGCGGACGCGCCAACGGCGACATCACCGCGGAGCTCGCGGTCGAGCTCTCCGTGGGAGCGGCCCACGTCCTGGGCACGCTGGGTGCTTTCGGCGGCAGTCGGCCGCGCGCCATCGTGGCCCGGGACACCCGCCCCTCGGGGCACTTCCTCTCCGCCGCCGTCTGCGCGGGCCTCGCCTCCGCCGGGGTCGACGTGCTCGACGCCGAGGTGCTGCCCACCCCGGGTCTGGCCCACCTGGTCCAGTCCACCAGCGCGGACCTCGGCGTGATGATCTCCGCCTCCCACAACCCCGCGCCCGACAACGGCATCAAGTTCTTCGCCCGCGGCGGCACCAAGCTGCCCGACGAGGTCGAGGATGCGATCGAGGCGCGGCTCGGCGAGGAGTGGGACCGACCCGAAGGGGCCGACGTCGGCACCATCACCCGGTACGAGGGCGCGGTCGACGCCTACGTCGAGCACCTCGTCGCGACCCTGGATCGTTCTCTGGAGGGGCTCAGCGTGGTCGCCGACTGCGCGAACGGCGCGGCCTCCGAGACCGGGCCCCAGGCGCTGCGCCGCGCCGGCGCCACCGTCCACGTGATCGGTGACCACGCCAACGGCGGCCTGATCAACGACGGCGTCGGCTCCACCCATCTCGGCCCGCTGCAGGCTGCGGTGCGCGAGCACGGAGCCGACATCGGGGTCGCCTTCGACGGCGACGCCGACCGCTGCCTCGCGGTCGACGCGGACGGCAAGATCATCGACGGCGACCAGATCATGGGCATCCTCGCCCTCGACCTCAAGGAGAAGGGCCGCCTGCACGACGACACCCTCGTGGTCACCGTCATGAGCAACCTCGGCCTGAAGCTCGCCATGCGCGAGCACGGGATCATGCTGGGCCAGACGGCGGTCGGGGACCGCTACGTGCTCGAGGAGATGACCCTCGGCGACTACTCCATCGGCGGCGAGCAGTCCGGCCACGTCATCATCGCCGAGCACGCTACCACCGGCGACGGCGAGCTGACCGCCCTGCACCTGCTCCAGCGCATGGCGGAGACCGGCCGCACCGCCCGCGAGCTGGCCGACGTCATGACCCGCCTCCCGCAGGCGCTGATCAACGTCAAGAACGTCGACAAGGCCCGCGCCACCATCGACCGCGGCGTGCTCGACGCCGTCGCCGCGGCGGAGGCGGAACTGGGGGAGACCGGCCGGGTCCTGCTGCGCCCCTCCGGCACCGAGCCCGTCGTCCGCGTCATGGTCGAGGCTCCCTCCGACGAGGTGGCCGGCTCGGTCGCCGAACGCCTCGCCACCATCGTCCGGGACCGCGTCGCCCTCTGACCCCACCCCACCCGCCGCGCCGACCCCACCCCGAGTGCCGGGCCCTCCCCAGCGCCGAGCTCACCCCCGCGCCGACCCCACTCCCGCGCCGACCCCACTCCCGCGCCGAGCCCACTCCCGCGCCGAGCCCACTCCCGCGCCGAGCTCTGCGTTGATGGTGCCAAGATCGATCTTGGCAACGATTGTGCAGAGTTCGGCCGGGGGCGGGCTGGTTCGGTGGCGAGAAGGGCCGGTTCGGTGGGGAGGGGCCGGTTTCCGGGTTGGCTGCCCCGGCTCTTCTTCCGAGCTCTGCGTTGATGGTGCCAAGATCGATCTTGGCCACGATTGTGCAGAGTTCGGCCGGGGGCGGGCTGGTTCAGTGGGGAGGGGCCGGTTCAGTGGAGCGGGCCGGGTCGGCGGGCGGCAACGCCGGCACGGGCGGGTTCGCCGGACGGTGACGGCTGCGGCCGCTCAGACTTTGCGCAGCAGCACCGAATGCACGCGGTGTCGGCCGTCCTTGCGCAGCACGAGGTCTGCGCGGCCGCGCGTGGGCAGCACGTTCTCGGTGAGGTTCGGCCCGTTGATGGTGCGCCAGATCCGCTCCGCCGTCTGCACGGCCTCGTCATCGCTGAGGTCCGCATAGCGCCGGAAGTAGGAGCGCGGGTCGGAGAACGCGGTGCGGCGCAGCTGCAGGAAACGGTCGACGTACCAGCGCCGGACGTCCTCGACGCGGGCGTCGACGTACACCGAGAAGTCGAAGAAGTCCGAGACCGCCATCCCCAGGCGCCCGTCGCGGCGCGGCCGGGCCGGCTGCAGCACGTTCAGACCCTCCAGGATCAGCACGTCGGGCTGCTCGACCACGACCCGCTCGTTCTCGAGGATGTCGTAGGACAGATGGGAATACACCGGGGCTTCGACCCGTTCCTGCCCCGACTTCACGTCGGCGACGAAGCGCAGCAGGCCGCGTCGGTCGTAGCTCTCGGGAAAGCCCTTGCGATGCATGATGCCGCGCCTCTCGAGCTCGGCGTTGGGCAGCAGGAAGCCGTCGGTCGTCACCAGCTGGACCTGCGGCGTCTCCGGCCAGCGCGCCATCAGCTCGCGCAGCAGACGGGCCGTGGTCGACTTGCCGACCGCGACCGAACCCGCCACGCCGATGATGTACGGGGTGCGGTGCTGATGATGGTCCAGGAAGCCCTCGCGGTCCCGGCGCAGCGCCTGCGCCGCCGCGACCTGAATGTTCAGCAGACGGGAGATCGGCCGGTAGACGGCGTCGACCTCTCGCAGGTCCAGGCGGTCGCCCAGGCCTCGCAGCTTGGCGATGTCGTCCTCGGACAACGGCAGAGGGGTCTGATTGGACAGGCGTGCCCAGTCATCCCGCGGGATCTCCTCGAACGGGGTGACGGTGCTCGACGCTGAAGCGGCCTTCATGGCCATGATTCTTCCAGCTCCGGGCCGAGAAACCGGCCACCACGCTGTGAGATGAGACCGGCGCCCGAAGGGATGGCCCGCCCGCGCCCGACGGGAGCGGCGTCTGCGCCGACCGCCCGCGCCCGACGGGACGACCGACCGTGCCTCACGGGAGGACCGCCCGCGCCCGACCGGAACGACGTCTGCACCGACCGACCCCGCTCGGCCCGCTCCGTCGGGCGAACCGAGCCTCCCCGCCCGGCACGCTCCGTCGGGCGAACCGACCACTCATCGCCACTGCGCGAATCTGACCGGTCGTGCGCAGGTTCGGCCAGGCGCATGCACGCACCCCCGTCAGGGTGAGGAACGACTCCTGCCGAGGCCGCTCGGAAGCGGCGCGAGAGCTCCGGGATCGTTAGCGTGATCGGCATGTGTGGAATCGTCGGATACGCAGGCCCGCAGGCCGCAGCCCCCTCCTCCCGTCCCGTGGACGTCGCCCTCCAGGGCCTCGCCCGCCTCGAGTACCGCGGCTACGACTCCGCAGGCGTCGCCGTGCTCGACGACGACGGCGTGCGCGTGACCAAGCGCGCCGGGAAGCTCGTCAACCTCCGCGACGCCCTCGACGGCGCGCCGGAGACCACCGGACAGGTCTCCATCGCCCACACCCGCTGGGCCACCCACGGGGGCCCGACCGACATCAACGCCCATCCCCACGTCGGCGGCCGCGACGGCGAGCTCGCCGTGGTCCACAACGGCATCATCGAGAACTTCGCGACC
The DNA here is from genome assembly GCF_017876515.1 of Brachybacterium fresconis. Taxonomy (NCBI): domain Bacteria; kingdom Bacillati; phylum Actinomycetota; class Actinomycetes; order Micrococcales; family Dermabacteraceae; genus Brachybacterium; species Brachybacterium fresconis. Next base: position 1,550,190 of record NZ_JAGIOC010000001.1, on the reverse strand, counting down.
CTGCGCGCCGAGCTCGAGAAGGACGGCCGCTCCTTCACCTCAGAGACGGACTCCGAGGCCGCCGCGCACCTGATCGCCCGCGAGATGGAGTCCGCCGGCGACCTCACCGAGGCGATGCGTCGCACCGCCTCCCAGCTGGAGGGCGCCTTCACCCTGCTGGCCGTGCACCGCGATGCCCCGGACACCGTCGTCGCCGCCCGCCGCAACTCCCCGCTGGTCGTGGGCCTCGGCGACGGCGAGAACTTCCTCGGCTCGGACGTGGCCGCCTTCGTGGACTCCACCAAGGAGGCCCTCGAGATCGGCCAGGACCAGGTCGTCACCGTCACGGCGAATTCCGTCGACCTGATCGACTTCGACGGGAACGAGGTCACCGACGCCAAGCGCTACACCATCGAGTGGGACGCCGCCGCCGCGCAGAAGGGCGGCTACTCCTCCTTCATGGCCAAGGAGATCCACGAGCAGGCGAGCGCCGTGGCCGACACGCTGCTGGGTCGCCTGGCCGCCGGCTCCCTCCAGCTCGACGAGATGGACATCGACCCCTCCGTGCTGCGCAGCGTCGACAAGATCGTCGTGGTCGCCTGCGGCACCGCCGCCAACGCCGGCGAGGTCGCCAAGTACGCCATCGAGCACTGGTGCCGCATCCCCACCGAGGTCGAGCTCGCCCACGAGTTCCGCTACCGCGACCCGGTCGTCACCGAGAAGACCCTGGTGGTCGCGATCTCGCAGTCCGGCGAGACGATGGACACCTTGATGGCCGTGCGCCATGCCCGCGAGCAGGGCGCGAAGGTCATCGCGATCTGCAACACCCGCGGCTCGACCATCCCGCGGGAGTCCGACGCCGCGCTGTACCTGCACGTCGGCCCCGAGATCGCCGTCGCCTCCACCAAGGCGTACCTGGGCCAGATCGCCGCCTGCTATCTGCTGGGTCTGTTCCTGGCGCAGGTGCGGGGGAACCTCTACCCCGACGAGATCGCGGCGCTGATGGGCGATCTCGAGCGCATCCCCGACCAGATCCAGCAGGTGCTGGACAACTCCGGGCAGATCGAGCGGCTCGCCGATCAGATGCAGGACGTCACCAGCGTGCTGTTCCTGGGTCGTCACGTCGGCTACCCGACCGCGATGGAAGGGGCCCTGAAGCTCAAGGAGATCGCCTACATCCATGCCGAGGGCTTCGCGGCCGGCGAGCTCAAGCACGGGCCGATCGCCCTGGTCGAGGAGGGCCAGCCGGTCTTCGTGATCGTGCCCTCGCCCCATGGCCGCCACTCGCTGCACGCCAAGGTGGTCTCCAACATCCAGGAGGTGCGCGCCCGCGGTGCCCGCACCCTGGTGATCGCCGAGGAGGGCGACGACGCGGTGCTGCCCTACGCCGACGAGGTGATCCGGGTGCCCGCCACGCGCACCCTGTTCGCGGCCCTGCTGACTGTGATCCCGCTGCAGATCTTCTCCTGCGAGCTGGCCACCGCGAAGGGCCTGGACGTGGACCAGCCGCGCAACCTCGCCAAGTCCGTCACCGTCGAGTGACCCCGGCGGCCGGTGGTGACGTCCTCTCGTCCGTCCGGCCGGTTGCGGCGACCCTGCCCGATAGGGCTGCCACACGATCCTCGGGTCGGGGTGTGATACTGCGGGGATGAGCAGCTTCCCGACCGCGACGCCGACGCCCGGCCCCGACGACAGCTTCGGGGGCCGGGCGTTCGCGCCCCGGGAGGACGGCACCGTCGCCGGTGTGGGCGTCGACGTCGTGGGCATCTCGCGCCTGGCCGCGATGATCGAGCGCACCCCCGCTCTGCTGGCGCGCCTGTTCACCCCGAAGGAGCGAGAGCTGTCGGCCGCCTCCCGCGCCGCCCGGGTCGCCGCGAAGGAGGCCGTGGGCAAGGCCCTCGGCGCCCCCGGGGACTTCTCCTGGCAGGACGTCACCGTCGAGCGCACCGAGGCCCGCCGCCCCTATCTGCGCCTGCGCGGCGCCACGCTGCGGGCCGCCGAGGCCCAGCGCGTCGCCCACCTGCACCTCTCGCTCTCGCACGACGGGGACATCGCGACCGCGATCGTGGTCGCCGAGCGCGGCGAGCCCGCCGACCACGAGGAGGCACGATGATCCGCGGCTACACCACCGAGCAGGTCCGCGCGGCGGAACGTCCTCTCCTGGACGCCGGCCGACCCCTGATGCAGCATGCCGCGCGAGCGCTCGCCGGCCGGGTCGCAGAGCACCTGCGCGCCCCCGACGAGCCCTCTGTCGTGGTGCTCGCCGGCAGCGGGGACAACGGTGGGGACGGGCTCCACGCTGCTGCCCTGCTGCGCGGTCAGGGGATCGCCGCCGACGCGATCGCCGCCGCCGACGGCTTCCATGCCGGCGGGGCCGAGGCCCTCCGCGAGGCCGGAGGCACCCTCCACGATCTCGACGACACGGACCCCGAGGATCTGCAGTCCCGGCTCGCCGAGGTCGACCTCGTGCTGGACGCGATCGTCGGAATCGGCGGCCGTCCCGAGGTCCCTGCGCGCCTGACCACGCTGCTGGAGGCGGTGCGTCGCTGCGGAGTACCCGTGATCGCGGTCGACGTGCCCAGCTTCGTCGATGCCTCCACGGGACAGGCGGCGCCCGGTGCCCTCGCGGCGCGCGAGACCGTCACCTTCGGGGCCGTCAAGGCCGGGCTGCTGCTGCCCGGCGGCGCCGAGCTGGCCGGCCACGTCCACCTCGTCGATCTCGGCCTGGCCGATCACCTCCCGACCGAGGCCGCCGTGCTGCGCCTGGACGACGCCGAGGTGACGGAGCGCTGGCCGCGCCCGGAGCGGGACGCCACCAAGTACTCCCGCGGCGTGGTCGCGATCGCCGCCGGCAGTCCTCGTTTCCCCGGCGCCGCGGTCCTGACCTCCACGGGGGCGGCCCGTTCCGGTGCCGGGATGGTCCGGGTCATCGCCCCGCAGAGCGTGCTGGACCTCGTCCTGCACACCCGCCCCGAGGTCGTCGGGCACCCCGCCGAGTCGGTCGACCCGGAGGCGATCGGCCGCCTGCACGCCCTCGTCGTCGGCCCCGGCCTGTCCGGTGATGATCCTCGCACCCGCGCCGGTGTGGACCTGCTCAGCACCGCCGGGGGAGAGGGCGCACGGGGAGAGGTCGCCCGGGGCGTGATCGACGCCGGGGGCCTCGATGCGATCGGCGCGGCGCACCGCTTCTCCGGAGACGTCGTGCTGACCCCGCACCGCGGAGAGGCGGACCGCCTGGCCGAGCGGCTGGGGATCGACCGGGACCTCCCCGGCTCCGATCTCGCGGTCGCCCTCGCGGCGGCGACCGGAGCGACCGTCCTGCTCAAGGGCGCGATCACCCTCGTCGCCCCCGCCGACGGCGGGCCGCTGCGCACCCAGGACGATGCCACCAGCCAGCTCGCGACCGCCGGCACCGGGGACGTTCTCGCGGGAATGGCCGGGACCCTGCTCGCCGCCGGGCTGGCGGGCCCGGACGCCGCGTCGCTGGCCGCGATCCTGCACGGCCGCGCCGGGCGCCTCGCCTCCCGGGACGGGATGCTGCCCCTGGTCGCCCTCGACGTCGCCGAGCACGTCCCCGAGGCTCTCGGGACTATCCTGGCGAGCGCCCTGTCGTGAACCGAGGAGCTCGATGACCATTCCGATCCCCGCCGAGGACCCTCGGCACGTGCCCAACCGGGCCGTGATCGACCCTGCGGCGATCACCCAGAACACCCGGGCGCTGACCGGACTGCTGGAGGAACAGACTGCCCTGATGGCGGTGGTCAAGGCCGACGGTTACGGGCACGGCATGCTCACCGCCGCTCGGGCCGCGCTCGAGGGCGGGGCCACCTGGCTCGGCGTCGCCCACCCCGCCAGCGCGCTCGCGCTCGCCCGCGCCGATCTCGACGCGCACATCCTCACCTGGCTGTACGAGCCGCACACCGCCGAGATCGTGCTGCCCGAGGTGCTCTCCTCCGGGATCGACGTGTCCGTCGGCTCCCCGGAGATGATCGCGCTCGTGTCCGACGCCGCCCGACAGGCCGACCGTCGGGCCCGCGTGCACCTGAAGATCGACACGGGCATGGGGCGTGGCGGGGTCCTGCCCTGGCAGATCCGTGAGCTCGGTGCGGCGATGGTCGAAGACGACTTCCTGCAGGTCGTGGCCGCCTGGACCCATCTGACCAGCGCGGACGACCCGGCCGATCCGGCCACCGACCAGCAGGTCGAGCTGTTCGACTCGGCGTGCGCGGCGCTCGAGGAGGAGGTGGGGCCCGTCCCGCTCCAGCACATCGCCAACTCCGCCGCGCTGCTGACCCGCCCCGACCTGCACCGCGACCTGGTGCGCCCCGGCATCGCCCTGTACGGCTATCCGCCGGTCGCCACCGACGTCCCGCTGCGCCCCGCCATGACCCTCAGCAGCCGCCTGGCCATGGTCAAGGAGGTCCCCGAGGGCCACAGCATCGGCTACGGCCGGATCCACACCACCGCCCAGCGCACCCGCGTCGGCCTGGTGCCGCTCGGCTACGCCGACGGGCTGCACCGTGCCGGCAGCGACCGCTGCGAGGTGCTCGTGCGCACCGAGTCCGGGGACCGCCGCGCCGCCCAGATCGGCCGGATCAGCATGGACCAGATCGTCATCGACCTGGGCCCGGACTCCGACGCGCGCGCCGGGGACGAGGTGTTCGTCTTCGGCGACGCCGGGGGAGCCCCCAACGGCCCGGCCGCCACCACCGCCGACGACTGGGCGCGGGCCGCCGGGACCATTCCCTACGAGATCCTCACCTCCGTCTCCGGGCGGGTCACCCGGGAAGTGCTCCCGTGAACGACCTCGAGATCCGCACCCTGGACGCCGACGGCACCCGCGCCGCCGCCCGCGCGCTCGCCACCGTGCTGCGCGCCGGCGACATGCTGGTGCTGGACGGTCCGCTCGGCGCCGGCAAGACCACCTTCACCCAGGGGCTCGGCGAGGGCCTCGGGGTGCGCGGTCCCGTCGCCTCCCCGACCTTCGTCATCGAGCGGGTCCACCCCAGTCTCCGCGGCGGCCCCGCCCTCGTGCACGTGGACGCCTACCGCCTCGGCGGGGGCGGCGACATCGACGACCTCGACCTCGAAGCCGACCTCGACGCCTCCGTCACCGTCGTGGAATGGGGCCGCGACCGGGTGGAGCACCTCGTGGACTCCGTCCTGCTGGTCGAGCTCGAACGGCCCGACCAGGTGGAGGACCCCGACGACCCCGACGAGCCCCGCACCCTGCGCCTGACCCCGAGCGGCCGGCGCTGGGACGAGCGGGCGCGCACCGAGCTCGCCTCCGCGCTGTCCGCGCTGTCCGGAACGTCTGCGCAGCCCGGCCCCTCCGTGCAGCCCGGCCCCTCTGCGCGGCCCGGCCCCTCCGCGCAGCCCGGCCCCTCCGTGCAGCCTGGCCCCTCAGTGCAGCCCGGCCCCTCCGCCAAGCCTGGCCCCTCCGCGCAGCCCGGCCCGTCAGCGGACGCTGCACAGCGCGTCCCGTCCGCACGCGAAGGATCCGCCGCCACCGACGAGGAGAACCGCTGATGCTGCTGGGAATAGACACCTCCGGAGCGGTGAGCGTCGCCGTCGCCCGTGGAACGCTCGGCGGGGACGGGCACGCCCCGGAGATCCTCGCCGTCCGCGGCGATGACCGCGCCCGTCACCACGACGAGGTGCTGCTGGCCCTGGTCGAGGAGACGATGGCCGAGGCGGGCGCCGGGCGCAGCGACCTCACCGGCATCGTCGTCGGCCGCGGGCCCGGCCCGTTCACCGGTCTGCGGGTGGGGCTGGTCGCCGCCCGCAGCATCGCCGGGGTGCTGGACCTCCCGCTGCACGGGATCAGCTCGCTGGACGCCCTCGCGCACCAGGCCCTCGCCGCCGCCGGAGGCGAGGGGACGGCACCGGTCACCGTCGCCGTGGCCCTGGACGCCCGCCGCCGCGAGGTCTACCACGCGCGCTACCGCCGCGCCGCCGACGGCACCGTCACCCGCGAAGCGGGACCGGCCGTGGACGCGCCCGCGGATGTCGCGGCCGAGCTCACCGCCTGCGACCTCCTGGTCGGCTCCGGGACCGGACTGTACCCGCAGCTGCTGCCGGCGACCGCCGAGATGGCGCACGCCGACGCCGGGCACCTGATCCTCGCCGCCGCGCAGCGGATCGCCCGGGGCGAGGACCTCTCCGACACGGCGCCGCTGTACCTGCGCGAGCCCGACGCCGCCAAGCCCACCGCCCGCAAGAGCGCCCTGGGCCGCTGAGATGACGGACCAGCATGCGTCGGGCTCGGCACCCGACGGAGCCGCCGGGAGCGCCGCGGGAGCCCACCGCGACGCGGAGCCGACGGGGAAGTGGGGCCTGCGCCCCGCGACCCTCGAGGACGTCGAGGCGATCGCCCACGCCGAGCTCGAGCTGTTCCCCGACGAATCCTGGACCGTCTTCCAGCTCGCCGAGGAGGTCGCCCACCCCGACCGTCGCTACGTCCTCGCCGCCGACGGCGTCGACGCGCAGGGGCGGCTGCTGGGGTACGCGGGGATCATGATCGCCGGAGACCTGGCCGACCTGCACACCATCGGCACCCTGCGCGAGGGCCTCGGCATCGGCCGTGCGCTGCTGACCTGGTGCGAGCAGCAGGCCCGCGCCGCCGGCGCCACCTCGATGCTGCTCGAGGTGCGCGAGGACAACGCCCGCGCCCGCCGCTTCTACACCGCCGCCGGGTACTGCGAGATCGACCGGCGCCGCGGCTACTACCGGATCCGGGGCCGGGGGATCGACGCCCTGGTCATGCAGCGCACTCTGGCTGCGTGAGCGGGCGGGTGCCCGGCCGCAGGGCCGCGCACGTGTCGCCGACGCAGGTCAGAGGAAGTCGCGGACCTTCTGGAACAGGTCCGGATAGTGCGCCTCCAGGCGCGCCGTGCCGATCCGCAGCCCCACCCAGAAGGCGAGCACGCCCAGGACCAGCGAGACCAGTCCTGCCACCAGCAGCAGCACCTCGCTGCCCACGACCAGGCCCCAGATCGCCAGGCCGATCGTCGGGATCTGCGGGACGAACACGGAGACCATCGCGATCGCCATCGTGAGCATCGCGTTGGCGCTCGAGGCCGACTTGTCCTTCATCGGGTTGGTGCCGGGAGGTGAGGCCGGGTACGGCATGATCGCGCCGACCGCGACCGAGGAGCCCCAGCCGGAGATCATGACGCCGACGGAGGCCAGCAGCACCAGCGGGATCAGGTATGCCATGTCGTACAGCAGCGGCAGGGCCACCGTGATCACGAGCACCGGCGGGACCATGAGCACCGCGATCGCGGCGACCCGGCCCAGCAGGTTCGCCCGCGCGGGCAGGTTCGCGGTGATGTTGACCCAGCCCGAGGGCCCGTCGAAGCCGATCTCGTTGCACAGGCTGACCCCGGTCATGCCGCACATGAACACGGTGAATGCGAGCATCATCGGGCGCGACTCGGGGAGCACCAGGCCCATCGCCACGAAGAACACGATGATCAACGGGTAGATGCCGATCGATGCCAGGTAGCGGGTGTCGCGCCGCCAGTAGCGCAGGGACTTGCCCAGCACCGCCCCGAAGGGGGAGGGCTTCGCCCATCGCGGCACCAGGGCGGAGACCTTGGTGGTGCCCGAGGAGGCGTCACCGGTCAGCGCGGAGGTGAGGGAGGCATCGATGGAGCGGCGCCACCACAGCCAGGTGAGCGCGATCGTGGCCGCGCCGATCAGCAGGCGCGCCAGGGCCGGCAGCACCGCGCCCTCGGCGAGGTCCATCGGCACGGAGAACAGGGCCCCGAACGGGGTCCAGGCGAGCACGTCGACCACGCCGGGCAGCCACTGGCGCACCAGCTCGACATTCAGGTCCTCGATTCGCTGCATGCTGAGCGAGAAGCCGTAGATCGCGGCGAACATGACCATCATCGCGAAGATTCCGCCGAGCTCACGGCCGCTGCGGGAGGAGGCCTTGCTCGCCGAGTGCGCGAACCAGGCGCGCGGCAGCAGCAGGCACAGCACCACTCCGGCCAGGTTGGCAGGGATCAGCAGCACGATCGCGGCGAGGATCCACCCCACGCCCTGGCCGAACAGCACCAGCCACAGCACCTCGAAGGCTGTGGCGACGGCGACGGCGAGCAGGGTGAACAGGCTCGGCAGGCTCAGCGCGGACGCGGCGAACAGGCCCGGCTGCAGCTCCTTCGCGCTGCGCGGGAACAGGGCGAAGGAGCGCGGATCCAGGGTGTCGTCCACTCCGAAGGCCAGCACGGGGATCAGGAACCACGCCAGCACCGTCACCGTCCCCAGGCCCCGGATGACCAGCCCGAAGGTCTCGCCCTCACCGGCCCACAGCGTGGTGCCGAGGAAGGCGAACACCAGGCCGACCAGGCCGCCGAGGGCGTAGAGCACCCCGAACAGAGTCCCGATGAGCTTGCCGACGTTCTTGCGGTAGGAGCGCTTCCACAGCGTCCACTTCAGGCGCAGCAGGAGCCGCACCAGGGACGTCCGGGCGACCTCTCCGTGGTGGACGTCGGCCGCCGAGGCGGTCGCAGCATGCTCGCTGCTCAGGACTCCAGCCACGACAGGCTCCCTTCCGCGACGTCGCCGCCGCCGACGAGATCGATGAAGGTCTGCACGAGGCTGCCGCCCCGGCGGACCTCGTCGAGCGTCCCGGCGGCGAGCAGCTCCCCGTCGGCGATGATCGAGACGTGGCTGCACAGCCCCTCCACCAGCTCCATGGCGTGGCTGGAGAGCACCACGGTGCCGCCCCCGTCGACGTAGGCCGTCAGGATCTTCCGGATCACCTGCGCGGAGACCGGGTCGACCGCCTCGAGCGGCTCGTCGAGCACGAGCAGGCGTGGTGCGTGCAGGAGGGCGCTGGCCAGCAGGATCTTCTTGGTCATGCCCGCCGAGTAGTCGACGACCAGCTTGCCGTCCTCACCGGCCAGGTCCAGCGCCGCCAGCAGGGACTCCATCCGCTCCTGGACCACGTCGGGCTCCATGCCGCGGATCAGGCCGACATAGGTCAGCAGCTCGCGACCGGTGAGGCGATCGAAGGTGCGCAGCCCGTCGGCGAGCACCCCGAGCTGTTCCTTGGCGCTGGTGGGTTCGGCCCACATGTCGGTGCCCAGCACGTGCGCGGTGCCGCCGTCGGGCCGCAGCAGCCCGGTGGCCATGGACAAGGTGGTGGTCTTGCCGGCGCCGTTGGGGCCGACCATGCCGTAGAAGGATCCGCGCGGGACGTCGAGGGAGATCCCGTGGACCACCTCGGTCCGGCCGAAGGACTTGCGCAGTCCACGGATCGACAGAGCTGATTCGGGGAGCACCGCGGCATCGGCCGGGACCGGTGCGGCGGCATCCGCGACGGCGGCCGGGTGGACCGGCTGGTCGGCGACGGAGGAGCCGGACGGGGAGGAGGGGTCGGCGAAGTGCATGGGATCACGCTATCGGGCCGGGATTCCTGCCTGCTCCGCCGGAGGGCCAGGCCCGGTCCGACCTTCGTCGGGGTGCGGCGGACGCCCGATCGGGAGCCCGGGCACCGTGCCCGGTCTCGTGGGGCACGACCGCGCGTGCGCCGGTGCGCTGGCGGCCGACTAGGATGCCCGCAGTCGCCTTGGTGCTCGATGGAAGGAACCCCATGACGAAGCTGCGCCCCACCCCGCGGGCACCGGGTCTCGCCCCGGAGGTCGAGGAGATCCCGCTGGGGATCCGTCGGCTCGCCGCGTGGTCCTGGCGGATCATCGTGATCGTCGCCGCCACCGCCGTGATCCTGTACGGCGCCCTGCAGGTGACCGGCATCCTGATCCCGGTGCTGCTGGCCGTGCTGCTGGCGGTGATGCTCACGCCCGTGGTCAAGATCCTCACCCGCTACACCTTCCTGGGCCGGGCGGCGGCCAGCGGCGTCTCCCTGCTGGGCCTGCTGCTGGTGGTGGCGGGCATGTTCACGCTGGCCGGCCGGCAGCTGATCGCCCAGTGGGCCGACATCCAGGCCAAGGCCGTCTACGGCTTCCAGTCGATCACGAACTGGGTGACGACCACTTTCCAGATCGACGACACGATGATCAACTCGGCGATCGACGAGGGGCTCGCGAAGCTGCAGGAGAACGCGGAGACGCTGGTGAACTCGGCGGTGAGCACCGCGGCCGTGCTCGGCAACCTCGCCACCGGCATCGTGATCTGCCTGTTCACCCTGTTCTTCCTGCTCTCCAGCGGGCCGACGATCTGGCGCTGGGTGGTGGGCCTGATGCCGCCGGCCGCGCGCCTGGGGACCCATGAGGCGTTCCGGCGCGGCTGGAAGGCGCTGTCGGCCTACGTGCGCACCCAGATCATGGTGGCCGCGGTCGACGCCGTCGGCATCGCCCTCGGCATGGTCTTCCTCGGCCTGGGCTCCTACGCGGTGCCGATCTGGCTGCTGGTGTTCCTGTTCTCCTTCGTCCCCCTCGTGGGTGCGATCGCCTCCGGGGCCATCGCGATCCTGCTCGTGCTGGTGCTGCAGAACTGGATCTTCGCGCTGATCATGCTCGGCATCGTGCTGCTGGTCCAGCAGCTGGAGAGCAACATCCTCCAACCGTTCCTGATGGGCAAGGCCGTGGAGCTGCATCCGCTGGCGGTGTTCCTCGGCGTCGCCGGCGGCGCGATGATCGCCGGGATCCCCGGGGCGCTGTTCGCGATCCCGCTGATCGCCTTCGTCAATGCGACGCTGCTGTACATCGTCGGCCGCGATCCCAGCCCGGAGCTGGGGACGGACCAGCCCATCGCGGACCATTTCTCCGCGATCAGCGCCGCCTCCCGCGCTCACGCCCAGTCCGCCCGCACCGGGCTGGGGGCACAGCGCGAGGCGGTGCCGGCCGGAGCGGCAGACGGGGCTCGTTCGGCGGGGTCCCCCGGATCGCCGGGATCCCCCGGGTCAGCGGGAACCGTCCCTGCCGACCAGCCGGCCACCGAAGCGCCCGTCGCCGGACCGACGGACGCGACGGATCCGTCCCCCGACGGTCCGGCCTCCGACGGCCAGGCTTCGGACGTTCGTGCCTCGGACCGTCCGGCTTCGGACCGTCCGGCCTCGGACGGTCCGGCTGCGGACGATGCCCTGGGGTCGGAGGACGCGCCGGGGTCGACGACGGACTCCGAGGAGCCGCCCTCCTCCCGTCCGTGACCTCGCGCTGCGTCCACCAGACCGCATGACGACGGCCCCCGTTCCGGCAGAAGCCGGATCGGGGGCCGTCGTCATCGTGCAGGCGAGGGCGCCGCGCTCACGGGGCGAGCGCGGTGCGCCTCACGGGTGGTACGGGCTGGCCTTGAGGATCTCGATCGGGAAGGACTTCCCGGTCGGTGCGGTGTAGTCGACCGTGTCGCCCACCTTCGAGCCGTGGATCGCGCTGCCGAGCGGCGATTCGGTGGAGTACACCTCGAGCTCGGAGGAGCCTTCGGCGATCTCCCGATTGCCGAGCAGGAACGTGCGGTCCTTCCCGGCCAGGGTGATGCTGACGACCATGCCGGGCTCGACGATCCCGTCGTCCTTCGGCGCCTCGCCGACCACGGCGTTCTTCAGCAGGCGCTGGAGATCGGCGATGCGCGCCTCCATCTTCCCCTGCTCCTCACGGGCGGCGTGGTATCCACCGTTCTCCTTGAGGTCGCCCTCGTCGCGGGCAGCGGCGATGCGCTCCGCGATGTCGGTGCGACCCGGCCCCTCGAGCTCAGCGAGCTCCTTGGCCAGGCGGTCGTACGCGTCCTGGGTGAGCCAGGCGCCATTCGGCTGGCTGCTCATGGGTTCACTCCTGTCGTCTTCGGTCCATGCGCACGGGGAACTCCGAAAAAGGGCCCCTATACGCGAATCACGGGGCACATGTCCTCATGCGCCCCGTGCTGCGGGTGATGATCCCCGGCGTGATGCCGGTTTCGGGATACCTTACACCGCTCTTTTCCCTGTCCCGGGGACCTCCGGGGTGATTTCGCGGTCCGAGTAATCGGCGCCGCGCAGCCGCCGGACGGCTCAGGTGGGTTCGCAGCCCAGGACCTCGGCGGAGACCGCCTCGCCCTGGGTGGAGATCTCCACGCGATGCGCCGTGCGACGCTCCGTCTGCGGCGCAATGGTCGTCTCGACGAAGCCGACCTGTGCGCGCCCCTTGTTCATGGCCTGGAGACGGCAGGTCGCTCCGGTCCCCGGATCCATCGTGACCGTGTAGTCGACCGCGATGACGTTGTCGGCGACGTGGTCGTACCCGACCATCTGCGATCGGATCGGCGCGCTCGTCGACCAGTAGCCCACCAGCACGACGACGGCGAGGAACACGATCGCGACGAGGCCGATGAGCACCCGCGTGGCGCGCTTCGAGAGCAGCGGTGCGCCGTAGCGGTCCGCGGGGCGCTGCACAGTGCCATTCATGCCCTCATCGTCCCAGAGCCCGACCGCCCGGTCTCCCAGGGGCGCGGACGACTCGAGAGGGACCGGTCACGTCGGTGCAGTGCTCTCGACCGGTCCGGGGTCCGCCCAGGCGCGGTGGCGTAGGATCGGGCGCTGGTGGGACCCCTGTTCGGGAGTCGCACCGGTCCCCGGGGAGCCTCGTCCCCGTGCCGTCGTCGCCGAGGAGAATCGTGACCGTCCAGCTGCCCGCCCCCGATGAGACCCTGCGGATGGTGGCCGTCCACGCGCATCCGGACGACGAATCCTCCAAGGGTGCCGGAACCACCGCGCGCTACGCCCGCGAGGGCGCTCAGGTCACCGTCATCACCTGCACCGGCGGTGAGCGCGGTGACATCCTCAATCCGCGCCTGCGCGACGACCCGACGCTCACCCCGGAGGTGCTGCCCGCGGTGCGTCGCCGCGAGATGGCCACGGCCCAGGAGATCCTCGGGGTGGATCATGAGTGGCTCGGCTTCGTCGATTCGGGCCTTCCCGAGGGCGACCCGATGCCGGCGCTGCCGGAGGGGAGCTTCGCGACCCTGCCCGTGAAGGAAGCGGCCGCCCCGCTGGTGGAGGCGCTGCGCCGACTGCGGCCGCACGTGCTGACCACATACGACGAGAACGGCGGTTACCCGCACCCGGATCACGTCCAGACCAATCGGGTCAGTCTCGCGGCCTTCGACCTCGCGGCCGATCCCGACTTCGCCCCGGAGCTCGGCGAGCCCTGGGCGGTCGCCAAGCTCTACTACATCAACGGTTTCCATCGCCAGCGGTTCTCCGCCGTCGCGCGGCACATGCGCGCCGCGGGGACGCCGAACGAAGAGCTGGAGCAGATGCTGCAGCGCCTCGACGAGTCGACCGACCGGGTGCTGACCACGCGCATCGATGTGCGGGAGTTCCTCGGGGTCCGCGATGACGCGCTGCGCGCTCACGCGACCCAGGTGGACCCCGACGGGCCGTTCTTCCGCATCTCGCATGACGTGGAGACGGAGGCGTGGGGCACCGAGGACTACGAGCTGCACATCTCCCGGATCGGGGTGAAGCTGCCCGAACAGGACCTCTTCGCCGGTCTGCGCCACGAGAGCGTCGAGGCGAGGCCGTGATCGCGGCACCGCTGGGCGCCCTGTCGGCTGCCGGCGGCATCCTGCTCGCGGACCCGGCCCCGTCCGACGGCGAAGGCTTCAACTCCGTCACCGTCTCCCCGGGACTGCCGGGCTTCCTGGCGACGTTCATCCTCGCCGTGGCCGTGGTGCTGCTGGTGCTGGACATGACCCGTCGGACCCGACGCGTCCGTGCCCGCAACGAGGCCGAGGCACGAGCACAGGCCGAGCAGGAGGCCGAGGACGCCGACGAGGCGCAGCGCGCCGAGGGCGACGACGGCGGGGAGCACGCGGACAGAGGCCCCGCGGACAGAGACACCGGGGACAGGGACAGCGGGAACGGTGGCCGTGAGGACGCGGAGGTCGCTGACGGCGGAACCGGCACCGACGGTGAGCACGGGACCGACGGCGACGCCGACCGTGGCACCGACGGCGATGCCGGCTCCAGGGCCGATGGCGAGGGAGACCCTGGGACCGACGGTGGGGCCCACCCCCGCGGCGACGACCGGCGCTGACTCCCTGGGGTCGATCCCACCAGCTCACAGGCCCCGGGATCGGGGAGCGCGTGCTCCGGGGCTCACAGGACCGCGGTCGCGACCGCGGCGAAGTGGCAGCCGAAGCCGATCAGCGTGCCCGCGTGGAAGATCTCGTGGAACCCGAACCAGGCCGGGGACGGATTCGGCCTCTTGAGGCCGTAGACGACCGCCCCCACCGTGTAGGCCAGGCCGCCCAGGATCAGCAGCCAGACCACGGCGGCCCCGCCCGTGGCGTACAGAGCGGGCATGTAGAAGACCGCCACCCAGCCAAGGGCGATGTATGCGGGTACGTAGAGCCAGCGCGGCGCACCGGTCCAGAACAGGCGGAAGCACACCCCGATCAGGGCGCCGCCCCAGGCGATCCCGAGCAGCGTCCACGCCTGACGAGGAGCCAGCAGGATCACCGCGAGCGGGGTGTAGGTGCCCGCGATGATCAAGAAGATGTTCGCGTGGTCGAAGCGGCGCAGCATGATCGCGCGCTGCGGGGACCAGGTGCCGCGGTGATAGACGGCGCTGACGCCGAACAGCATCCCCGCGGTCAGCACGAACACGGCGCAGGCCAGGCGGATCGCGAGCGTCTCGCCCACCACGATCAGCAGCAGGCCCACCACCAGCGAGGTGGGGAAGGCGATCAGATGGAGCACGCCGCGCAGGCGGGGCTTGGGCAGCTGCAGCCCGAGCTGCCGTGCCCGGGCCGCCATCGACCGGGTCAGAGTCCGCGGAGCGAAGGGATGCGTCTGGGCGGTGGGGATCTCCGCGTCGGCCACGGTGGGCGGGGCTCCCGACTCGGCGACCGCCTCCACGGCCTCGCGCAGCGCCGGGTCCTGCGGGTCGTCCGGGTCCTGCGGGTCGTCCGCCGCGGCAGGCGATGGATCGTTCCCGGCCGAGCCGCCGGGGCCGGGGGTCGCCGGGGCGTCGTCCGCGACGGGCGCCGACGGGCCGACGGGAGACTCCGACGAGCTCGGATCGTCCTCCCGGTGGGAGCTGGTGTGCATGTCGCCGAGCGTAACCTACGCTCGCGTAAGGTCACACGGGGGCGCTGTGACGATCCGGTGTTGATCGGCCCGAAGCGTCGGGCGAGGCGTCCGGCATCATCGATACTGGAAGGGTGCGGCGAGTGGGTCGGGCCGCACAGCGACGGACCACGGTGCCCGGATCCCTCGGGACGCCGTGCGCCGCAGAGACATCCGACCCGGGGAGCGGAGGCTGCAGTGGACGACAACGGCCTTCTGTACCGCGTCTACGAGCGTCGGCTCGTCCGGGAGCTCGAGGCCTTCGAGCTGCCTCAGCACCTGGGCGTCATCGTCGACGGCAACCGTCGATGGGCGAAGGAGGCCGGTGAGACCACCGAGGGCGGTCACCGCGCCGGTGCCGCGAAGATCGTGGAGTTCCTCTCCTGGTGCGAGAGCCTGCAGATCCCCCTGGTCACCGTGTGGATGCTGTCCACCGACAACCTCAGCCGGACGCCCGAGGAGCTCGAAGCCCTCTACGAGATCATCACCTCCACCGTGGAGCAGATCGCGGAGGCGGGCTACTGCGTGCGACTGGCCGGCACGCCCGAGGCCCTGCCCGAGGAGGTCCGCGACGGGATCGACCGCATCCAGGAGCGCGCCGCGCCGGAGTCGCAGCTGACGGTCAACGTCGCCATCGGCTACGGCGGCCGCGAAGAGATCGTCGACGCCGTCCGGGAACTGGTGCGCGACTACGGACTGCAGGGCCGCAGTCCTGAGGAGATCGCCGAGGCGATCAGCGTCGAGTCGATCACCGAGCATCTCTACACCCGCGGCCAGCCGGACCCGGACCTGATCATCCGCACCTCGGGCGAGCAGCGCCTCTCCGGCTTCCTGCTGTGGCAGTCGGTGCATTCGGAGTACTGGTTCTGCGAGACCTACTGGCCCGGATTCCGCCGTGTCGACCTGCTGCGCGCCCTGCGGGACTTCTGCCGCCGCGAACGTCGCTACGGCGCCTGAGGGCCCGAGCGTCGGGAGCCGGGCGGTGGGGCGGCCCTGTGGTGGGCGCCGGCCCGAGGGCGGCCTGCGAGCTTTCGTCGCCCGGCGTGAGCTGAAGGTCGTATGGGCCGTGAGGTCACGCTGAGCGACGAATGTTCGCAGCCTCCCGCCGGACCGCCCCGGCGGTGGCAGACTGGCCGCACCGGGAGGTCGGCAGAACTCCGGGTGACGATCGGGTGAACGTCGAGCCCGCAGACGGCGGGACGCGCCCGGCAGCGGATGCCGGCAGGGCTAAGGTCCAGGCATCCGCGAGAATTCGGGAGGCTCCGATGCACGACACCACCACTGCCCGCGAGACCATGACCGCCGATCCGGCGCTCACCGGCACCGGGGACGGCGTCGGCCCGGGGGTGATCGGCGCGGCGAACTCCGACGGATCGCCCGTGGTGCCCTCGCTGGTGCCGGGGGCCGCCCAGCAGGTGCTGTCGGGCATCGAGACCGGGCTGATCACTTACGTGCTGGACACGTCGGTGCTGCTGTCCGACCCGCTCTCCCTGCACCGCTTCGCCGAGCACGACGTCGTGCTGCCGATCGTCGTGGTCACCGAGCTCGAGGCCAAGCGTCACCACCCCGAGCTCGGCTACTTCGCCCGCCAAGCCCTGCGGATCCTCGATGACCTGCGCGAGATGCACGGGAACCTCTCGGTGCCCCTGCCGATCGGCAAGGAGGGCGGGCACGTGCAGGTCGAGCTGAACCACATGAGCGTCGAGTCGCTGCCGGACGGATTCCGCCTCGGTGACAACGACACGCGCATCCTGGCGGTCGCGAAGAACCTGCAGCTCGAGGGCAAGAACGTCGTGCTGGTCTCCAAGGATCTGCCGATGCGGATCAAGGCCTCGGCCTCCG
Organism: Brachybacterium fresconis; assembly: GCF_017876515.1. NCBI lineage: Bacteria > Bacillati > Actinomycetota > Actinomycetes > Micrococcales > Dermabacteraceae > Brachybacterium > Brachybacterium fresconis. Next base: position 1,533,353 of record NZ_JAGIOC010000001.1, on the reverse strand, counting down.
GCATCCACGCCGAGGAGTACCGGGCAGAGCTCGCCCGCGACCGCGGATACACCGGCATGGTCACCGCCGCCGTCGACGAGCAGAGCATGAGCGACCTCTACGACGGCCAGAGGATCGAGATCCCCGAGGTGGCCCACCAGCCCGTCCACACCGGGCTGACCATCACCAGCCCGCGCGGCTCCGCCCTGGGACGGGTGACCCGGGACAAGCAGGTGCGTCTGGTCCAGGGCGACCAGACCGTGTTCGGGGTCGGCGGCCGCTCCGCGGAGCAGCGGGTCGCGATCGACCTGCTGCAGGACGAGTCCATCGGCATCGTCTCCCTCGGCGGTCGCGCCGGCACGGGCAAGAGCGCCCTGGCGCTGTGCTCGGGACTCGAAGCGGTGCTCGAGCGCCGCACCCAGCGCCGGATCATGGTGTTCCGCCCGCTGTTCGCCGTCGGCGGTCAGGAGCTCGGCTACCTGCCCGGCGACCAGGGCGAGAAGATGGGCCCCTGGGGGCAGGCCGTGTTCGACACGCTCGGCTCGATGGTCTCGCAGAACGTGATCGATGAGGTGCTCTCGCGCGGCATGCTCGAGGTGCTGCCGCTGACGCACATCCGCGGTCGGTCCCTGCACGACGCCTTCGTGATCGTCGACGAGGCCCAGTCCCTGGAGCGCAACGTGCTGCTGACGATGCTCTCCCGCATCGGGCAGAACTCCCGGGTGGTGCTCACCCACGACATCGCCCAGCGCGACAACCTGCGCATCGGCCGCTACGACGGGGTCGCCTCGGTCGTCGAGGCGCTCAAGGAGAAGGAGCTGTTCGCGCACGTGACCCTGCAGCGCTCCGAGCGGTCCAAGGTGGCGGAGCTGGTCACGCACGTGCTGGACGAGCCGGTGCCCTGAGTCCCGGGACGACCGCCAGGGGCGTGAACCGCGCAGGGCCCCGCCGAGCCGGTGAGTCGCGCCGGTGGGGCCGTTCGGCGGGTCGCGCCAGGTGGGCCGGTCGGCGGGTCGCGCCGGGTGGGCCGGTCGGTGGATCAGGACCAGGATGGTGCAGTGCTGAGTGGGGATCGTGCCCGCTGGCGCCATGTCAGCGGGGAGGGCTCGTGGGAGCGTTGGCTGCTCCTATAGCGCCGGTCGATGCGGCGATCACGGTCTGGGGCCACTCACATCGCCCCCTTGTGGCGCCGCCGCCAGCTGTCGCGCATGTCGCCAGCGGTCGCACAGGTCGCGAACTGTCGCGCAGGTCGCCATCTGTCGCGCAGGTCGCGAACTGTCGCGCAGGTCGCCATCTGTCGCGCAGGTCGCGAACTGTCGCGCAGGTCGCCATCTGTCGCGCAGGTCGCGAACTGTCGCGCAGGTCGCCATCTGTCGCGCAGGTCGCGAACTGTCGCGCAGGTCGCCATCTGTCGCGCAGGTCGCGTACCGCGCCCGTGGCTGCCTTTCCTCCCCAGGCTTCTGCCGTCCACAGGCGTGCGCACGACGGAGACGGCGACGGCGTGTCGGTGATCGGATACGGGCCATGGAGATCCCAGGTATCCGGCACAAGAAGCAGCTCAGAGCTGAAGGGATCGCGCGCCGGACTCTGGCCAGATGGCTCCGTGAGGATGCGGTGACCAGCATTCAGCCGTGGTACGCCACCCCGGAAGCGCCACCGGACATCGTGGCGCTGCTGCGCCTCGGAGTGCGTCCCACCTGCCTCGATGGCGCTTCCGTGCACGGTCTCTGGACTCCTCCCCATACCGGGACACATGTCTACCGCCCCCGCAGACTGACCGCCGGGCTCGAGCTCGAGAACACTCGGGCGCTCCGCGTGCGACGCCGCGGCGGGCAAGCCGTCCCGAGCGGGAAGGCACAGCCTCTGGTCCTCCATGGTCCCGAGCTGCGGGCGTGGCCGGACCTCGACCCTGTTCCGGACGTGCAGCTCATTCTCGAGCATGCCGGTCGCTGCCTCCCCGTGGTGAAGGCAGCGGTGCTGTTCGAGTCCGCGATGCACCGCGAGATGCTCAGCCGGCGCGACGTCGACAGGATCATCGCCTCGTTGCCGCAATGCGCGCGGCGACCACTCGCACGGGTTCGCGGCGATGCCGAGTCCGGCACCGAGACCACCGTGCGCTGGTGGTTCGAGTCCCGAGGAGTGGCGGTCCGCTCCCAGGTCCGCTTCCCCGACGGGCGGCGACGAATGGACCTGCTGGTGGGGGAGAGCTGGGTGATCGAGTGCGACAGCCGGGAGTTCCACGACGACCCGCGCAGCTACGACGAGGACCGAGAGCGGGACCTCCACCTGACCTCCTGGGGATACACCGTGACCCGTCTGTCGTGGGAGCAGGTCTTCCGGCGTTGGTCACAGACGGAGCGGATGCTGCTGGCGATCTACCGCCGTGGCGAGTACAGGAAGCGTCCTCGACGCGGAGAGGGCGCGCTCGTCGCGTAGGTGGGCCGGGGCGATTCGAGGAGCGCCGGCGCGAAGTCGACAACGCAGACGTCGTGCGCGTGCGAGCTCGATGGGGTCCCCCGATCGGTGAATGCACTGCACCCCGAATGGTCGATCCGCGTCCTCGAGAACAGGCGGAGGATCAGGTCATGCCCCTGCTCTCGCTCCGTGGACTCACGAAGAACTATGCGCACCGCCCGGTCCTCCGGGGCGTCGATCTCGACCTCGACGAAGGGGAGATCCTGGGGGTCGCCGGCCCCAACGGGGCCGGGAAGACGACGCTTGTCGAATGCTTGGCCGGTCTGCGCGAGAACGACGGCGGCACGATCACCGTCGCCGGCATCGACCCCTCCCGCCCCACCCCGGAACTGCGTCGCCTCCTCGGGGTCCAGCTGCAGCAGATCCGCGTCCCCGGCGTGCTGCGCACCCGCGAGGTGCTCGAGCTGTTCGCCGCCTTCTACCCGGATCCGCTGCCCCCGCACCAGCTGATGGAGGAGTTCGACCTGACGTCTCAGGCGGATCAGGCCTTCGCGAAGCTCTCCGGAGGGCAGCAGCAGCGGCTCTCGGTCGCCCTCGCCCTCATCGGCCGCCCGCGGATCGCGATCCTCGACGAGCTGACCACGGGGCTCGACCCGGCCGCACGCCGCCGCATCTGGGCCCAGCTCGAACGCCGACGAGCCGAGGGCATGACCATGCTCCTGGTCACCCACTCGATGGAGGAGGCCCAGCGGTTGTGCGACCGGATGGTGATCCTCCAGGACGGCGAGATCATCGCCGACGGCTCGCCGCAGCAGATCGTGGGGCGCACGGGAGTGCAGCGCACAACCTTCCAGGCTGAGGTCGATGAGCTCGTCCTGACGGAGCTCGAGCAGTGCGAGGACGTCGCCGCCGTCGCCCGGTCCGGGGGAGCGATCGTCGTCGACGGCGGCGACGCCAGCCCGCAGGCGGTGCTGGCCCACCTGGCGCGCCGGGGGATCCGGGCGCGAGGCGTCGGCGTCGACCGCCCCACTCTCGAGGACGCCTACCACCGTCTCGTCACCGGCGAGGAGCACGAGAATGCCGCACCGGGCGTCCGCCCGGCCGACGAGAGGACCCTGCGATGACCGCTGCTGCGGCCAGCGCCGCCCTCACCCGCGCCGAGATGCGCCAGATCTATCGCTCGCCGGCCTCGATCCTGTTCAGCGTCGGGTTGCCGCTGCTGGCGATCGTGATCCTGGCGCTGATCCCGGCCGCCCGCGTCGAGCGGGCCGCGTTCGGTGGGCTCAGCGTGATCGAGGCGTTCACCGCCCCGATCGTGATGTTCTCGGTGACGATGACCGGCGTGATGGTCATGCCGCAGACCCTCGGCACGCACCGTGAGTCCGGTTTCCTGCGGCGGCTGCGCACCACACCGATCGCCCCCTCCAACCTGCTCGTGGCGACGATCGCCGTGCACGCGGTGCTGGCCGTGGTGGTGGCCTCCGTGATCGTGCTGGTCACGATCGCCGCCGGGGGACGGGCGCCCGATCATCCGCTGCTGTTGGCGGCCGTGATCCTGCTGATGAGTGCGGTGTTCCTGGCCGTCGGCGCAGTGCTGTGCGCGCTGATCCCCACCGTGAAGGTGCTTGCGGGTGTGGGAAACCTCGTCGCGATCCTCATGCTGTTCTGCGCCGGGCTGTGGATCCCCCGCGCGGTCATGCCCGACTGGGCGCGCACGCTCACGGACCTCACGCCCGGCGGCGCCTCCGCAGAGCTGCTGAACACCGCGCTCGCGGGCGGGCACGGCAGTTGGCCGGACGTGCTGGTGTGCCTGGTGTGGACGGGAGTCAGCGTAGTCGTGGCGGTGCGGGTGTTCCGCTGGGACTGACGCCCGACAAGGTCCCCGGTGAGTTGATCCGACCACGCGGGCGCCGGTCGCTCTCGCCAGTGCCGCTGGAGCCGGTCGCTCTCGCCGGCACAGCGTGAGTCGATGGCTCTCTCCGACACCGCGTGAGCCGGTCGCTCTTGCCGGCACAGCGTGAGTCGATGGCTCTCTCCGGTACCGCGTGCGTCGGTCGCTCTTGCCGGCACAGCGTGAGTCGATGGCTCTCTCCGACACCGCGTGAGCCGGTCGCATCCACGGGCGGCCTGCGAGCATGGCGGGCCGTATACGACGTCGCCTGCTCGCAGAGCGCCGGTGGATGCGATCACCGACCCATGACCGGGCGACCGGTGCGCTGTCGGCGGAGTGCTCCCTGCCCGGCGATCAGGCCTTCGGCGAGGTCATCGACAGCACGTCCAGGGCCGCGTCGAGCTGCTCCTCGGTCAGCTCGCCGCGCTCGACGAAGCCCAGCTCGATCACGGCATCGCGCACCGGGACCCGTTCGGCCACGGCGTGCTTGGCGATCTTGGCGGCGGATTCGTAGCCGATGAGCTTGTTCAGCGGGGTGACGATCGAGGGGGAGGCCTCGGCGTAGAAGCGAGCCTTCTCCTCGTTCGCGACCAGACCGTCGACCGTCTTGTCGGCCAGGGCCGTGGAGGCGTTGGCGAGCAGCCGGATCGACTCCAGCAGGCTGGTGCCCATCAGGGGGATCTGCACGTTGAGCTCGAAGGCGCCCTGCGCGCCGCCCCAGGCGATGGCCGCGTCGTTGCCGACGATCTTCGCGCACACCATGAGCACGGCCTCGGGGATGACGGGGTTGACCTTGCCCGGCATGATCGAGGAGCCCGGCTGCAGGTCGGGGATCGCGATCTCGCCGAGGCCGGTGTTGGGGCCGGAGCCCATCCAGCGCAGGTCGTTGCAGATCTTGGTGACGGAGACGGCGATCGTGCGCAGTGCCCCGGACATCTCCACCAGCCCGTCGCGGGCGGACTGTGCCTCGAAGTGGTTGCGGGCCTCGGTCAGCGGCAGGGAGGTCTGCTCGGCGAGGTTGGCGATGACCTTCTGCGGGAACCCGGTCGGTGTGTTGATGCCGGTGCCCACGGCGGTGCCGCCCTGGGGGACCTCGGCCGTGCGCGGCAGCGCCGCCTCGACCCGCTCGATGCCGTAGCGGATCGCGGCCGCGTAGCCACCGAACTCCTGGCCGAGGGTGACGGGGGTGGCGTCCATGAGGTGGGTGCGGCCGGACTTCACGACGGCCTTCCACGCTTCGGCCTTGGTCTCCAGCGCCTCGGCGAGATGGGTGAGCGCGGGCAGCAGCTTCTCGACGACGCCCGCGGTGACCGCGACGTGCACCGAGGTCGGGAAGACGTCATTGGAGGACTGCGAGCAGTTGACGTGGTCGTTGGGGTGGACCTGGCGGTCGCCGTCGGAGGCAAGGGTCGCCAGCACCTCGTTCATGTTCATGTTGGAGCTGGTGCCGGAGCCGGTCTGGTAGGTGTCGACCGGGAACTGGTCATCGTGCTGACCGGCGACGACCTCGTCGGCCGCGGCGATGATCGCCTCGGCGATGCCGGCATCCAGCACGCCCAGGTCCTGGTTAGCGCGGGCGGCCGCCTTCTTCACCTGAGCCAGGGCGTGGATGTGCGCGGGCTCGAGCCCCTGTCCCGAGATCGGGAAGTTCTGGACGGCGCGCTGGGTCTGGGCTCCGTACAGGGCCGAGGCGGGCACGCGCACCTCTCCCATCGTGTCGTGCTCGATGCGGTAGCCGTCCTGGGCGGTGCCGGGCGTGGACTGGGACATGGAGAGGCCTCCTCGGGGGTGGTGGTGGGTCGGACGGAGTACGGGGTGGTCGACGCGCGGCGTGGCCGCGTGATGGCGAGATCGATGGATCGGCCGACGGGCCGGTGGGTCTGGTGGGCGGGGCGGGTGGTCGAAGGTGGACCGGCCGACGGAGCCGGCTGACGGGCGGGTCAGGTGAGCTCGTGGCTCCACGGGGGATTCGCCCCGGCCCGCGAGACGGTGATGGCGGCGAGCGAGGATGCGCGGCGCAGCACGGTGGCGACGTCGTCCGACGGCATCGCGGCCAGCGGTTCTCGCCGGTCCGCGCCCAGCAGGCCCTTCGCGGCGAGGGCATCGAGGATCCCGGCGGAGAAGGTGTCCCCGGCGCCGACGGTGTCGACGGCCTCGACGACGACGGGGGAGACCTGCACGCGGCCGGAACCCGCGAAGCCCACGGCGCCGTCATCGCCACGGGTCATCACCGTCAGCGCCGGGCCCATCTCGAGCCAGGAGGCGACGACGTCCTCGACGTCGTCGGTGCCGTACAGCCAGGCCACGTCCTCGTCGGATGCCTTGACGACGTCGCTCAGGGCGATGTTCGCCTCCACCCGTTCCCGCACGGGCTCCGCCTCGCCCATCAGGGTCGGCCGGGCGTTGGGGTCGTAGCTGATCGTGGCGCGGTCGCGGGTGCGGCGCAGCACGTCCATGACGGTCGCCGCTCCCGGGTCCGTCACCGCCGCGATCGACGAAGTGTGCACGGCGTCGACCGATGAGGGGAGCCCCGCGGGGTCGGGATCCCACACCAGGTCGAAGGTGTAGGTGGCGGCGCCGGTCGCATCCAGCGTGGCCTGGGCGGTCGAGGTGGGCGCGTCGACCGTGCTGCCCGGCGTGAGCTCCACGCCGGAGTCCGCCAGATGGGCGCGGATCGCGTCACCGCGATCGTCGCGGCCGATGCGCGTGAGCAGGTGGGCATCATGGCCGAGGCGGCTGAGGGCCACGGCCACGTTCAGGGGGGAGCCGCCGGGATGCTCGCGCCGTGCGCCGTCCGCGTCGACGACGATGTCGGTGAGTGCTTCTCCAGTGATGAGGAATGTCGCGGTCACGCGTCGATCATCGCAGGTTTCCCCGGCCGGGGCGAACGCGGGGAGCGCTGGTGGGGCCGCACCCTGGGAGCGGGGACCCGACGCAGCGGGGACAATGGAGGTATGCACGTGCCTGATGACCAGACCCCGGACTCGCGGGAGACTCCAGAGGCCCCGGCGAACTCTGCGCCGGAGGACGTCGCGGAGACCCCGGAGCCGCGACCGCAGCCGAAGTCGGCCTACGAGCTGCCGTCGAAGAAGAACACCGTGCTGCGGAACATGATCTGGGCCCTCGTCCTGACCATGGCGGTCGTCGTCGTGATCGCGATCGCGTTCTTCGGCGTGGGCAGCGATCCGGGGCGGGAGCCGCTGGCGAACTCGGAGCTCGACGTCTCCGAGAGCGCCGAACGAGCGCAGGATGCCGTGAGCTTCCCCGTCGCGGCGCCGAATCCGCAGGAGGGCTGGACGGAGCGTTCCGCCCGCTTCACCGGTGGCGAGTCGCCGCAATGGACCGTGGAGTACACCTCCCCGAGCGACCAGCTGGTGACGTTGACGGAGGCGGCCGAGGTCGGCGCCCCGATGCTGTCCTCGGCGCTGCCGGGTGCGACGGTCCAGGAGGAGCTGAGCATCGGCGGTGCCCAGTGCCAGGTGCTCAGCGGTGACACGGACGGGACGACGGAGCTCGCCCTCTCCTGCCAGGGCGAGGACTTCGGTCTGCTCGTGCACGGCGCGACGGACCGTGAGGAGATCCAGGCGCTGATGGAGCAGGCGCTCGCCGACGTCCAGGAATGATGTGGGCGGTCAGTCCGCCTGACGTCGCGCGCTGACGGCCTCGTCGAGACGCTCGCGTGCTCCATCCAGCCACTGCTGGCAACGACGGGCGAGCATCTCCCCGCGCTCCCACAGGCCGATCGAGTCCTCGAGCCCGCCCTGGCCGGATTCGAGGCGGCGCACCACCTCGACCAGCTGGTCCCGCGCGGCCTCGTAGGAGAGTTCGGCGATGTCCGGCGGCAGCTGGACGTCCTCGGTGGGAGTGACCTCGGGGGCCTGCGCCGGGCCGTCCTCGACAGCATCGGTGGGAGCAGCGGGATCGGAGGGGGAGGGTTCGGCGGGGGACTGGGTCATGGCGACTCCTCGAAAGGGTGACGGATCGGGGGACTTCTTCGGGCAGCGATCGGGCAGTGTCAGGCAGGGCCTCGGGGCGAGAACCGCGTGCCGTCGGGCGGCGGCGTGGGCACGACTCTCACGGAGCGGGTGGCGTGTACGGATCGGTCTCGGTGCGCTGGACGCCGAAGCGGCCCCCGGCGACCCGGACCGAGAGCGGATCTCCGACGGAGGTGGCCTCGGGGGAGCGCACGATCGTCCCGTCCGGGCTCTGGACCACCGCATAGCCCCGCTCCAGGGTCGCCAGCGGGCTGAGCGAGCGCACCTGGCTCCCGAGATGATCGACCTCGTCGGCCGCCCGATCCAGGCGAGCACCCACCAGAGTGCGGGCCAGGGCGATGCGGGAACGGATCTCGTCGGCGCGGCCGGCGAGGATGGTCGAAGGGTTCTCCAGCACGGGCCGGGAGCGCATCGCATCCAGCGCCGACTGCTCGCGCTCCAGGCGGGCGCGGATCGCGGAGCGCAGGCGGGTCCGGCCCAGGTCGAGCTGGTCCAGCTCGGCCTGGATATCCGGCACCACGCGCTTGGCGGCATCGGTGGGGGTCGAGGCCCGGACGTCGGCCGCGAGGTCGATCAGCGGGGTGTCCACCTCGTGGCCGATGGCCGAGACGATCGGCGTCTTCGCCCCGGCGACCAGGCGGGTCAGCTGCTCGTCCGAGAAGGGCAGCAGGTCCTCGAGGGAGCCGCCGCCGCGCGAGAGGATGATGACGTCGACGTCCTCCCGGCCGTCGAGCTCGCGCAGCGCGGCGGAGACCTCGCGGACCGCCTTGTTCCCCTGGACCGCGACCTCACGGATCTCGAACTGCACCGCCGGCCAGCGGCGACGGGCGTTGACCACCACATCCCGCTCGGCGGCGGACTCGCGGCCACAGATCAGACCCACCGTGCGGGGCAGGAACGGCAGCGACTGCTTGCGGGCCGCCTCGAAAAGCCCCTCCGCCGTCAGCACACGCTTGAGCTGCTCGAGGCGGGCCAGCAGTTCGCCGAGCCCGACGGGCCGGATGTCGTCGGCCTCGAGCTGCAGGCTGCCGCGCTTGGTCCAGAAGGTGGGTTTGGCGTGGACGACCACGCGGGCACCTGGGACCGGTTCGATCGACAGTCCCCTTAGCACGTACTCGCGCACCGGCACGGAGAACGACATGTCCACGTCCACGTCGCGCAGGGTCATGAACGACAGCCCCGCCCCGGGGCGCCGGTTGAACTGGACGATCTCGCCCTCGACCCACAGCGGGGACATGCGGGCGACGTACTCGCCGACCTTCACCGACAGCTGGCGAAGCGGCCAGGGATTCTCCGCCGTGGTCAGCGCGGCGGTCGGGGCCGGTGCCGGCCGCGGAGCATCGCCGCCGCCGTGCTCGGTGCTGCTCTCGGTCATGGGCACCACTGTGGCACGAAGGGCCGACAGTCCGCGCGCCCACCTCGGATTGGGGATGGAGCGCCGGTGGGGAGGACGGATCGCGTCCCAGGTCGCCTCCGGACATCTCGCGGCAGAGCTTTCCCGCGGGAGCGTCACAGCTCCCGTATCCGCACCTCAGCCGGCGCTGCCCTCGGACTCGACCTCGCCATCTCCCCGGTTCTCCGGGGGAGACGCGAGGTCGGCGATCTCCTCGTCCTCGAGGGTGCGGGCCCGCCGGGTGAGCTGCTCGACCTCGTCGACCGGCGTGCCGGTCAGCCCGAGATCCTCGAAGCGCCTTGCGGTGACCATGACCCGTGACTGCAGGGAGCCGACCGCGTCGTTGAAGGCGGCGACGGAGGAGTCCAGCGATCGCCCCACCTTGCTCAGGTGGGAGGTGAAGGTGCCGAGGCGATGGTGCAGTTCGCGCCCGGCATCCAGGACCGCCCGGGCGTCGCGGTTCAGGGCATCGGTGCGCCAGGTGTGGGCGACCGTGCGCAGCAGCGCCACCAGGGTCGCGGGGGAGGCGATCACGACGTCCTTGCCGAAGGCGTCCTCCAGCAGCACCGGATCCGTCTCCAGCGCGGCGGCGAGCACACCGTCGCTGGGCACGAACAGCACGGTGAACTCCGGGGTGTCCCCGAGGGCCTTCCAGTACGCCTTCGAGGAGATCACGCCGACGTGGTGGCGCAGCGCCTTCGCGTGCGCGGTCCGTCGGGCGGCGGCGCGCTGCGGGTCGGCCTCCTCGGTCGCATCCAGGTAGGCGTCCATCGGGGCCTTCGCGTCGATGACGACGTGCCGGTCCCCGGCCAGGTGCACCACGAGATCCGGACGCTGCCCCTTGTCCCCGTCGGCCCGGGTGCCGGGCAGCTGCTCGGTGAAGTCGACGTGCTCGAGCATGCCGGCGGCCTCGACGATCCGGCGCAGCTGCACCTCGCCCCAGCGGCCGCGGGCCGTGGGGGCGCGCAGCGCTGCGGTGAGCGCACTGGTGCCGGTCTCCAGGGACTGGGCGCGCTGCGACAGCTGGGCCAGATGCGAGCGCAGCGCCCCCTCGGCCTCCCCCCGGGCGGCCTCGGAGCGGGCCAGGGAGCGCTCGAGATGGGAGAGGGTCGCGGTGATCGGTGCGAGGGTGCGCTGCAGCTCGGCCTCGCGCTCCTCCTCGGCGGCGTCACGGCGGGCGACGTCCCGCTCGTGCCGTTCGTCGGCCAGGCGCAGCAGCTGACCCGAGGAATCGGCCGCCGCGTGGTGGCGCAGCTCGGCGGACCGTGCGCGCTCTCGCATCACCAGCCAGCTCACGACCGCGCCGAGCGCTGCGCCGAGGATCAGCCCCAGCAGGAGCATCTGTGTTCCGCTCATGGGATCAGCACACCACGGAGGTGTGACGGACGGACGTCGCCACGCCTCGACCGTGGCGGCGAGACTCTCCCGAGGGCGGAGCAGGCGCCGAATGCGCTCTCGATGAACACTCCTTCCGGCGGATCCGCGACCGAGTATATTGTTCAAGCCTCAATCATCAGTGGTCGGGCGGCGTTCGTCGCCGACCTCGCACCTCCGGGTGCAGGAAGGAGCAGCATGTCGCGCATCGTCGTTCTCGGAGGCACCGGATACGCAGGTGGCCACCTCGTCGCCGAAGCCGTCTCGCGCGGTCACCAGGTGCTGGCCGTCAGCCGTACGGCCGCATCCGAACCCGTGGAGAAGGCCGAGTACCGCACGGGGGACGTGCGCGAGGAGTCCTTCCTCTCCGAGGTGCTCGAGGCGGCCGACGTGGTCGTCTCCGCGCTCTCCCCGCGTGGCGACATGGCCGATCCCGAGGCCTTCCGCGCCGTCGAGAAGACCGTCGCCCGCCTCGCGCACGACCACGGGATTCGCTTCGGGGTCATCGGCGGTGCCGGTTCGCTGCTGGTCGCCGAGGACGGTCCCAAGCTCGTGGACACCCCGGACTTCCCCACGGAGTTCGCTCAGGAGCCCCGGGTGCTCGACGCCGTGCTGCAGGACCTGCGCGGCGCCGACCAGGACCTGGACTGGTTCTTCGTCAGCCCTGCCGGCGGCTTCGGCGCCTTCGCCCCCGGCGAGGCGAAGGGCGCCTACCGCCTCGGCGGCGACGTGCTGCTGTCCGACGAGGACGGCGAATCCTTCATCTCCGGTGCCGATCTCGCGCTCGCCGTGGTCGACGAGATCGAGAAGCCCGCGCACCGTCGCACCCGCTTCACCGTCGCCTACTGACCTGTGGACCGCGGGGCCCGTCGGCAGGGCCGACGGGCCCCGCGGGGCGGCGAGCCGGTGCGGACGAGGCGGTCGCGTCGGTCATGGCGGCGCGAGAGGGGCTCATGGCACGCGCCTGGAGAGGGGCTGCAGGGCCACGCCCCGGTCGGGGTCTTCGAACTCACCCGGAACGCGGCGGCGGAGCCGACCACGGCCCCGTAGAATCTCCTCCCGTGGCTCTTACTATCGGAATCGTGGGACTGCCCAACGTCGGCAAGTCCACCCTGTTCAATGCCCTCACCCGCGCCGAG